>DNTA01000014.1 GCA_003500135.1 Cytophagales bacterium | reverse complement strand
CCTTAACTAAACGGCATTAAATTTGAATTAATAGTTACTTTTGAAAATTAGCTTTATTATTGTTTATAGTTTGCAAAATTTAAGGCATCACAACCAAGTATGCCCTACAGAAATCCATGAGTTTTCGTTTCAATGACTTTATGGAGAATTATGCCGGCGAAATAGGTGGCCAATTCTCGGAATATGACAAAAGTAAATCTGTCATCATCGTCCCGCTAAAAGACACCCGTTACCAGGCTGTACTTGGCCTCATGAAATTCAATGACCAGTTTAATAAAACAAGTATTGAGTTTTCTTCCAAGGTTTGTCCCGCCTCTGATGATATTGACTTCAGGAGACTTACAATGGAAAATGCCAGGACTTGTTACGCCAAGTTCGTATTGGTGGATGACTACATTAAAGTGGAAGGTTGTGCATTTCTTGAAAGCATACAGGAAGAAGGTCTGAAAGACATCATTCAGGAAGTTGCGCAGACTGCAGATAAGTGGGAATTTAAAATGACAGGTTTAGACGTTAACTAATTCAAATTTGTTCCGTAATAAAATCTGACCGATGCGTATATCACGGAGCAATAGATAACTCTGGGTATATCTAATTATTTTATGATATTTGTGATGCAGGTCGTCTTATCGCCTTATTGAAAAACATAAGGAGGAAAGTCCGGACAACGCAGGGCGCTGTACTTCCTAACAGGAAGGTGTATTACCGGCGACGGTGATGCAACAGATAGTGCAACAGAAAATATACCGCCCCGGCAAACGGGTTTTGTCAGGGTAAGGGTGAAATGGTGGGGTAAGAGCCCACCGTTCTTTCGGCGACGAAAGGAGCAAGGTAAACCTTACAGGTTGAAAGGCCAAATAGGTTCGGTTTTGCGAAAGCAATGAAGCGGCCCGTTTCATCCCTTGGGAGGCCGAATGGGTAGGTCGTTTGAGCCCTCCGGTGACGGTTGGCCCAGATAAATGATAAGAATCGTGCAATGGCGCGATACAGAATCCGGCTTACAGGCCTGCATTTTTTTAACAATAACTACTATGGCAAAAATACTCATCATCGACGACGAGAAAAGCATTCGCAACACCTTAAAAGAGATACTGGAATACGAGAAGTATGAAGTACACGAAGCACAAGACGGTGATGATGCGATAAAAAAGCTTGAGTCCAATCAATTCGATCTCGCTTTGTGCGA
The DNA here is from genome assembly GCA_003500135.1 of Cytophagales bacterium. GTDB lineage: Bacteria > Bacteroidota > Bacteroidia > Cytophagales > Cyclobacteriaceae > UBA10427. The sequence goes on along the minus strand of DNTA01000014.1, from coordinate 18,983 downwards.
TATTAAAATGCCTAAAAAAGACGGCATGGAAGTGCTTGATTATGCCATTCAAAATCAAATAGAAACGCCATTTATCATGGTATCGGCCCATGGGACCATAGAAACTGCAGTAGAGGCAGTGAAAAAAGGCGCTTATGATTTTATACCAAAACCGCCAGACCTGAACCGTTTGCTTATTACGGTACGCAATGGCCTTGACAAATCTGATCTGGTGCAGGAGACCAAAGTTCTGAAGAAGAAAATTTCCAAAGCCTACGATATTGTTGGAGAGTCTGACGCCATAAATCAGGTGAAAGAAACAATTGAAAAAGTAGCCCCCACAGAAGCACGTGTTTTGATTACAGGACCAAACGGTACGGGAAAAGAATTGGTGGCCCGCTGGTTGCATGAGAAAAGCCAACGTGCAAGTGGCCCTTTCGTTGAGGTCAATTGCGCTGCTATTCCTTCTGAATTAATTGAAAGTGAATTGTTTGGCCACGAAAAGGGTTCATTTACATCTGCTGTAAAACAGCGAATAGGGAAATTTGAGCAGGCCAATGGCGGGACGCTGTTTCTGGATGAAATAGGCGACATGAGCTTGTCGGCCCAGGCAAAAGTGCTAAGGGCCCTCCAGGAAAACAGAATAAACCGTGTTGGTGGTGACAAAGACATTAAAGTAGATGTACGCGTGGTGGCAGCCACCAATAAGAATATCAAGGATGCCATTGAACAAAAAGAATTCAGGGAAGACCTTTACCATAGAATCGGCGTTATACTGATCAAAGTTCCGCCATTGAACGAACGGAAATCAGATATTCCCGTACTGGTTGGCCATTTCCTCACAGAACTGGCTAAGGAATATGGCGCCAAAAAGAAATCAATCGAGAAAAAAGCGCTGGAATTGCTTCAATCAAAGGACTGGACAGGCAACATACGTGAACTACGCAATGTGACCGAAAGACTGGTGATTATGTGCGGGGATGAAATAAAAGCTAAAGATGTAGAACAGTACGCCTAAAATTCAGACGTTCTGTTCCACATTTTGAATTTCTTTTACATTATCCTTTGTGTAGGTAGGGCAGGTTTTTTGTGTGCAAGCCCCTAAAGCAAACAAAAAAAATGTTATCGCAATCAATTTCAGCTTCATAACTACAGATTTTTTCTTCAATATTATAACAAAAATAATTGACCTATTCCAAAGGTACAAGCCTTTTTTACGTTTATGCACCCATTAACGTTCGTTAATGTTAACAATTATCCGGCTAAAAAATCAATTAAACCATTTAAAATTCATTATTTCTATCTAAATAAATCGATAAACTTGTCTTTTTCAAAGATAAAAATAAACAAATCTCATCTTGCCACAACACTAGGACACCATTAAGTTGCATCCTCTTTGTTCGGTATTGTCCATTCTTCCCAATACTTCGAAACTGCCGTTGTCATGTATACGTCCCAAATCCTGTGTCTCTATGAAAGCACAGCTATGCAAATTGGCCAGATCACACACTTTTATCACGCCACTTTTGCTTGATGTTGAAGAAAATGGATCGGAAATATCACGTGCCATTATCTTCATCCATGGAGGGCAATGATATATGCCTGATCCCTTAGAATATGCCTGGCTAAACAGTTCCGTCATGCCATACTCACTATGAATTTGATCTATCCCGAAACCTAAACATAACCTTTCATGAACTTCCGCCCTGACCATTTCCTTTCTCCTACCCTTCATTCCACCGGTTTCCATCACAATCAGATCAGGAAAAGCCAACTTGTACCGCTCTACAAAATCAAGCAGCGCGAAGGTCACGCCTATTAACAACACCTTTTCTTTATTCTGCTGTAATTTTTTCAAAGTTTGGAACAACGCATCAAAGTTGTCAAGATAAAATCCGGAAGTGGACTTTCCGGATCTTTTGATCAAATGCCGGCACATGGCTACCAGGGAAGCGTCATCGCGTTCGAGATAGGAAGGCAGCAAAGCGAGGATATGATAGGATGCAACCGGCCCGTAAAAGAACTCAAATATCCTTTCACAGTGCTTTTCATATCGCTCAATGTCGTCTACATAATGTCTGCTGGTGAAGTTGCCCGTTGTTCCGCTACTTCTGAATGTTTTAACAGCCTCCCAGTTATTGGTTTTGATAATGTGGCTCTTAAAAAATTCAATAGGTAAAAAAGGAATATCCTCAATACTTGTTACCTTAGTTGTATCAAAGGGCAGGGAAGTTAAATATGATCGATAAACTTCATTATGCACCGACTGATACTTAAAAAGGTCTAATGCGAGCTTTTCAAAGCTCGTATTATGGATATTAGCCAGTTCAATATCAAAACTTTTAAAAAAGTTCACTCGTTATATTAATGTTTAGTGGGAATCGACCCAAAAATAAAAGGACAAGTTAAATGAAAAAACTTCTTTTTATCGGCATTGTATTAATAATCGGCTTTTCATCTTGTGAAAGGCCGCCGGAATTTCCAAATAATCCGGTTATCAGCCTGAATAGTTTTGAGTTTAAGCGATCGAATGAAGATTTATTTGATTCATTAAATATTTTCCTTGATTTTCAGGATGGAGACGGGGATTTAGGCCTGGCAGGAGATGAAAATTTTCCGCCTTATGAGATAGCGAGATTCATCCTTACAAATGGCGGTCAGGACACTTTAAAGTTTGGCGACAATGATACACTTCCACCGCTGAATTGCGAAAATTATGAACTATTGGTACAGACTATAGAAACACCTGACACAACTATTACAAAACGAGATACAATATATGTTATACGCAATCCAGACCATTTCAACTTTTTCCTGGAATTTTGGGTGAAAAGAAACGGCGAATTTGAGTTATTCAACTTCAGTACTAATGAAAACTGGCCAAACAATTGCACCAATGGCTTCAATGGTCGTTTCCCGATTCTAAATGAAGGTCTGCGCGACCGGCCACTGGAAGGTACCTTAAAATATGGTGTGAGATCTACTTTCCTCTTACAATTCAGAAATGATACCCTTAAACTACGTGCACGCATTCAGGACAGGGCCTTAAACAAATCGAACTGGGTGGAAACAGAGGAGTTTTTAATTGATCAAATTATTAAATAGATAAACATTAGGACATAAAAAAGGCCCTTGAAGTTTATTCCAGGGCTTTTTTTATCATTTGCATCCTTTCTAATAGATGTCCGGATACTTTGACGGGTTAGTTTCCTGCATAACTCGATAAACTTCATCATATATATCCTCAACATTGGGTTTCGAGAAGTAATCACCATCTGAACCATAGGCCGGCCTGTGCTCCTTACTGGTTACAGTTATCGGTTTTGAGTCAAGGTACCGGTAGCCATCCTGCTCCTCCAGCACTTTTTGCATCATATAGGCTGCTGCACCACCCGGCACATCTTCATCTGCGAAGATCACCCGGTTGGTTTTCTTAAGTGAATCGACTATGGTATGATCAATATCAAAAGGTAAGAGGGTCTGAACATCTATCACTTCTACCGAAATGCCTGTTTCTTCTTCAAGTTGTCGTGAGGCCTCCATTACAATTCGGCACATCGAGCCATATGTGACTACAGTAATATCGTTTCCTTCCCTCAATATTTCAGGTTTGCCAAGCGGCACTGTGTATTCCCCTACATTCTCAGGCAACTGTTCCTTTAGCCTGTAACCATTCAGGCTTTCAATGATCAATGCGGGATCGTCTGAACGCAACATAGTATTATAGAACCCTGCGGCCTGGGTCATATTTCTGGGCGCCAAAACATAAATTCCTCGTAGAGCGCCCAATATCATACTAATGGGTGAGCCGGCATGCCATACTCCTTCCAGGCGGTGACCTCTTGTACGAATGATCAATGGCGCTTTTTGACCGCCTTTCGTTCGATACTGAAGACAAGCCAGGTCATCGGATAAGGTTTGGATGGCGTAAATAAGGTAATCCAGATACTGGATTTCAGCAATCGGCCTCAACCCGCGTAATGCCAGGCCAATTCCCTGACCAATAATGGTCGTCTCTCTGATACTGGTATCCGTAATTCTGATTTCACCAAATTTCTTTTGCAATCCGGCAAAAGCCTGGTTTACATCTCCAATTTTACCCAAGTCCTCCCCAAAAGCCACTACACGTGGGTCTCGTTCGAATGCTGCATCGAAACATGCCTGTAACACTTCTCTTCCATCTACAAGCTGAGGCTCGCTACCGTATTCAGCTTTCACCTCCGGAACTTTTAATGCCGATTCATCTGATTCACTGTAGAGATGCGAGCTGTAGTGCTCCTGATTTCGCTCATCTTTCGCTTTCAGCCAAAGTGAAATTCTTTTTCTGGCCGAAATATGTTGCAAATTTTTGGATTCGCGTAAGACAAACTTTAGGGTTTTGATCACATCTTGTTTCAGTGGGTTGCGATTGTCCTTAAGCTGCTTTCTTAAAGTTGTTATTTTTTCACTCAAACCGATCTCCTCGATCAGATCGTCCAAAAGGGCAATGGCTTCTTCTTTATCATTATTAATATCGCCGATGTAGGCTTTCCATGCACTGTCTTTTGATTTTTTAGCTAATTCCTTCGCCTCCTGCTCTATTGATTCCAGTTGAGATTCATGAGCGAATTCATTTTTCAATATCCAGTTTCTGAACTGTAATAGACAGTCATGTTCTTTTTCCCACTGCAGGCGTTCTTTTTCCTTATATCTTTCATGCGAACCTGAGGTAGAGTGACCTTGCGGTTGGGTGAGTTCAGTTACATGTACGAGTGTAGGCACATGATCTTTTCTGGAAAGTTCCGAAGCTTTTTTAAATGTCTTGATCAACTCGATATAATCCCATCCTTTAACCTGGAAGGTTTCGAGCCCGCCCGGCTTGCCTTTTTCCCGTTGAAAGCCCTGAAGCGCATCGTAGATACTTTCTTTGGTGGTATGGTATTTATTAGGTACTGATATTCCATAACCGTCATCCCAAACTGCCATCAACATGGGCGCCTGTAACACGCCGGCCGCATTTATGGCTTCAAAAAATATCCCTTCGGATGTAGAAGCATTACCAATGGTACCAAAAGCTACTTCATTTCCATTTATGGAAAATTGCTTGAATGATTTTAATTCCGGGTTTTCGCGATACAACTTTGAAGCATAGGCCAAACCTACCAAACGAGGCATCTGTGCTGCAGTGGGGGATACATCGGCACTACTGTTATGGATTTCCATCAGGTTTTTCCAATGACCGTTCTCATCGAGTGACCTGGTGGCAAAGTGTCCGTTCATAAGCCTTCCTCCGGAGGCAGGGTCAGCTTCAATATCAGTATGGGCATAAAGTTGCGCAAAATATTGCTGGATGTTCAACTCACCAATAGCAAACATGAATGTTTGATCCCGATAATACCCGGATCGGAAATCTCCTTTTTTGAAAGATTTGGCCATAGCAATCTGAGCCACTTCTTTACCATCGCCAAATATTCCGAATTTGGCTTTTCCCATAAATACTTCCTTCCGGCCCAATAAACTTGCTTCACGGCTTTCGCAGGCAAGTTTATAATCGTTTAGAATTTCTTCAACAGTTAGATTAATATCGCTTATGGTCTTGGTGGAATTCACATCTATCAGTTTAAGTTGACACTATTTTTTTGTACATTTTTAATAGCACTATAACAAATCTAACGAATTTTTTGTAGCTTTCAAAAAAAATTATTGGCTACCAAATCAGTAAAAGAACCTATTTATAGCTTAAAATAGGGGATTTATCAAAATTTATGATAATATAAATGCTAAAATATAAAATATTGTTTTAAGTTTTTACTAAATGAAAAAACCATATTTTAAGCATTGGCTAGGATTTTGAAATAGCGCTTTTTCTAGATAAAGATTTGCCAGGTTCCGAAAGGAAACCTACTTAAATCTCGTCAAGCCGGAAATTAATTATGGCATTCCGAATGTTTTTATACAATTTTATACGGAACTGACCATAACTTTTCAAAATTGTTATTGCAAAGGTTGAAGTCTTATGGGTAGAAATTGTTAAGTACTTATATTTAAACGAACGGTAAAATGATAATTGGAGTTCCTAAAGAAATTAAGAATAATGAGAACCGCGTTGCTGTAACGCCTGCCGGAGTAACAGAATTTCTGAAACATGGACATGAGGTCTATGTACAAGCTACCGCCGGTGAAGGCAGTGGAGTGTCGGATGAAGCTTATGTAGAAGCCGGTGCGAAAATACTACCTACAATTAAAGCGGTATATGATATCGCTGAAATGATCATTAAGGTGAAAGAGCCCATTGAGGAAGAGTACAACCTGATTAAAGAAAATCAATTATTGTTCACTTATTTTCACTTTGCTTCATATGAACCCCTTACCAAGGCGATGGTGGACCGCAAGGCTATTTGTCTGGCCTATGAAACAGTAGAGAGAACTGACGGCAGTCTTCCGCTACTTGTGCCTATGAGTGAAGTGGCAGGAAGGATGGCAGTGCAGGAAGGCGCCAAATACCTTGAAAAACCAATGGGCGGAAGGGGTATACTTTTGGGTGGTGTGCCCGGCGTGCGTCCCGCCAAAGTATTGGTGCTCGGAGGCGGTATCGTGGGCACACAGGCTGCCAAGATGGCCGCAGGACTGGGCGCTGAAGTGATCATAATGGATATAAACCTGAAGCGATTGCGTTATTTGTCCGATATCATGCCGGCCAATGTTTTCACCATGATGTCGAATGAGTACAATATAAGAAACATAATACCTCAGATAGATCTGATCGTAGGTGCAGTATTAATTCCGGGCGCTAAAGCGCCGCACCTCATCACGAGAGATATGCTGAAAGATATGCAACCGGGAACAGTGCTGGTTGATGTAGCGGTAGACCAGGGCGGATGTATAGAAACCTGTAAACCTACAACACACGCCGATCCGACCTATGTGATCGACGATGTGATCCACTATTGCGTGGCCAATATGCCGGGCGCCGTGCCTTACACATCAACCGTTGCGCTTACCAATGCTACCATGCCATATGCCATACAATTGGCCAATAAAGGTTGGAAAAAGGCCTGCCAGGAGAATGAGGAGCTCAAATTAGGCTTAAATACCATTCATGGCAATGTAGTTTACAAGGCGGTGGCCGAAGCATTTGGGCTGGACTACACGCCGGTTGAAAACTTTTTATAATTAAGGATCATAAAATTTAAAGTTAAGGCTGGCATTATTTGCCGGCCTTTTTTGTTTGAATATGTTGATCAACATAAAAAAGGCAACGAACTCGCGCCCGTTGCCCCGGATTCATTCAACATTTGTACATGCTGAAACCCCGCTCCGCATTTTATCAATTAGTTGCTGGCATATGGTTGAATGGAATGCTCCCCTAATTCCCAGGTGGATTTGATCTTTGGGCTACCCATATAGCGCACTTTACTTTGCCCGAAAGTGGCAACCTTAAGCCCTTCCATTGCATGTAAGATGAGGTTGCTTTCACCAAATGCCGTCAGTTTCGTGTTCTTAGTGTTTAACCCTCCTGCCCTCATTCTGCTCTCCCCAAAACTCTTGATTTTGTGAAGCGCCACCTTGCCATTTTCAAATATTACCTCTGACTTGCCATATATCCTGGTGTGTAGTTCTGCAGCTTCAATATAGGAAAAATAAGCCCTCGTCTCACCCATCAATCTTATTTGTAGTGTTTCAGATACAATCGGGTCTTTGCAAAACATCAATCCCTCGGTTCGAACTTCTATATCCTCAAGCTTTTTGTACGTTATAATAACACGCCCTCTGAAATCCTCATACTCGGAATTGTAAAACTCACTTATTTTTCCCGGCATATGGACTTTCAATTTGCCCGAAACCACTTCAACTACAGCCTCCTTCACACGGTAATCGTCGGATTGTAGAATCACTTTTTCTTCATCTCCTTTCTGGAGCTTCACATCAAAACCCGGCCCTACTAAAATTGAGTTGAATGGCTGTGTTTTTCTTTTAACTGTTTCAGCAAATGCCCCGTAGCAAGCCAGTGTGACGGCCAGTACCAGGAAAATGAGTTTGAGAATAGAGGTGTAATAATTTTTCATGGTCAGGTTGAATAATGATCTTGTACTTAATAGATGCAAGGTGCCGGTAAAAGGTTGCGCGCAACAAAAGATAATTTGATTGATGGCTCCTTTGCTTTGCCATAGGTATGTTTTATCTTTTCGCCTGTTTATCAACCAAAATTTCCATCCATGTTTTTCTACTTCTACAAATCGAAATCCGGGCTATTAAAAGAAAGTGATGCCGGCCTTATTGAAGAAATTGGCCTTGAAAATGTAATATGGGTGGACCTTCGCGATCCCACGGAACAGGAAATAGCTTCGGTGGAAGATATTTTTGACATCGAAATAGAAGCCAAGGAAAAAGCCGAAGAAATTGAAAGCAGCTCCAAGTATTTTGAAACCGAATGGCAGATCAATGCGAACTGTAAATTCTTTCTGCCATCACCCGAGGGAAATAAAAAGGCAACCGTTTCATTTACGCTAAAGCACGAAACGCTGATTACCCTGCGACACGACGATCTCCGTACTTTTCAGGATGCATATCGCGTACTCAGAAAGAACCCCAATACTTACCGTTCCGCACACAAAGTAATGCTTTTACTATTTGAGATAAGAATTGACTTCGATGCCGATCATCTCGAGCTGATCACCGATGACATTACGCGAATGGGCAGGAAAATCAACCTCGAAGATGATCTGCACAAAGAAGTATTGATTGAAATTGCCCGCTATCAGGAGCTGACCATGCAATTGCGCGAAACCATCATTGATAAACAGCGCGTGGTATCGTCGTTGCTCAAAAGTGACTACTTTGCCGAAGAGACCTACCCCAAACTACGGATTATGATCAAAGATATAAGCTCTCTTCTCGATCATATCAACTTCACTTTTTCAAGGTTGGAGTATTTGCAGAATGCCTTTCTGGGCTTGGTGGATGTAGAACAAACCAAGATCATCAAGATTTTTACCGTGGTGACTGTGGTATTCATGCCCCCTACGCTCATCGCTTCTATTTACGGAATGAATTTTGATTTTATGCCCGAACTCGATTGGCCCTATGGCTACCCTATAGCCATATTGCTCATGATCTTTTCTTCCGCACTTACCCTGTTTTATTTTAAAAAACGAGGTTGGTTGTAGCAATTGCATATAGACTGACCACCGTCATAAGCTGTACTGAATTTTTGGGTAGATTTGCCAATAAGTATGAAAGTTGATATGATCACCATAACGGGGCCCACCGCAAGTGGAAAAACAGGACTGGCAGCACATCTGGCACATGAGCTCAATACAGAAATCATCAGTGCAGACTCCCGTCAGGTATACCGTGAAATGGATATTGGTACCGGAAAAGACCTGGAAGATTACCTTGTAGATGGTCACCAGGTGCCTTATCACCTCATCGACTTTTTGGAACCGGGCTACAAATACAATGTATTTGAATATCAAAAAGATTTCCTAAAAGCTTTTGAAACCCTCCGAAATAAAGGAAAACCCCCCATACTTGCAGGGGGTACAGGCATGTATATCGAAGCTGTTCTCAAAGGCTACCGGCTGATTGATGTCCCTCCTGATGACAATCTAAGGTCCGAACTTCAAAATAAATCGCAGGAGGAACTGGTCGGTATTTTGCGGGAACTGAACCCCGAATTGCACAATACCACAGACACCGAACACAAAAAGCGAACGATTCGCGCGATTGAAATAGCCCGATACTACAAGGAGAACCCTACTGCTTCCATTGATTTTCCCAAAATCGATACGGCCATCATAGGCGTGAAATATGACAGACCTGCACAAAAACGCAAAATATCAGCCAGACTGAAACAAAGGCTTGAAGAAGGCATGATCGAAGAGGTGGAAAAACTACTTGAGAAAGTACCGTCAGAAACGCTGGTCTATTATGGACTTGAGTATAAATTCATCACACATTACCTGCAAAATACACTTAGCTATGATAAGATGTTTAAAAAACTGGAGGTAGCCATCCATCAGTTTGCCAAACGACAAATGACCTGGTTCAGAAAAATGGAACGGCAGGGTTGGAATATACACTGGATAGACGGGCATATGCCAATGGAACAAAAATTAGACAGGGCATTTGAAATATTGGACCAATATGGCATAAAAAAATAAAGCCGGCTAATACCAGCTTTATTTTTTTATTCTTAAATCCTATCGGATTACCTTACGCAATACTTTTACCCACTATTCGAAACAGTGGTAACAAATGCGGAAATCGGTATCCAAAGCTTCTTCGATATCCAGCATTAACTCATCCCGCTCTTCTTCACTTACTGATTGAAGTGATTTGTCCTGTGCTTCCATTGCATGCAAAACTTCCAGCGCTTGCTTCACATTGTGTGCCTTATGCCAGTCAACTCGCATGACGTGTCCATTTTCACTCTTTTTTTCTAATACTGTTACCATGGCATTCGAGGTTTTATTGTCAACAAACGGTTCAAGTGATGAAATGGAACAAGCTCAAAAAATCGCCCAATTAATGTGTTCCACTCCTTCACATAACAAAGGTGTGCAAGAGATCAATCAATTTCATTGACATTTTTTAAGAAAACGCAGAATGTGACATTTATCCCTTTTTTTGGGCGAATTGGCTTCGAATACGGCTTAAATATTCTGGTGTAATACCTAAATACGAGGCGATAAAGTATTGTGGTATGCGTTCAATGATCTTAGGCCGCTGCTGGCGCAATTCGAGGTAAAGCTCTTCCGGCTTTTTATACAATAGTGCATTGCTCCTTTTATATAAGGCTATAAAGCTCTTTTCCGCTATTATCCGGCCAAATTTCTCAAAAGCAGGGGTTCGTTCCCGCAATTGTTGCATTGAGTCGTAGCTTAGCTGGAGAACTTCTGCATCACGAAGGGCCTCAATATTTTCCCTGGCAGGTTGTCGCGTTATAAAACTGATGTAATCGGAGGCAAAACTGTCTTCAAAAAAGAAATTTACGGTCACTTCCTTATCATCTACCAGCCGGAAAACGCGAAAATAACCTTCATTCACAAAACTGACAAAATTACATACCTGCCCTTCGGTGAGCAGCAACTCACCTTTTTTGAAGGATTTCGGAATTAAAAGCTTCTCCTTTTCAGCCCACTCCTGGTCACTGAGTTCAATAAATTGAGAAATGTATGCTTTAACCTTGCTGTACATAATCGTGTGGCAGTACACATCTGAAAATTAATGGGTGACAATTTGAATTACAACCAAAAACAAATAAATGATTATTATTTAACGCAAAGCATATTCATTGACCGTTACCACTACTTTTCCGGTAGTTTTTCCGGTTTGAAACAATTGAATGGCATTTTTAATGTCTCTAAATTCAAATGTATGGCCTACTTTCTGCGGGCCCACATCCAAATCGATCAGCTCGGTCAACAAGCGGTTGAGCTTCTCCTGCTTGTGGTAAAGCCAAATAAGGTTAAAGCCTAAAACAGCTTTATTTTTCTCGATCATCTTCTGAGGGTCGATTCTGGGCCTGGTAAGATAGGGCCATATCATTTTCAGGTAGTTGGGGCGTTTGCCGGGCTGTGCAAAACGAGCTGATCCATATGTGATCAATCGACCTTCCGGGGCCAATAGATCAAAACTGGCTTTGAGCGCTTTCCCTCCAATACACTCCATCACCACATCCAATGGATGATCGTTGACTATTTCGCTCAAATGTTTTTTGAATTTCCTGTCGCGAATAATGAAATGGTCAAAGCCCTCTTCTTGTAATAAGGGTATTTTGGCCTCATTGCCTACTGCCCCAATGGTTCTTGCCCCGAACTTTTTGGCAATACGATTGGCCAATATCCCGACACCACCGGCAGCACTCTGGATCAACACATTTTCCCCTGCCCCCAGGCGGCCCAGATACTTCAACCCATAGTAGGCCGTCAGCCCCTGCACAATAAAGGCCGCCCCTTCTTCGTAAGTCCAGCCCTCCGGCAAAGGGCGGATATAGTGTTGTTCAATGGTGATTTGAGTCGTGTAACCCCCAAAGCGGGTGGCTCCCATGACGTCATCACCCGGTTTAAATTCTTTAACTTCAGGACCAACTTCCTTTACCACACCCGAAAACTCCAGCCCCGGGGTAAAAGGACCATCCGGTGTAGCGCTGTAAAGCCCGAATATGGCAAAAATATCGGCGAAATTGAGACCGATGGCCTTCACATTTATTTTAACCTCATTATCTTTTGGCGCATCAGAATTGTAATCTACCAGGGTAAGTCTATCCAGATTGCCGGCTTTGGGAATTAATGTCCAACGCATTGAAGGGCGAATTAAATTGTTTTATTGCTAGATTTCAGCTATTCGACGAAATTAACAATCATGTCAATGGAATCAATCAACCTTGTCAATTAAAATTAATATATTGGCGCTACCAAGCGCTTTTTTAATGGAACGTGTATTTTTCCTATTTATCGCATCATTCTCATTGATTCAGGTTTCGTTTGGGCAGTCGGCTTTTAATGCGCTGGATTGGCTCGAAGGCCAATGGCATATCAAAGGAGACAGTACTTCCACATATTTTAGTTGTAATAAAGGTCGCGATAATATAATTAGCGTACAATATGGGCCGGGGTCGGTCAACGAAGAACTGAAAATGCTGCGCTCATTTATTTTCTCTGATTTTGAGGGACGTATTTTTATGAACCTCATCGTGAAAGGCCAATCGCAGCCCGTTCCCTTTATCGAAATTGAGAGAGTAGACAACCTTTGGCGTTTTTCCACCTACGAAAACCCGAAGATCAATGAAGTAGCGTTCTACCGCAAAAATGATCGGCAATTCGATCTGATGATAGTCGGTAAAGACAATACTTCCACAATTACTTTAGTAAAAAAACCTGTTGATGAACCTTAAGGTATTTGTTTACGGCATTTTACGACGACAGATCAATCATGAGATGTCAAATAAACTGCGCTCCCTTTGTGATTATCTCGGCGCCGGTTTTGTAAACGGCCGGTTGTATGATACCGGATTCTACCCGGGCGCCATACCGGAAAATGATGAGGAGTTTCGCATTTATGGCGACCTTTACGAATTAAATGACCGGGAACTGTTATTTGAACTTGACGACTTTGAAAACATTGGGCCCGACTACCCCAATCCGCAGGAATTTACGCGCATTGAAGTGCCTGTTTTTATCGAAACACAGACCCTGATCAGTTGGATGTATGCCTACAACTGGCCTGTCGAGGACCAGAAACTGATCGGTCATGGTGATTATGTTCGTTATATCAGCCGATTAAATGGCGGATGACACATGCTCCTATACCGTGATTTTCCACTATTTTTATAACCTTTATCATATTGCTATTAAAGGTGATTATGTATTTTCGCGTCGGAATATAAACCGTAATGTTGCTTGATTATGAATAAAAGACTATTTACAACCCTGCTATTGAGTGTTTCATGCCTCATTTCTTTTTCGCAGGAAGCCCCACGGATATTTAAAAACTACAACTTTCTCGAAAACCGTCTCGAGCTGGAAACTACCGATGTACGAGTAACCCTGACCCCATATAATAACAAGATCATCGAGGTGGTCTACCAGCCCTTTTTAGGCGACACCTTACCTCATTCCTATGCCATTGACATGGCCCCGGAAAAGGTGGAAACACGTTTTAACGATACCGGAGATGCGCTCGTATATGCTACACGGGGGATCAGTGTGGTGATCCAAAAATCTCCCTTTAAGCTTAGTTTCCGGTATCAGAACAAGTCGCTGACAGAAGAAACAGAAGGCTTTTTTAAAAATGACTCCCTGATGGGCTTCAAGCTCCAACTTACTGATGATGAAGTACTGTACGGCGGTGGAGAACGTGTGCTGGGTATGAACCGCCGTGGAAACCGACTGACCTTATACAACAAACCCAGCTATGGTTACCAAACTGAGGCTCCTTTAATGTATTACAGTATGCCATTGGTGATTTCATCAAAAAAATATATGGTCTTATGGGACAACGCCGCCAGGGGCTTCCTTGATTTGGGCGCTACGAACCCGAATGAACTTTCACTTGAAGCCATTGACGGGAGAAGCGCCTATGTGATCATTGCCGGTGAAAATCATTACGACCTGACCAGTCAGTATACGCACCTTACCGGTCGCCAGCCCCTGCCCCCTCGCTGGGTCTTTGGCAATTATTCCTCCCGGTTTGGCTATCATTCACAGGAAGAAGTGATGAATACTATTGACGCCTTTAAAGAAGATGACATTCCGGTGGACGCCGTGGTGCTCGATATTTATTGGTTTGGCAAAGACATCAAAGGCCACATGGGCAACCTCGACTGGTACGAAGAGGCGTTTCCGGAGCCGGTAAAAATGATGGGTGAGCTGGAGGACAAGGGCGTCAAAACCATACTGATCACCGAGCCATTCATACTGACTACCAGTAAACTTTGGGAGGAAGCGGTAGAAAAAGAAGTTCTGGGAACAGATAGCGCCGGCAATCCATTGACCTACGAGTTTTATTTCGGTGAAACGGGACTGATCGATATTTTCAAGCCCGAAGCACGGGAGTGGTTCTGGAATATTTACAAGCGTCATACCGACAGTGGTGTTGATGGCTGGTGGGGCGACCTGGGAGAACCGGAAGTACACCCCTCTGAAATGTACCATGTGAATGGTAAAGCAGATGAAGTGCACAACATTTACGGCCATGAGTGGGCCCATATGATCTATGATGGTTACCGGAAAGACTATCCGGAAAGAAGGCCTTTCACCCTGATGCGTTCCGGTTTCGCCGGTTCACAACGCTATGGTATGATCCCCTGGTCGGGAGATGTGAGCCGTACCTGGGGCGGACTAAAGCCACAGACAGAAATTGCACTTCAAATGGCTATGCAAGGGCTTGGGTATATGCACTCTGACCTGGGTGGCTTTGCCGATGACTACAAAGATGCCGAGTTATACTCCCGATGGCTACAGTACGGTATATTCCAGCCGGTTTACCGCCCTCATGCACAAGAGGAAGTACCCGCAGAACCGGTATTTTGGGACGACACAACAAAGGCATTGGCCAAAAAGTCGATCGAGATGCGCTACCGGCTTTTACCCTATATTTATAACCTGGCTTTTGAAAATGCCATGCGCGGATACCCACTGATGCGCCCTCTGTTTTTTGAAGAACCTGACAACCGGGAATTATTGACCTATAAAGATGCCTATCTGTGGGGGCGCGACATGCTGGTGGCGCCTGTTTTGGAGAAAGGATTGGAAAAACAAAAGTTGTACCTGCCAAAAGGATATATGTGGTATGATTTCTACAGTGAAAAAGGCTACGCCGGGGGCAAAGAGATAGAGGTCGAATTAAGTGATGAGCATATCCCTGTTTTTGTACGATCAGGAGCTTTTCTACCTATGCTTCCCGAGGCAGTTCCGGGCACGGATCAATACAGCACGAAAAACTTGCAACTCCATTATTATGCCCACACAGGCATAAGCAGCTCAGAGGGATATTTGTACGACGACGATGGGAAAACATTTAATAGCTATGAAAAAGGTCAATACGAGCTACTGACCTTTAAGTCGGCAAGAGAAGACGCAGGCTACAGCTTTTTTATGTTTAAAGAAGGAGGTGACTATGAAGGACGGCCGGAATCGCGAAAGATGGAATTTGTGGTTCATGGCCTATCTGAATTGCCCAGGAAAGTTATTGTAAATGGTGAAAAGGTAAAAGTGCAAAAGCCGGGCAAAGACACCAATGACACAACGAAGGCCCTATCGACAGAAGAAGGCGTGATGACTATCTTCTTTGAATGGAAAGGTGAAGAGGCTGAGGTGAGTTGGTAGGCAGGTGTATTTGTACGAATTATTGAGAGAATTTCCAGACCGCATATGAATGTGGTCTTGTTTTTCACTGCAAAAGAAATTAAAAAAACTCAAAATACTGAGCGGTTTGGGTGAACGAATTATCAGTGAACATATATTGTATACATGTTAGTTTTTAAAATTCAGTAATTTAACCCGGAAATTTATTAGAAATTTCTAATGACGATTGACGTTCCCGGCGATGTTGTCGGGATGTCATATTAAGACGCCAACGGTCGGGACGTAGAGCGGAATTTTCAATAAGATTGAAAATTTAGGGTTTAATATGGCCTTACATCAATTCATTTATCATCCATATTATCATTATGAAAACTGTTTTGGCCTTAATTTTATTCAGGATATGTCGTGTCAATCTATCGATATTCAATTTGGTTATTCTCTGTGTAATATCAATTCACCGGGATTATTTGATAACACAACAGCCCCTGGAACAGTCTTACATTTTGGGTATAAACCCTTCAAATCCAATGGTTTTGTGAGAGACCAAATTGAATTGGATATTCGTAATAATATTGATCACTTCGTTATTGGCTCCTTCGCTGAAGCAGGAGCTTGATAATATATCGTAGAGATATTACTAAAAGCCACATTTAAGTATTAACATGACGTAACAACCTTTACCAATATGATTATTTTATTAGTAAAAACATGAGAAATTTAGTCCCAATTTGGCAATTGGGAATGAGTTATTCCTTTTCAAAAGACATCATCATCTTTTCGAATACCAAAACAGAATTTTACGAAGCAGTAAAATGTTATATGTTTAGAATGAAGTAAAATGAGGTGGCAATCCTGCATTTGCATATTAATTTACTTATTTACTTTCCTGGGTCTCACCGATACAGCAAATGCGCAATATGGAATAAAAATAGGCGCCACCATGTCCAACTTATATTTTCCAGGAGACCGACCCAAACCATTTGATGGCTATGATATTGATCTCAGACCTTATTTGGGCTACGATGTAGAGCTCGTTCAAACGAACCCACAAAGTCCTGTAGTGGCATTTAACATTGGTATTTTTAGAAGAATTGAATTGTCTCCAAGATTTGGAATTCAGCCAGAGATAGCTTTCTCACAAAAAGGTGTTGATTTCAGCGCTTCGGACTATGAGGATATTGTCTATAAAGTTAAAATAAGCTATATCGATATACCAATTTCCCTTTCTTATCAATATCTTAAAAAAGAGAAAGCGCTCAGTCACTTATATATGGGGGGCTACTGTGCATTTAAAATTAATGCTGTTAAAAAAGTAGCCTTTCATCATACTCACAATAAGACTACTAAATTGAAATCCGTTAAGGATATGGATTATGGAATTCATGCTGGTGTAGATTACAAGTACCTAATAAAAAAACATTCCTTTTTATTCGATATTCGATTCTTCCTTGGATTAAATGACATATTCATTTCGCCAGAAAGCTGGTCGGGCATTTATAAAGAATCTCATAAAACCAAAATAACAGGTGTCAATATATCTATTGGTTATGAATGGCAATAAAAACATAATTGTCAAAATAGCGCTTCTTATAGCAATTAGTTTGTGTGGTTGCCAAGGGGATGATATGGAAGAGGATTTCGATAAAAAGCTTGAGCAAATATATGCCAAGAATCATTTACCTTCCTTATCTGCTTGTATTTTAACAGAAAACGGAATTCAATGGACGGTTTATAAAGGTTATGCGAACAAAGAAAATGAGAAAAAAGCTGATGAAGAAACGATATATCACATTGGTTCAATCTCTAAGTTATTCATATTGACAGCAATAATGCAATTGGAAGAACAAGGAAAGATCAATTTGGATGAGGATATTAATCAATACCTACCCATTAAATTGCGACATCCTAATCACAATAATGTCCCGATTACAACCAGAATGTTGCTCACCCATACAACCGGTCTTTCCAAACCTGGCACATTTAACAGCCAAAATGGTATGTGGAATTTATTCGCGCCTGATCAGGGCCCCTCACCGAGCGACTGGATTCCCATGTACCTTACTCCCTCTGGGTCGCAATATGATGCTAAATTATGGCAATCCGTTCCACCCGGAAAATATGAGATATACTCAAATATCGGTACCTGTGTTGCAGCCTACATTGTCGAGCAAATTAGCGGAATGGATTTTCGGCAGTATTGTTCCAAAAATATTTTTGGCCCTCTGAGCATGCAGCATACGAGCTATAATTATGCCGATTTGGATTGGAACAAAATCGCCTTATTATATGATCGCAACGGACATGGAAGTCAATATTTCGACAATAGAGTATATGCTTCAGGTGGAGTTAAGTCAACTATTAACGACTTAAGCAAGTTCGCACAATGTTACTTGAACTATGGGATTTATAACGGAACAAGAATATTAAACGAGGCTACTGTTGATAAAATATTTAAGTTACAAAATCCGGCAACCGGAAGATGCCTTATTTGGCAAATCAGTGGAGGTGAATGGTATGGCCACATTGGAGGTTTAGAATTAGGGGCTTCCACCACATTGGCCATTCATCCCGAAAGCAAAACCGGCTTTATAATATTTACTAATGCACACCTGGGCATCGTTAATCCCGGAGGTGAAATTTATTGGTTAATTCGACAAAAATCCAATGAATATATGGATTGACTTTCACCTTTTCACATGGAATGCGGAACTCTACCAGCTCGCAATAAACATAATCTGGCAGAACAAAATACTCATGAACATATACCTCTACATCCCAGATTTATATCTACAAAAACCAGCGTGGTAAATTAACTACTCAATTAAACCAAAATTTTTACCCGATTATTAAGGTCGGCACAAAATTGCTTTTGGTTTATTGAAAGCCAATTGAGAAGTCAAGAAATTGCTTCATTATAGCGATACTTGCTTTAGATTTACAGAAAAATTACTTATCCCCGGATTTAAGAAAAATAGAATGATTAAGTCCATTATTGCATTGACA
Source organism: Cytophagales bacterium (assembly GCA_003500135.1). Lineage (GTDB taxonomy): Bacteria > Bacteroidota > Bacteroidia > Cytophagales > Cyclobacteriaceae > UBA10427. Next base: position 213 of record DNTA01000014.1, on the reverse strand, counting down.
AATGATATATTTAGGAGATTTGCAACTTAAAAATTCAAACAACTATGAGACCTACCTATATTTTTTTTATGATTATTCTTTGGGCAAATGTGGGATTTGCACAATCATCAACAAAGAACTTTATTGATGAAAATTATATTGAAGTCACCGGAACGGCAAGAATCGAGATCATCCCTGATGAAATCTATTTGAAGATTATTATCAATGAGGAAG
>DNTA01000252.1 GCA_003500135.1 Cytophagales bacterium | reverse complement strand
TTTTTAAGCAGACCCTAAATAGCCCCTCCACTGCCGCCGCCAGGGGCGCCTTCCTGAGCAGGATTGCCACCATTTCCAATGGCTTTATTATGAGAAAACAGGCAATTGATCAATGTCCATGACACACCAATACTGCTGATGGCCCCACCATTTGAGCCGGTGTTGCCATACCCTTCCACACCGCCAAAAGGCGCTATTGACCACGTAGACCGGCGGATCTTGGTATTGATCAAAAATCCTTACCGCGGCGCCTCCCAAATCGGGGCCTGTGGAGGCACATATATTGTTGAAAACCGGCAGTTCACGATCTTCAACTTACCGCCACGGCTCCATACGGCCCCGCCACCGGTATATTCTTTTTCGCCGGTTGAGTTGCCATTAATAAAAGTCAGGTTTTGCAGGGTAAGCCTCGGATGGCGCTAGCCCTGACAATGTGGTGAGGCCCAGTTTTGGTCGGCGCCACAAGTATTCATATAAATGGCCCTCTCATTCCGCCCCCATCAAGGGCCACCAGTCCACCTCCGTCGATCACCACTTCGGCGTGGGCATCATTAAATATTTTAGCCGGCTCCGGAAGTAGGATGGTTACAGGATCGGGGCTACAATCGAAAACTATTTTACCGCCTTTTGCCATGGCCCCGATAAATGCTTCTGCCGTACAGCTCTCCGGTGTGCCATCACCCACCACCTGATCGGGCGTGGAGACATCCTCCGGACCTGCGCCCTGCGGAACAGTGTAGTTGCCTTCGCTATATCCTGCCGGTGGGCCATCTTCGGGATTGGAAAGCAGATTTTCGAACTGGGCTGTGCCCTCTTCATCATTGCTACAGGCTGCGATCAATGCAAAAGCCAAAACAAAGGAGGTGATGATAAAAAGTTGTGATCGTTTCATAAAAAATAATGGTACTGGTACTCCTGCAAATCTAGTGAAACGATAGGGCACATTTTATGACTTTGACCAGGTAATATTACGTTGACATTGATTCTTCAGAATATGATCAATAATATCCCTTATCCCTTTATTCGGCGTTTCAATGCGCGGCCGATAAATCGAACTTTCTCACTGAGGGGGAACCTTCCAAGATTTGTTTTTACCACCCCTTTGGTCAGAAAAGTCTTTTTGGAATAGTCGATATTGACATCCACAATTACGCTTTGCCCTTCTGTTGCGGATTGGTATGCTTCTTCGATTACCTTTTCCACTTCCAAGTCATTTTCCATATTAAGGTATCGAGAACCGGTGGCCGTGGCGATACCCTCTATTTTAACTTTGCCCAGCACCGTGCAGGTTTTGCGGTTCAACGGTATTTTCTGGAATTGTGAGATCTGCCCCAGTTCACCGTCATTGAAAACAAAGGCTACAATACCTATGCCATATGTATTGGCTGTGAGCAGTTCCATTCCCGTCATCATAAAGGCGCCATCACCCACGATGGCCGCTACATGGTGGTCGGGGTGGCTGAACTTCACGCCGATCGATGCAGGAACGCAGTAGCCCATACAGTTGAAGTCGGTAGGGGAGATGAAATGTCTGGATTTGTACGTAGGAAAAAGTTCGGCTGTCAGGAAGGTATGCTTTCCATCGTCCGTCAACACATACGCGTCTTCCGGCAGATAGGTCCTCAGTGATTTAAAGAAGTGCCCTGGTGTTACCTTATCATTCTTTTGTTTTGACCATTCTTTGAAGTACCGGGCTTTTTGGTCGGCAATTTTGTCGGGAAGCGCCAGTCTTTCTTTGGAAAGTGTCAGTTTATGCCGGTCGAGTTCTTCCACCATTTTGGATAGTATCAAAGTAGCATCCCCTTCAATAGCCACTTTGGCTTTGTAGTTCTTATTGAATACTTCATTATTTATATCGATATGGACCAGGTTTTCGGGAACGGTCACGCCATAGCTGCCGGTGGCGAGTTCACCAAACCGGGTACCAACCGCCAGCAGGCAATCACAGTCTGCGAAAGCTTTTTGCGATGCCGGAACTGATGCCGGCCCAAAGCCAACGCCGGTATGTAGCGGATGATCGGCAGGGAAAGCGCTTAGTCCCTGCAGGGTGGTGGCTACCGGTGCAGAGAGGTGCTCGGCGATTCTTTTTACCTCTTCCGTAGCATCTACTGCGCCCCAGCCCACGAATATACCCGGTTTTTTCGCCTCAACCAGAAAACGCACCGCCTGATGGATGGCAATATTATCGATATCGGTAATGGTGGTGTTGCGTACAAAAGGCGGAAGGTCATTGACCTCGCCCCGGAAAAGCTGGATCTCAGCTGGTACTTCTACAAACACCGGGCCCGGTTCTCCCGATGTAGCGACGTGGTAAGCTTCGTAAATCGTTTGCAGGATCTGGTCATGGCGACGGACCAGGAAGTATTTTTTCACAATGTGCTTAAGCAACTTTTCCTGATCAAGCTGGTGCAGCTGGTACTTCCTTCCCGTATCGCGACGCACCCCACCACTGATGATGAGCATGGGAATGCCGTCGAGATAAGCCTCGCCAATGCCACTCATAGCATGTGTGGTACCTGCGGCGGGAACGATCACCAGGGCGCCAATGGTGTCGGATGTCCGCGACAGGCCATCGGCCATAAAAGAAGCGCCACACTCATGGGTGACCAGTACCGGGGTGATTTGCTCAGAATTATTCAGTTCATCGTATATCTCGGTGTTGTGCACACCGGGTATACCGAAAGTATATCGGACACCAATTTGTTCCAGGGCATGTACGACGAGGTTTGCGCCAGTTTTTTTCATGATTATAGCTTTTTATTGTTTTCCGCTAATGTGATTGGCCGCCTTTTGTGCAGTGTAAATACAGGTGCCCAAAAAGGTGCCTTCAAGTGACCGCAGCCCATGAATACCACCCCCGCCAAAGCCGGCCGTTTCACCTACGGCGTACAGGTTAGGTATCGGTTCGTGGTCTGTTTCACTCATAACCTGGCAGTTCAGGTTGGTTTGCAGGCCGCCCAATGATTTGCGCGATAAGACAAACTCCCTTACCGCGATCAGGGGATAGGTTTTTGGGTCATCGATCTTTTGGAACTTGCAAGTTCTGACCCTGTCGCCACGATACTGCCGCAGGTGTGCGATACGACGCAGCTGTTCGTCATTGAAATATTTCCTGCCGCGGTCAATGGTAGCATCATATTGCCGGATAGAGGCCTTCAGGGCATCCACATCCACTTTGTCATTGCCATTGAGGGCATTCATTTTATCGGCCAGCTCTTCTATACTGTTGGCCGTTACGAAATCGACACAGTTTGTGGTGAGGTTTCGCACGAGTTTTTTGTTTCCGAATAAGATGTTAAGCAGAAAAGGGAGGATCTTTTTGTCGCGAATGGCATCGTTGAATTCAGAGCCCGAGATGGCCAGCTCTTTTTTGGCAATTTTCCAGTTCATGATCTGCCAAGAGTAGGAATAACCGCTCTTGCAGACCTGCTCAACAAGGTAGCGCGTATCGTAGGCTGAAACCAGAGGCATGGGGCCGAAGCGCTTACCTGAATAATCTACCCAAAGGGCTGATTTCGGTGGTACAATGCTGAGTCCGTGATTGGTTTTATTGGGTGAGGGGTGATGTACTCCTGCCGCATACATCCACAGCCTATCGAGATGGGTTAACTTACCGTTTTGTTTTTGGGCTGCTTTGTGAATCGTGGCATCGGCGTATTGGTGTGAACCGTTCAGTATTTTTTCCGGCGGTTTGCCCCAGGGATTGTACCAGTTCTGCTTGAGAAAATCAATGTTGCCGCTAATCCCTCCTGCCGCTAATACGACCTTTTCAGCTTTCACTTCAAAGGGCTGCTCTTCTTTTTCGATTATACCACAAACGCCAATTACCTTTCCACCTGCTGATGTGATATCCGTTACCTTATGCCGGAATTCAATATTTAACAGATTGGAATTGGGGTGGTTTTTCAAATGATGGATCATAACCCTGGCCAGCTCGTATCCGGTGCCCCAAACCATGTGAAAGCGAGGCACGGAATTACCAGGTTGGTATAGTCCGCGTTCCACCCAGTGCACGACAGGAAAAAACTTGATGCCTTTATTGAGTAGATAATGGTAAACATGCTCGGTGCAGTTTTCGATATAATCCTGTGCCCATTGTTTTGGAAGGTCGTCGTTTTCGCCAAATTCGGCAAAGCTGAACCAGTCTTTTTTCGCCAGGTCAACATTATCGTGTATGCCCAGCTTGCGTTGGTGTTTAGAATCTACGAAAAAAATACCGCCAAAGGATTCTTTAGCAAGGCCACCGAACTTATCAGGTTCATCGCGATCGATTATGAGCACTTTCTTTTGCTGATCGAGCAGGCTGAGTGTGGTTACAATGCCGGCAATACCCCCTCCGACAACCGCTACATCAGTTTGGTAAGTTTTCGTGTCCATTCCGGGTAGTTGTTTGCCTTAATATAGTGATTTTGGCAAATAATTTAAACACGAACTAAAGTCACCTTACCATTATTGTGAAAGATTTCTCATGTATCTCATAATAGGTGTTTCCATCAATGGTAGTCAATGAGTGCTTGATTCCACTTTGTAATTCATATTTTGTTTTGGGGATCACGATAGACCAATCCTGTTTTTGACTAATGGTATCTGTTTCCCCACTCTTATTTATGGTGGTTCTGTTAAGACTTATCGGAACATTTTTTAGCGCCACTTCGGCCCACGACCGAGGCATAGCCGGATCGACAAACACCTTTTCGAGGTGTGCCATAGGCCGGATGCCAAAGAAGCCGGTAACAACTGGACGTGCTACTCCATAAATATTCCAGGCCTGTACCAACATGCCATAATCGGGCGATACTTCGTACATGCTACCAGGGGCGGCATAGCTAAATGAACGGTGCAGCATGTTCTGGTAATTCAAAGTTTCATACGGTCTAACATACTGAATTTCGGCCATGGCCTGCACTCCGGTGGGAAGCGTCATGACAGCGCCTACATAATTGAACGATTCCTTTTGCTTTTTGGCCGCGAGAACTTCAGCTACCTTTTCATTCGATTTGCGATCAATACCTGTCACATAAACGCCAAAGGGAGTGCGGTATTTTTTGGCTGTTTCCAAAGCTTCAATTTTCCAGGGATAGCCGTCCATTCCAGTTTGCCCCATTATGACAAAAGAGAGCGCTTAAAAAAACCAATATAAAAAAGTTGGCAATGCCCAGTATATGCTCATTTGAAATTCTTTTCATTGAAAAAACCGGCGCCACCGTTTGTTGATACCGACATTCAAAACTTCACCACCTTCCACTGAAAGCAACTGATTACCTTTCTTTTTTGATAAAGCTTGAATTTGTAGGCTTTATGTGGGGTAACGACCTTCAGAATGTAAACTCCATCCGGTAATTGATTGATATTGATAGACATATTTCCGATTGATTTCAACCTGTTTTTCGTATTTTCATATACCATTCTTCCTTTTAGGCCCATTACCTGATAGATTATCGGAACTTGCATATCGGATTGATCAAATTGAACATTTAATGGACTATAATCAGGGTTAGGATAAACCCTTAAACCCATATTTTCATACAAATCTTCCAAACCCGTTACTTTTTAAACCTGAAATCGTCAGTAGAAATATCAAATGACGACTGACGGTCCCGACGATACTATCGGGATGTCAGGTCCTGACGCTTGCGGTTAGAATCCTGATTAAAACGTCAGGGGTAAACCTCCTAGGAGTAGATGGCGCTCAACCAGTATCATGACAATATCATCATTGATCTGATACGACTTTCGGAGTCATCAGACCTATAAGTCGTTGTTTTTCAACAACTTCATTAGCTCATGATGCTAACGATCAGAGGCTAAATTTTCAATCCTATTAAAAATTTTGGGTTAAATTTTGACATTTATCAGACCGGCATCAGCTAATATGCTAATTTCTACTTCTTCCACTTCACCTACAATAGCGATGACTTACCTCTCGGGATTCATTATTCATCCCTGCTAGTGCACTACCATTTACCTTTCATTGGTCAATGCAGCACGGGTAAAAACCGAGAAGATCATCGACGGACTCTAAATCCTTCTCAAAGAAGCGTTTACGGTAAAGCCAAGGACTTATCGCGTGGGCCACCATAGGTATTTGCAGTAGGCCAAGAAGAAGCAAAAACCTTCCAAACCTGTCCGTAAAGCCTTTGGTATTTACTCAACTGTGTCGAACGGAACCTCCGGTATATTGATGCAATGTTAGATAAATACCAGGGCAATGAATTTAGCACTTTTGCCCGCATTACGCTTGTACAATGTTGGCAACCATTATTTTCCATTATTTTTTATTAATTCCAATGTGTATTTCATCTGAGTGTCTCTATGAACTAAAAAATCATGGTACGTTTGAGAAAGTTCCAAATCGGGAATAATTCCCCTATTGTAAAACTGATTGTCTTTTTTTGGAACATCTTGCTCAATATTGTCAATGGAAAAGTAAGTGATGATTTTTGATTTGGGTAGAACATAACCAAATGAAGTATGCCCATTATGTCCATAATAACCACCCATTGTTTCTTCTCCGATTACGGTACTGTTTTCATTTCCGGCAACCATTGCTGCAAATAAACTTCCTGCTGAAGCTACTGCGGGACTTATGAGAAGGTAAATGTTCCCAGTAAAGGCATTTTTATTGGGTTCCCTGATTTTCATTTCATTTTCTTCCTTGCTCATAAAATATTTACCGCCCTTTTCTGTTGGAAATCTTTTTTGAAATTTTCGGTTGAATTTACCTACACCAAATGGCCTAAGGAATTTAGGCGCTGAAATATCATAGTGCTTTAAAAGAGGGATTTTGTTGAAACTGATCCACGCTTGTTTACTTTCTTGAAAATTTCTATCAGTTAGATACGAATAAGTAACAACATCATTCGGGTCGGTTCCACCACCACATTGTCGAATATCTACAATTAAATTTTTCAGCTTTTTAGATTTTATTTCTACAAAAGTACTGTCAAGGAAAGCAAGATAGGTTTTGTGTTCCTGGGTTGTTTCATTTCCCATTGCAAAAGTGTAAACACTTAAAATACCCGTTGAAGAATCTATTTGCTCGTATTTATATTTTTGATTTTCTTTTAACTTAGCATAATAAAACTGGTCGTAGGGTTTTGAGTATCTGCCATTGAAATGTTTATAGTAGTCTCTATAACTCACACTTTGCAAGACCTTCGATTCAATTTCGCCAGAGTTCTTCCTTTTAAATAAAACATTAAAACTTTCTTGCTGCCCGAAATTGAGCCTGTAATACTTTGAGAAATGGGCTCTTATTCCTATTCTTTTTCCTGTAATATTTTGTCCATCTGTGGTGTAGTATTTATATAGATTATTAATTATTTCTGAAATTGGAATTTTGTTAATCGAGATAATTTCAGAACCAAGAGGTATTTCACCATTTTCGTAATTGACAAGCCAGTTGCCATCTATCCATTTGATAGGATATGGAAAGTAACCTTCTTTTTCTTTTCTTAATCTATCTGAGTATTTTTTGGGTAAACTTGTGCTATTATGGAGGCTTCCCTCATAATCAGTCAGTTGACAAATAATGTTGTAAAAATCGAGATAAGTTGATGATTTTTCAATTTGTTGGTCAGCCCAATTATAGATGCTGTCTATTTGTTTCTTTGTTCGGTATTTGTAAAGCCCTGAATTTGCTTTTATTCTTATTTCTTTAAAAACTTCAAGATCCTTCTTCATTTTCTTTTGTGAAAAGGATTCATCTATGGATTGCGCGGAAATCCCAATTGAGAAGATTAAATAAAGAAAAGTAATTATTGTTTTTTTCATTTGATCGGATTCGTTCTAATGGTCGCCAACGACCCGGCTAGCCATCAGACCGGGTTTTGTTGGCGTTTTCTTTTCAATTTAACATTTTCGGGACTTGGAGCAATGAGCATTCATGCTCGATTTTCCCGCCCGTTTGCGGATAGCTACTGTTTTGGGCAATGGTCATTCAATCCCGATTTGTATCAACGCCCAGTCAATTTAATCTACCACCTATGCCCAACATATGATAAAGCGAAAGATACCAATGCCGTTGATTTGCAATTGTCTTATTTGTACAATCTATCAGCCTAAAATCTTTTAAGATGTTTATTCCGTTTTTCGTTTAACCAGCTTCATCGTGGGATTCTTTCTTAGAAAAGAAAATGATCCCAATAAGAGCAATTCCTGCAAAGATTCCAAAAATATATTCTAAGAAGTCAGAACCTGTAAAGGCAAGAAAAACGCCTGAAAAAATACTAAGGATTCCAATAGCCAAGTAATTATTGAGTTTTCCAATTTATTAACTTAGGCACTTT
>DNTA01000081.1 GCA_003500135.1 Cytophagales bacterium | reverse complement strand
GCAACCTGCCCGAGCGGGCTGCCTTGGTGCCAAAACCGCCGATAATTACATTGAAAAGTGATCGGTTCATGGCTTCGCACATGAGTACGGTTAGGATAGTACCTGAAGCGCCTACCAAAATGCCACCAACCACCATCACCTGATTGCCATAGATCAAACCGGCCCCTGCGGCTGCGATTCCTGAAAGTGAGTTCAGCAATGATATTACCACTGGCATATCACCACCACCAATAGGGGTAACGAAAGTAACACCATATAGCAAAGTGATTGCGGTAAGAATAAGCACATAATTAAAATCCAGGCTGTCCTGCGACATCAGAAAGGCGCTGAAACCGATAATAGCCAATAACAAGACAAGGTTGACCACCTGAGGCGCTGGCAATACAAGGCTGTCGCGAAGTGAGCCGTTGAGTTTTCCAAAAGCAATCATACTACCGGTAAAAGCAATACCACCAATCACCATGGCGAAAATGATGGTCAGCGTTTCAGTACTGGCCAGGGAAGTTTCCGGTGGAAGGTTTTTAAATTCCACCAGTGAAATAAATAATGAACAGGCGCCGCCCAGGCCGTTGAATAACGATACCATTTCGGGCATAGCCGTCATTTTTACTTTTTTGGCCGCTATAAAACCAATGATACTTCCCAGAATCAGTCCACCGATAATAAAACCGTAGTTGTTATTAGCGCCCTCAAAGGGGAATAATATGGTAACGACGATGGCCAGCCCCATGCCGATATAGGCGATGGTATTTCCTTTTTTCGCTGTATCCGGATGGCTCAAACGCTTGAGGCCCAGGATAAAGAGAATAATGCTTAATAAATATATTGTTGATATTGTTGGACTTTCCACTTGACTAATCTTTAAGGGTCTTACTTTTTCTTTTTCTTGAACATTTCGAGCATACGGTCGGTCACTCCGAAACCACCTACCACATTGACCATGGCCAGGGTGATACCCAGAAAGCCAATGACCAGTGCGAAATAATCGGTGGGTTCTGCCTTTCGGATCAGAATAATCGCACCAATCACTACTACACCGCTAATCGCGTTAGCCCCCGACATAAGCGGGGTATGCAGCACGGTTGGCACTTTGGAAATCACCTCCATGCCCAGAAATATGGCGAAGGCCAGGATATAAATGCCCTGAATATTGTCGTATATGAATTGTAATAGTTCTTCCATTGTGCTTATTGTTTTTGATAAAGCAAATTGCCTTCTTTTACCATACAGCTCGATTTGACTATTTCATTTTCAAGATCAAGTTCGTATTCACCTTCTTTAAAAAACACCTTGGTATAGTTTTCGATGTTTTTGCTATACAACTGACTGGCGTGTTGCGGTACTTCCGAGGCCAGGTCAGAGTTGCCTATGATCACTACATTGTCATGTACAATGGTTTTATTGTCTTCCGTCAGTTCGCAGTTGCCACCGGTAGAAGAAGCAAGGTCTACGATTACCGAACCCGGCTTCATCTCTTTTACCATTTCCTTAGTGACGAGTTTGGGAGCAGGTTTACCGCGCAACTGGGCAGTGGTAATGATCACGTCGGCTTTCACGCATTTTTCAAAGATCAGCTCTTTTTGCCGTTGCTTATATTCTTCCGTTTGTTCCACGGCATATCCGCCGGCAGAAGCATCATCTTTGGCGCCTTCGACTTCCACGAATTTGGCGCCAAGGCTTTCCACTTCTTCCTTAGCCGCCAGACGAGTGTCAAAAGCTTCTACAACCGCGCCTAAACGTCGTGCGGTAGCAACAGCCTGTAGCCCCGCCACACCTGCGCCTATAACCAGAACTTTGGCCGGAGGTATGGATCCAGCCGCTGTGGTGAGCATGGGGAAGTAACGGGCCAAATGGTCTGCAGCCATAATGACAGCTTTATATCCTGCGATTGAAGCCATGGAAGAGAGTACATCCATCGACTGGGCAATGGTAATTCGCGGGATCATGTCCAGGCTAAGTGCAGATAGTTCTTTATTGGCAATATCCTCAATCAGGTCCGTTTTGAAAAAGGGCTGATAGTTTGAAATGACCAGGCAGCCTTTCTTGATTTTTGAGGTTTCCTTGTCCTCCAGGGGCTTGATCACGATCAAAATATCTCCATTAGACAGGATTTCTTCTCGTTTATGTCCTCTACCGCCTGCTTGTTGGTATTGGCCATCTGAAAAGTTGGATTGTTCCCCACATCCGTTTTCAAACAAGACTTCAAACTTCTGTTCAGTCCATTTTTTTACAAGATCCGGAACAATGGCCACCCTTTTATCAGATGTTTCCTTTAAAATTCCAATTTTCATATTCAATTTTCAGAATTTCGGGCGTTTATACGCGTTTTATCAGTTTTTTTGAAATGGTTTCAATATTAGCTATTCTGGCAATGAAATAAAAAAATACTTTTGAAATACTTGATCCCCTGATTGAAGTTAAAACCATAAATAATACTTTATTGCTGAAAACATTTTATCATGAATAAACAACAATACCCGAACCTGGAGTTGAATGAGGCTATTTGCCGAAAAAATATTTCCAGAATGGTAAATAAGGCTAAGGGACATGGGTTAGTATTCAGGCCGCATTTTAAAACACATCAGTCTGCTGAAGTTGGAAACTGGTTTAAAGAAGAAGGGGTAAAGACCATTACGGTATCTTCGGTCGCCATGGCGCATTATTTTGCCGCTGTAGGATGGAAAGATATATTAGTGGCTTTCCCTGTACATCCGGCCCAAATTGGTCAGTTGAATGAGTTAGCCGAAAAAGTACAAATCAGCATTTTGGTCAGTTCGAAAGCGGCTACCACGTGGTTGGGGGCAATAAACAAAAGTGTCTTTTGTTATGTGGAGTTGGATTTCGGTTCTGATCGAACAGGTTTTGTTCCCGAGGCTATTGAAGATATTGATTATGCAATCAATAGTATCATTTCAATGGGGCTTGAATTTAAAGGCTTTTACACGCATCCCGGCCATACCTATTCGGCAAAAGGGAAGGAAGAAGTGGAAAAAATTTATGGGGATATATATTTTAGGTATGAAAAGCTAATTAATGTATTAGATAATTTTTCAATTGATACTTTTATATGTGGTGATACGCCGGGGTCCAGTGTTATTGAAAACTTCGGGTCCATTACCGGTATTTCACCCGGAAATTTTGTGTTTTATGACGTAATGCAATTTCTAGCAGGATCTTGTCAACTGGAAAATATAGCGGTAAACGTGAAATGCCCAGTGGTTTCCAAAAAGGGATCGAATGAAATTATAATTCATGGCGGGGCAGTTCATTTCTCCAAAGATTTTGTCAACCATAATGGTAATCATGTATATGGTAGGGTTGTTGATCAGAGATCGCAGGATAACAAAAGTAAAGTATTATCGGGAACCTACCTGGCCAGGCTTTCCCAGGAGCACGGAGTGATCAGGTCGGACAATGAAGCCTGGTATGATTCGATAAAGGAAGGGGAATTTGTGCATATTTTACCAATACACAGTTGTCTTACTGCCAATTTATTTCCCCGGTACCAGTGTGGTGATCGGATTATTGATAAGATGCAATCTTTTTAATTCCCGATGACGGTGTGGCCTTATCCAGCCTGGGGTCCATTATATAAAACCATAGGGGTGGCACGAGGGCCAGCAGCATCATACCCGGATATCCAGTCGGCATTTGTGGGGCGTCATCATGATATTTCAATATCTGATACTTACGGCTTGCCTTGTAGTGGTGGTCGGAATGGCGCGATAGTTCAAATAGGAGCAATCGTCCCATCTGATGATCGGAGTTCCAGGAGTGATTGGGTTGAGGTCTTTCATAATAACCGCTTTTGGTTTTATTCCTGCTCAAACCATAATGCTCGATATAATTGACCGTTTCAAGTAAAAGGATACCAATAAATGCAGCGATAAGAAATGCGATAGTGGCAAAAGTTCCAAAAAACCACCATACGAGAATGACAAAACCCAGTTGGATCAATTGAAATCGCAACATTTCATTTTTAAAAGATAAAGCAGGGTTTTGTAGCTTTCGGAGCCTTTTAAATTCCAGTTTCCATGCGGAAATATAACTTTGCGTAATAGATCGATAGAAAAAAGCATAAACGTTTTCATACTTTCTTGCCGATGCAGGATCTTCGGGGGTAGATACATTTTTGTGATGTCCGCGGTTGTGTTCAATAAAAAAATGCATATACATACTACTCAAAAGCAGTAACTGAGCGAACACCTGTTCATATTTCTTCGACCGGTGGCCAAGCTCGTGCGCCACATTAATGCCTAATACGCCACACATGAGCCCCATGGAAACCGTATGGCCGATGGACGAAAGGTTCCAGTAACCGGGAAGAATATTCAGAAACCAAATTAAAAAGCCGAATTGGATAGGCAATATGGCATAAATGATGATGTCATAAGCTTTGTTGTCAAGGGCCTCCTGTTCTTCCAGTTCATTTAAATTATGGTGATTGGGTTTTAAAACAAGTTCCACCAGTGGAATAATACCAAACGCATACATCAGGGGAAAAAAGGTGGCCCAACCTTCCGAAAGGAACGAAACGGCCACCGTTAATGGCAAGGTTAAGACTGTGAGATATTTCAAGGGGAGCCATTTTTTCATCTATATTGAGCGATTTAATTATTTTGATAATGCAAATTACGCAAAAACACTTATAAAGTAAATAACTCAAGTTTCTAGTATTCATTTTAATGAATATGCCAAACTACGGTTATTGTATAATTTACAAAAAAAAGCGGCGCAAGGGCCGCTTTAGTGTGATGCTAATTATTCAATATGTCTATGAATGACTTTTTCGAATCAAATTCAACGCCGAACCTGCCTTGAACCATTCGATCTGATTCTCATTGTAGGTATGGTTGGCTTTAATTTCATCCTGGCTGCCATCGGCATGTTTCACTACAATAGTAAGTGGCTTTCCGGGGGCAAATGAATTTAAATCTACCAGATCAAATGTATCGTCTTCCTGAATTTTGTCGTAGTCATCTTCATTGTCAAAAGTCAGTGCCAGCATGCCTTGCTTCTTTAAATTCGTTTCATGTATGCGGGCAAATGATTTTACCAGAACTGCGCGCACTCCGAGGTGTCGCGGCTCCATAGCAGCATGCTCTCTTGAGCTTCCTTCTCCGTAGTTGTGGTCTCCAACCACGATAGTAGGGATGCCTGCTGCCTTGTAGGCCCTCTGAACTTTAGGCACGCTATCATATTCACCGGTAAGCTGATTTTTTACTTTGTCTGTTGCATCGTTGAAAAAGTTTGCAGCGCCGATGAGCATATTGTTGGAGATATTATCGAGATGTCCGCGATATCGTAGCCATGGACCAGCCATAGAAATGTGGTCTGTGGTGCACTTGCCTTTTGCTTTGATCAATAACTTGAGTCCGCTCAAATTATTTCCGTCCCAAGGTTCAAATGGGGTTAATAACTGTAGTCTTTGACTATCAGGTTTCACTACTACTTGCACTTTACTACCATCTTTAGCAGGGGCCTGGTATCCCGGGTCTTTCACATCAAATCCTTTTTCCGGAAGTTCGTATCCGGTGGGCGGGTCTAGTTTAACCTGTTCGCCTTTTTCATTAACTAATGTGTCGGTAAGCGGGTTAAAGGTCAGGTCTCCGGCTATCGCCATAGCCGTTACCAGTTCAGGTGAGCCCACAAAGGCATGGGTGTTGGGATTACCGTCTGCCCTTTTGGAAAAGTTTCGGTTGAATGAATGAACGATTGTATTTTTTTCACCCTTAGAAGCGCCTGGGCGATCCCACTGCCCTATACAAGGACCACAGGCATTGGCAAACACCTTGCCTCCGATTTTGTCAAAGGTATCTATGAATCCGTCTCTTTCGATAGTAAAGCGTACTTGTTCGGATCCCGGTGTAATGGTGAATTCCGACTTAGTTTTCAGGTTTTTATCGACTGCCTGCGTGGCCAGAGAGGCTGCCCTTGAAATGTCTTCATAGGAAGAATTGGTACATGAACCGATCAATCCCACTTCTACTTTGGTTGGCCAGCCATTTTTTTCGGCCTCTTCCTTCATTTTTGAAATAGGGGTAGCGCGATCCGGCGTAAATGGGCCATTCAAATGCGGCTCTAAGGTTGACAGGTCGATTTCTATAAGCTGGTCGTAATATTGCCCCGGGTTTTCGTAAACTTCTGCATCCGCCCTGAGGTGATCCTTTATAGCATTTGCAGCATCAGCAACATCATCGCGTTCCGTGGCACGAAGATAGCGCTCCATTGCCTCATCATAAGGAAAGTTTGAAGTGGTAGCGCCAATTTCAGCGCCCATATTGCATACGGTGCCTTTACCGGTACACGACATCGACTCTGCGCCTTCTCCAAAATATTCTACTATACATCCTGTACCGCCTTTTACAGTCAATATGCCGGCTACTTTCAATATTACATCTTTGGCTGAAGTCCAGCCATTCATTTTTCCGGTAAGCCTTACACCTATCAGTTTCGGGAATTTTAACTCCCAGGCCATTCCTGCCATTACATCTACGGCATCGGCGCCTCCTACGCCCACCGCGACCATTCCTAAGCCACCGGCATTTACGGTGTGTGAGTCCGTACCGATCATCATGCCTCCGGGAAAAGCATAGTTCTCAAGTACCACCTGGTGGATAATTCCGGCGCCGGGTTTCCAAAAACCTATTCCGTATTTATTGGAAACGGAGGACAAAAAGTTATAAACCTCATTATTCTTATTAAGGGCTTCCTGCAGGTCTTTATCGGCTCCTATTTTAGCCAAAATCAGATGGTCGGCGTGAACCGTTGAAGGAACCGCAGCCTTGTCTTTACCAGCCTGCATAAATTGCAAAAGGGCCATTTGTGCTGTTGCGTCCTGCATGGCTACGCGGTCAGGCGCAAAATCAACATATGACACACCTCTTTTACACTCCTCTTGAGGCGTTCCTTCATACAAATGCGAATAGAGAATTTTTTCAGTGAGTGTTAAAGGTCGGTTCAGAATGTCGCGGGCTTTGCTTATTCTTTCACCCATCCGGGCATATACGCCTTTTATCATATCGATATCGAATGCCATGATTGTAGTTTTACGGTTAACATTTGCTTTCAGGAAATGCAAATCTAAAAAACTCAGGATATTTTAGCGTAATTTCGCCAGACAATTGTTACTAAATTCAAATTCATCATTTTTACTACCCTCAATTTTTGCTTTGGTAAGCTTCTATTGATAATTTTCAATTTCTGAAATTTTATTCGATTTAATTGTAAATATCGCACTTAAAGGTGGAATCAATATGTATTCTTATGAAATAATTAATCTCAAACGAGGGCAAAACAAATATCATCAACAATGATTTAAACCATTGTATGTCTAAAGCATTTTATTATTTAAAATGTTTCTAAATTAAGTGCTAGGGGTGCATTAATGCGTTCCCAGATACGAAAAGGGCTTAGAAAACGTTGCAAAAGGCCTTTTTAGTTTGTGATGCATAATTTAATTGTTTGAAATCAAAAAGCTGCATATTAGATTTGTGGCTTCAATAAGCGACCATAAAAAATTCGTTGCCTGAAAAGTAAAGATTAAATCAATGACAAAGACGGTTTGCAGGATATTTAGTTTTATTTTGATCGCCGCTGGTATGACACTGGGCGACTCAGTGGCACAAGACAATGCGGAAAACGCCATCCCTACTGATGAAAGCGTCATTTCAAATGGCAAAACATTGTTTGAAAACAACTGTGCAGTATGTCATGCTGTGCACGAACAGGTGGTGGGGCCTGCGTTGAAAGATGTTCATGAGAGAAGGCCATTGCCCTGGCTCAAGGGTTTTATTATCAATTCTCAAAAGGTTATTCAAAGCGGCGACGAGTATGCCGTTGAGCTTTATAATGAGTACAACAAAACTGAAATGCCGTCCTTCGACTATTCAGATGATGAGGTACTTTCGATTCTCGCATACATAAAACAGGAGTCTGAAAAAGCCCCGGTAGAAGAGACAGCTGCTGCCGATGCCGGCGCCGGTGCGGTAGCCACTCAAGCCGCTGATCCACTTTCATCTACCTATGTAATGGTCATATTGTTTGCACTGCTCATAGTGCTTGTACTCATTCTGGTAGTCCTCGCGGTTTTAATTTCTGTTTTAACAAAATATCTGAAGCAAAAAGATGGTCTTGATGAATCCGACCATGAAATTGTAGACCAGAAGATTAACGTCCTAAAAATTGTTAAAAGCCCGGGTTTTATCTGGTTCTTCGCTTTTCTATTCACTGCCATTGCCGTGAAATCGGTTTTAGATGGCATGTATTCTATAGGTGTTCAGGAAGGATATGCCCCAACACAGCCTATCGCATTTTCACATAAACTTCACGCCGGGCAGTATAGTATCGAGTGTCAATACTGCCACACAGGTGTTATGGAAAGTAAATCGGCCAATATTCCTTCGCCTAACATTTGTATGAATTGCCATTCTATGATTCAGAATATTGAAGGGGAATCAGGTGTTTCCGCAGAAATCCAAAAAATATATGATGCGGTGGAAAACAATCAGCCTATAGAGTGGATCCGTGTGCACAATTTGCCTGACCTGGCATATTTCAATCACGCACAGCACTATGCAGTGGGAGGCATTGAATGTCAAACCTGTCATGGCCCGATAGAAGAAATGGAGGTTGTACAGCAACACGCCAACCTGACTATGGGTTGGTGTATCAATTGCCACCGCGAAACGGAGGTTAATGCCAAAGACAATGCCTATTACGATAAATTGGTTGAATTGCACTCTGCAGAAGGTAAATTACCTATGACGGTAGAAGAAGTAGGTGGTTTAGAGTGTGCCAAATGTCATTATTAATTATTGTAGAGAATTCTATAAGGATATATGAAAAGCAATAAAAAGCAGTATTGGAAAGGGTTGGAACAGTTGAAAAACGACCCTGAATTTGTCAAATACGCTGATAAAGAATTTCCGGAATATTTGCCCACAAATGAAAATTCAGAAGGAGGTTCTTCCAGAAGGGACTTTCTGAAAATGATGGGTTTTGGTCTGGCAGCAGCTTCTTTGGCAGCTTGCGAAGCGCCTGTCAGAAAAGCTATACCTTATCTGAACAAACCGGTTGATGTTGACCCGGGTATTCCGAACTATTATGCTTCCACTTTTATGAATGGTGGCGATTACTGCAGTGTGGTTGTAAAAACCAGGGAAGGTCGCCCGATAAAAGTAGAAGGAAATAGTAAATCACCGATCTCAAAAGGTAAAACTTCCGCCAGGGTGGAAGCATCTGTTTTATCGCTTTATGACCAGGAAAGGCTCACTGATCCTCAAATAGGCGATCAAAAAGTTTCCTGGCAGGATCTTGATAACCAGGTGAAAACAAAACTGGAAAGCATAGCCTCTTCAGGCGGGCAGACCAGAATTGTTACCAAAACCATCATTAGTCCATCCACTAAGGCAGCCCTAGCGGCATTTCAGGAAAGGTACCC
>DNTA01000031.1 GCA_003500135.1 Cytophagales bacterium | reverse complement strand
ACCGAGGAAAACAGGAAAAAGGATAGCAACTGAGGCTTACCATTCATGCAATCCAATTGAGAGGCCTGCAGAAAAGGATAAGGGTATATCGTCATTTACCCTGATAAACCTGTACCAGTATCCCATGCTATCATTTTGGCTCAAAGAAAAACCAACACCAAAATGCCAGTCGACACGAAGGCTTTGCCACAGCAACTGCTCCCGGCCATATTGTAAAATAAGCGCACCAAAATATTCGGGCTTATCTTCGACTTTACCATCGGAAACGTTCCTTTTTTCAAAGCGACCTATCGTAAGCTCTGGCCTTACATACCACCCTAGGCAATTGGGAGGAGAAAGGTCAGGCCTGAGCGTATATTTTGGCCCTGTGCTCAAAAAAATTCCTCTTTCATCGAATTTATGGTATGGCATCTGGATACCGGCCAAACCAAGATAAAAATCCCATCCCAAATACGGATTGATTCGCTTTTCATAACCCAGGGTAATATTGCCGGTAAAGATGGAGAAAGGCTCTACTTTCAGGATATTTTTGCAATTTTCCTGCTGGCACAAAGCAGTTACCTGTAATAAGCACAGGCATATCAGAAAGACAGTTAACTTTTTCATGGCTTTCTAACTTGATATACGTTATTCAAACTTATTGGTGAAAGTTCTCGTGCAATATTTTCCGTTTTGTAAAATGATGGTTATTGCCGATGTCCGGTACGAAGGTGAAATACGTTGTCGATACTTTATGTATATTTGAAGCAGGAAGACAATAGTAACCAAATACCATCGATCATGAATAAGCGAGTTGTAGTTACCGGGCTGGGTGCGGTCACTCCCCTGGGAAATGATATATCCACTTTTTGGCAAAATGTGGTGGAAGGAAAAAGTGGCGCAGGAAGAATTACCCGATTTGACCCCTCTGCCTTCCGGACCCAAATTGCCTGTGAAGTCCGTGATTTCGACCCCACTCAATACCTTGATCGCAACGAGATAAAAAGATCCGATCTCTTTACCCAATATGCCCTGCATGCTGCCGGACAGGCCATTGAAGATTCCGGTTTTGACCTCAACAATATGTCACCTTTCGATGTTGGTGTGATCTGGGGTTCGGGCCAGGGTGGCATGGATACTTTTGAGAAAGAAGTGGGCGCCTTTAAAATGGATGAGCAAAACCCGCGTTTCAGCCCTTTCTTTATTCCAAAGCTCATCGTCAATATGGCCGCGGGAATGATCTCAATGAAATACGGCTTTATGGGCATGAGCTACGTTGCTGTATCCGCCTGCTCCACAAGCAATACCGCCTTGATGGATGCTATGAACTATATCAGAATGGGTAAGGCGAAAATTATTGTGACGGGTGGCTCTGAAGCGCCGGTAACTACCGGTTCCATTGGTGGGTTTAGCGCGCTAAAGGCCATGTCGACACGGAATGAAGACCCGGAAGTAGCCTCCCGCCCCTTTGATACCCAGCGCGATGGATTTCTAATGGGAGAAGGTGGCGGTGCGCTTATCCTCGAAGAATATGAACATGCAAAAGCAAGGGGGGCGAAGATCTACGCTGAAGTAGCCGGTTCCGCCATGACCTCCGATGCTTATCATATGACAGCCTCACACCCCAAGGGCCTCGGCGCACTAAAGGCCATGCAGTTGGCAATGGAAGATGCACAGGTGAATGTGGATGAAGTGAATTACCTGAATACCCACGCTACGAGCACGCCGGTTGGCGATATTAGTGAGACCTATGCCATACACAAACTGATTGGTGACGGTAAAAATCAATTGCAAATCAGCGCTACCAAATCTATGACCGGTCATTTGTTAGGCGCTGCAGGTGCCGCGGAAGGGATCATATCAATTCTCGCTTTAAAAAATGGTGTTGTTCCGCCTACGATCAATACGGAAGAACTCGATCCGGCAATCCCCAATAACTTAAATATTGTGACCAGAGAAGCGCGGGAAATGCCATTGAAGGTTGCCATGAGCAATACCTTTGGTTTTGGCGGGCACAATGCCATTGTGGTTTTTAAAAAGATATAATTCTCAAAGGCTGGTCGCTCAATGACCAACCTTTTGGTTATTCCACAGTTTCTACAATACATGGAACGTGCAGCTTTTCATACAGAATATCCGATTGTATTTTACGATGGCAGTTGCCGTTTTTGTAACAATACGGTAAAGCTGGTCATAAAACTTGATCGACATGCCAACATTCGTTTTGCGGCACTGCAATCAGACCTGGCCACTCAATTGTTAAGCGATACACCTCATCTTCTTGAGGATATGAAATCATTTATCCTGTGGGAAAATGGAACGGTTTATCTGAGAAGTGATGCGGCCATTAAGCTGGCTGCTTACCTTCCAAATCCCTGGAAAGCATTTCGCTTTTTTCGATTTGTTCCTCGATCTATCCGCGATGCCCTTTATGATGTCATTGCCCGAAACCGGTATAAATGGTTTGGCCGTTATGACGAATGTTTAGCGCCCACACCCGACATCAAAATGCGGTTTTTGGATATCTGACTAACGGAGCTCAATACCTACCGGACAGTGGTCCGAACCCATATATTCATTGAGTATAAATGCGCCTTTTACCTGGGACATTAAAGATTCACTGACCAGGCAATAATCTATACGCCAGCCTACATTTTTGGCTCTTGCCCCGGCCCGGTAGCTCCACCACGAGTATATATTTTCCTTTTCGGGATAAAAGTGCCTGAAACTGTCAACCAGCCCTGTTTCCGTGAAACGAGTGAATCCATCAATTTCCTTTTGTGTGTAACCGGCAGATTTATTGTAGTTGGCCTTAGGCCGTGCAATATCGATCGGTTGGTGTGCCACATTAAAATCACCGCATACAATGACCGGTTTCTTGTTTTCCAGCTTTTTAAGATACTCCAGAAAGTCTTTATCCCATTGTGCCCTGTAATCCAGCCGTACGAGTTCACTTCCCGAATTGGGCACATAAACATTTATGACATAAAAGTCATTAAATTCAGCGGCAATCACCCTTCCCTCCTGATCGTGTTCTGAGATGCCCATATCGTATTGCACACTTAACGGTTTTGTTTTAGATAAAATGGCTGTACCGGAATAGCCTTTTTTTTCTTTTGATGCGTTGGCAATCACTTCGTAATGATCGGCCAGGCTTAAAACCTCTTTTACCTGCTGTTCCATAGCTTTGGTCTCTTGCAGACATAATATATCAGCATCCAGCGCTTTGATAGATTTCAGGAAATCTTTTTTCAGAATTGCGCGAATGCCATTCACATTCCACGAAATGATTTTCATTGTAGTGTGTTTTTGGGTTGATCCATTTTGAATTCTGGTAATTAGGGAAAATTCCGTTTTATTATCGAGGCAAAAATGAAGTAGTTTGGGATAAATTCAAAGAAGGTTTCCGATTAGTGTAAAAGAAAAAACCACCTCCGTTTGAGGTGGCCTTCTTTTTCCGCTATGAGAGTAGGCTAGTGTGTTTCAAAGGTATATAATTTTATTTACATACCAAATTTTCTACAGAATTAATTGAAAATTAATTTTTATGTACAATAATATCTAATCATTATTAAAAATGACATCTTATATCCGATTGTATTTAAACCAATAAAAAGGCGCTTCGAGAGCGCCTTTTTTGGGTATTTACTCCAACATGCAACAAAATCGTATATATTCCGTCACCAACTAAATCCGGAATTTGGGTTGTATGTGGGTAAAAAATCGATCATGATTGTCAGGTACCCTATTTTTGTACCAAATTTACCTGCAATCCTTAAGCATTCATGGCAATTTGAAATATATGAATGCTACCAGATCGATTATTGGCATATTGAATTCTTCCACGTGGGTTGTTCGCGGAAGATCAAAACAATTACCAATGCCTTGAAAGATCTTTGAATTATATCTGGGGAGGTGGTGTAGGCGCCTCTCCATATTTAGAAGAGTAATTGAAAATACTACCTGAAGCCATTAAACCATTTTGATCGGACACTAAGCTGTTCCATTCAAATTGGAAGTGTGCCATAAGAAAACCTGAGAAGGTAATTTTTAGTCCCAAAGGCGCCTCCTGGCGACCGGACTCTTCCGGATTGGCTATCTTTTTGATAAGTTTTTGAAAAGAATCTTGATAGTGGTCCATCTTGCGGTCGGCCACGTAGATGATATGCAATGTATCTTGTGTATAACGCTGCTTTACAACCCGGTAGTTTTTACCGTTTAATTCAACTTTATGGTCTACTGCCTGATAACTCTCCTGAGCAGGCATATAGGGAAGTGAAATTGGGATGGAAGTATACTCTAATGGCGTATTTGAAAATTCATCATTGACAATTTTTGAACGCCAGTCCTCATCCACCTGATGCATAGCCAGCTGGTGGAGCATATAAAATCCGGAATGGTAAAATCCGAATAGCAGCAATAATATGACGGCAAAAAACTGTCTCATGCTTAGTGGTTAACACTGCAAAGTAATAAAATAATCAGAAATACGAAATACTTATTGGATGTATCCAAAATAATCCAAGTGTTTATTGATTATTTCAATAATACATAAAACATTAAAATGTGTTTTTTGTGCTGGGCAAAATTGTGAAAAAGAAAGATCATAACTGAAAAACTATTATTCTATAACACAAAACAAAAACAAACTGAACTGTATACTAAACCAGAATCGTGAAACCATGCGCCATTTATTAAGTTATTATATATAATTCTTTAGATGTAGAACAACCTAAAAATAAAACTATGCCAACACACGAAAAGAAGTTAAAACTAAACGGCAATGAGTTTTCTACCGCCGATCTTTCAAGCTTAAAAAATGTGGCTAAACTTCCTTTTTCCATTCGCATATTGCTGGAAAACGTCGTCAGGAATATAGATGGCCTGGCCATCACTGAAGACCATCTCAACATTCTGGCCAACTGGGACCCCAAAGGTACCGACAAAGACATTCCTTACAAACCTGCCCGTGTGCTGATGCAGGATTTTACCGGGGTGCCGGCCATCGTCGATATTGCTTCGATCCGATCGGAAGTGATCCGAAAGGGGAAAGACGGCGCCAAAATCAATCCTTCTATTCCGGTTGACCTGGTCGTGGACCACTCGGTGCAGGTCGACTTTTTTGCCAATGAGGAAGCTTATGAGAAGAATGTCGCCAAAGAATACGAACGCAACCACGAACGCTATTCACTGCTGAAGTGGGGACAGATATCATTTAACAACTTTAAGGTGGTTCCTCCCGGTATGGGCATCTGCCACCAGGTGAACCTGGAGTATCTGGCACAAGGCGTAGTTGAGCGTGATGGATGGCTTTTTCCAGACACCCTGGTGGGTACTGACTCACATACCCCTATGGTAAACGGTATTGGCGTATTGGGCTGGGGAGTGGGCGGCATTGAGGCCGAAGCGGCCATGCTGGGTCAGCCTATTTACTTCACCTGCCCTGAAGTGATTGGCCTTGAACTGAAAGGCAAACTTCCCGAAGGTATTACCGCTACAGATATGGTGCTGGCCATCACTGAATTATTAAGAAAGTATGGCGTGGTAGGAAAATTTGTGGAAGTATTCGGTGATGGCCTGGATAACCTCACCGTTCCCGACCGTGCCACCATTTCCAATATGTCGCCTGAATTTGGGTGTACCGTTACCTACTTCCCTATCGATGAGCAAACCATTGATTACATGAAACGTACCAACCGGCCTGCAGAAGTGATTGACCGTGTTGAGCAATATTGTAAGGAAAACCTGCTATGGCGCACCGGTAATGAAGAGATTGAATACAC
The DNA here is from genome assembly GCA_003500135.1 of Cytophagales bacterium. Taxonomy (GTDB): domain Bacteria; phylum Bacteroidota; class Bacteroidia; order Cytophagales; family Cyclobacteriaceae; genus UBA10427. The sequence goes on along the minus strand of DNTA01000031.1, from coordinate 5,621 downwards.
CGATGTAGTGTCGCTCGATCTGTCTCAACTGGAGCCCACTGTTTCCGGCCCCAAACGACCACAGGACAAGATATTGATCAAGGATTTGAAGCATTCTTTCTACAACCTTATCCATAAGGAATACGAGTCGAAAATGCAGACAGCTGTAGACGCTGCAGATTCAAGCTGGCTGGGTGAAGGGGGTTCCCTTTATGAATTTGAACGCGATATTGATGAGAAATTTCATGTGAAATCCGCTGAAGTGGAATACAATGGACAGAAATTCATACTGCATGACGGCGCCATTGTCATAGCAGCTATCACCAGTTGCACCAATACGTCCAACCCAAGTGTGATGGTAGGCGCCGGGCTGGTAGCCCGAAAAGCCAGGGAAAAAGGTTTGGATGTGAAGCCCTGGGTGAAGACCAGCCTGGCGCCGGGATCGAAGGTTGTAACCAATTACCTCGATAAATCAGGCCTTTCGGAGGACCTCGAGGCACTGAAGTTCTACACGGTCGGCTATGGTTGCACCTCCTGTATTGGAAACAGTGGTCCCCTACCCGAACCAATCGCCGAGGCGGTGGCACAACACGACCTGAATGTATCGTCTGTCCTGTCAGGTAACCGGAACTTCGAGGCCCGCGTGCATCCGCAGGTGCGCATGAACTTTCTGGCATCCCCGATGCTGGTTGTGGCCTATGCCATTGCCGGAAGAGTAAACATCAACCTGACCTCAGAGCCACTCGGAAATGACAAGGACGGCCAGCCGGTGTTTATGAAAGACATTTGGCCAACACTAAAAGAGATCCAGGACATTATTGGTCAATCCATCTCGGAAAAAGACTTTGAAGAAACCTATAAAGTGATCTTTGACGGAGAAAAGCAGTGGCAGCAACTCGAGGCGCCAACCGATGTGGACTATCAATGGAAAGACGATTCTACCTATATCAAAGAAGCGCCGTTCTTCCAGGATATTTCCGAAAACCCCGAAGCAATGAAAGACATTTCGAATGCCCGGGTCCTGCTAAAGTTAGGTGACTCCATAACCACCGACCACATCTCTCCGGCTGGTGCCTTCCCACCGGATTCCCCGGCCGGCAGATACCTGTTGGAGGAAGGGGTTGACTTTAAAAATTTTAATTCTTACGGCTCCAGAAGAGGCAATCACGAGGTAATGATGCGAGGAACTTTTGCCAACGTGCGTATCAAAAACCAGCTTACCCAAAAAGAAGGCGGGTATACCACCTATTTCCCCGATAACCAGGAAATGCCGGTTTACGATGCCGCCATGAAATATCAAAATGATAGCACTGACCTGATCGTACTGGCCGGTAAGGAATACGGCAGTGGATCTTCGCGCGACTGGGCGGCCAAGGGCACTACTTTATTGGGTATAAAGGCAGTGATTGCCGAAAGCTACGAGCGGATACACCGAAGCAACCTGGTTGGAATGGGAGTTCTGCCATTGCAGTTTGCCAATGGCGAAAGCGCTGGATCCCTGGATTTGGATGGGCGCGAAGCTTTTACCATTAAAGGAATAAAGGACGGATTAAAACCGGCTCAGACTTTAGAGGTAGAAGCCAAAAAAGAAAACGGTGAAACCGTGAAATTCGAAGTATTATGTCGCCTCGACTCCACCATAGAAGTAGAGTATTACAAAAACGGCGGCATATTGCATTATGTGCTAAGGCAGTTTCTGGCAAATAATTAAACCCGGAATTGAAAATTTCGCTCTACGTCTGACCGTATATGTCAAGCATCTGATCGAAAGCATCATGCAAAGGATAAGTCGTTGTTTTCAACGACTTATCCGGTATTACGACTCCTAATGTATCAGATCAATGAAGCTACTGTCATGAAACTAGCTGCGCACCATTTACTCCAAGGAAGTTAACCCTATGACGTTTTAGTCAGTATTCTAATGTAAGCGTCAGATCCTGACAATCCGACGGAATCGTCGGGATCATCAATCGTCATTAGAAATTTCTAATCACGGTCCCGGGTTGAATGTTCCACCTGCTTTCTTAACCGGGATAAATTAAACTTTGAAAAAATCTTGAATCCCGATTAATACGATACCGTATAAAACTAATACATGTAAAAGGTAATACAATTAATTGTTTTGACAACCAACTAAACTTTTACCGCGACATGGAACATCTAATAGAACTCTGCAAAACAGGCCATCAGGAGCTCGATTATTTAGGAGATTACAAGTCATGGCTCATTGATCAAAGCCGATGGCAAAAGCTCAAATCCAAGTACGACAATCGCAACAAAAAAGGTATGGTATCGGTCATGCTTCGTAAGGATGACGATACAACGATCGACACATTCTTCACCGACGACCTCACCATCTATAAAGAGGCCGGTTAACATGTGATCTAATCAAAAAAAATAAAAAGAGACCCGATCCTTTAACCGGGTCTCTTTTTTTGCTACATATTCGATAGTCCAAAAACTTTAAACTTTGAACCTTAAACTTTAAACTAACCCTCCTTTTCCCCTTTCAAATACTCATCCAGAAACTCTTTGATCCTGCCATAGCCTTTGATCTCGTTTTCTTTCTTTACAAAACCGTGTCCTTCGTCGGGATATAACTCATACACCACCGGCACATCGTTAGCTTTCACAGCTTCTACGATCTCATCCGACTCTACCTGCAAAACACGCGGGTCATTGGCGCCCTGCAATACCATCAAAGGTTTGGTTACCTGATCGGCATGGAAAAGTGGCGATATATTATACAACCTTACGGAATCTTCGGTATTCGGATTGCCCATTTCGTCGTACAGGGCTTCGCGGAAAGACTCCCAATAAGGTGGTATGGAGCGAAGGGTTCGCAACCAATTCGTCACGCCAAAAATGTTCACCCCAGCTTCAAAAACTTCGGGTTCAAAAGTCAATGCCGCCATTACCATATAGCCACCATACGAACCGCCGATGATACCAATTTTTTCGCCATCGATATATTCAAGGCCGGCCAGGTATTCCTTAGCCGCTACACAGTCTTTCAGATCCACATCACCATGCTTTTGGTTGTCCATTTCATAAAAAGTTTTGCCATAACCGCTTGAACCGCGATTATTTACCGCTAAAATGGCATACCCATGGTTGACCAGGTACTGGATCAATGAGAAATACCCCACTCTCGACTGACCTCCGGGACCGCCGTGCACCCAAACCAGGGCCGGCGCTTTATTGTCTGCACTGGCATTTTTAGGCTTGTAATAGATCGAAGGTATTTCCAGTCCGTCATATGATTCATAGCGAATTACTTCGGCATCGACCAGGTGCCCGGCATTGATATCCGGGTTTAGGGCATCGGTTAGCTTTTCAAGCGAACCGGTTTCAAAGTTGTACAGGTAGATATCATTGGGCGACTTGGAACTGCCCACGGTCAGTCGAACCAATGTTTCACTGTCCGACACATTTACTCCCTTGATATCCTTGCCCGGCATTTCGGGGAAAGCCACCTCTTCGCCGCTGGCCAGGTCGAATATTTTGATCTCTGTACGGCCATCGGCATTAATTCCGATTATCCGGTACTTTTCATTGTGGGTATGATAGGCATACCACACATCCCAGTTGGTGCCAAATACCTTTTCCGTCGCTCCGGAAGACATATTATAGCGTGAAAGATAGGTGAATTCATCATCGAGGTTGGTCAGATAATACAGAAATTCGCCATCGAGGCTGAAAAACTGCGGACTAAAGGTGGCTTCTGCGCCGGCAGGTGATAGTTGTGTCAGCTCATCCGTTTCGCGATCAAAGAGGTGCATTTCCGATTTACTGGTTGTAATGTTCTTGACCAATGCCAGATAGCGCTTGTCAACCGATACGGCACTAATGTCCAGACCCATATCGTTTTGATACAACATCCCTGGCGAAAAAGTCTCGAGGTCCATTTCATACAGGTCGAAAAACCGGGGCTCTCGTTGGTTAGAAGTGAAAAGGAAGCTCTTGTTGTCGCGTTGCCACTTCATGAAGTTGGCCTTGGCCCCTTCTACCGGTGTAAGATCTTCTACGGTACCATCTGTTTGCCGGACATAAATATGATCGATCTCATCGCCGTCATTATCCGACTGGTACAAAATGCGCTCATCTTCCGGAAAATAAGATACCGCCCATATCGAGTTACTGTCGGACTGTGTAAGGGCGGTTTCCGTACCGGATGCCAGGTCTATTTCGTAGGCATTGAAAACGCCGGTGGAGTTATTGCCCACCAACAATTTACTTTCGTCAGGCGAAAAGGCCCCGCCATAGTAGCTTACATTCTCATAGAACTGTTCAATGGTATAGGTTTCAAATGCTTCATCTGCCTGCTCCTGTTTTTTACTATCGGAGCATGACATTAGGATGGGGATTGATAATACGGTTAACAAAATTTTCTTCATTGTGAATTTTCATTTAGTGCAACAGAAAGTTAAGCATTTTACCTGAATAAAAAACACCGCTCATGTACACTATGTTGCAGTATCATAATTGTTGGTTTCAGGGATTCATGAGTTCAATGGTTCTGCAGTTCGGCTTTCACCTCTCAACATAGGCTTCGGGAGGAAGGGGGTTCATGGGAAAATAGTTTAATGTTGTAAATTTAACGTAACCAGTAATTGTAAGTAGCGCAAGGAATTTTCCATTTTCTGGAATGACAATACTTCGTTATAATTCATTACCAAATCGAAATTAAGGGTATGTTAACAAATTTTTTCCATTTCAATTGTATTTAGCCATGCCGAATGCCGATGTGGATTTCGGCCAAATTTCAAATTTGGTTGAGCTAAATAAGGATAAAGAGTGATCTTTCAAATCAAAAACTATTTCAAAAAACAATTGAAAAATCGCAGCTAAAAAGCAAGGGGGTAACAAAAGAAGGCGATTTGAAGCCCCGGGTTCGTTCAGCTATTTGTACAAATTACCTTCTGTTTTATCCCATTAAGCCCAAATTCAGCAATAGAGCAGAATTTGCCCTATTGGCCGACGAAAACCCGGTTTTGTCGGGATTAACNNTCGTCATTTTGCAATAGAAAATATAGTTTAAAACCCGAAAATTCCTATTGCAAAATCCGGGTTAAGAACACTTTCATTTCTGCTCGCCTCTTTCCTTTCTAAAAACCTATGGCGATATTTGTATAGAAATATTTTAAAGCGCTGTAGCATTGAAAAACTTATAAAGAAATCCGGCAAACATGAAATTGACTGAAAAACAAATAGAAGAAATTGCTGACAACCTGGATTGCGGGATGAGATGTTTTTATAATCTTAAATCGTGTGAAATTAATACAATACTCAATTTTGATAGCTGGATCGGGGTTGACGAAGGACCTTCGGGGGAGCAACTAAAAGAGATTGATGAAAATTGGGATGACTATTTCGTATTTCCCGGATTTGAATCTTATGAATCCTTTCAAATAATGGCAGATTTTGCAGCGGAAATAAATGATAAAGGATTACAGAATAAGCTGGTTAATGCTTTAAAAGGACGAAAACCATTTCAGAATTTTAAGTGGCAAATTGATAATACAGGAGGGTTTCGACAACAGTGGTTTGATTTCAAATAATAGCGCTATGTTCAATGGATTAAAGAGCAAATTGATTTAAATAACAAGGGTTTTGAATAACATTGAATTAGAAAGGCTAGT
>DNTA01000136.1 GCA_003500135.1 Cytophagales bacterium | reverse complement strand
CATCGGTTGCTGGAAAATGAACAGGCTGCCGAAACAATTGGTCGATTGCTTGTTGTAGAGCCACCAGAAACCCGGAAAGCGGCCTGATCAAAAATGGAAAGTGAAAAACATGGAAAGAGTCAAATTGAGAAGGGCACACCCCTCTCAATTGCATTTAAATCAATGTGCGAAACTTGAGTACTTTAGCTGAAACAAGCAGCAATAAAAATGTAAATGATAGGCAGTATTGTAAAAATTTCTGCATAACTAAAAATCCATTTTATGGTTAATAATAGCAATAAAAAAGTAATGTCAAATTAATACCTCTCTGGTTGCAATATAGTTTAATGTCCACTACATTTGCGACACAGTTTCCTAAATAAGAATTATTATTATTTAAAATGGATTTTGAGGCAATCAAGGCACATTTAGCAAAAAAAGGCTTAAAAGCCACACACCAGAGATTGGTAGTGTTGCAGTGCCTGTTAATGCTCAAAAACCATCCGTCTGTTGAACAAGTATACGAAAAAATACGTCCAGGTAACCCCACGATATCGCTGGGTACAATTTATAAAACTCTGGAAACATTTGTAGAAGCAGGTATTGTACAGCGTGTTTCTACGAAAGAAGGCGCCATGAAATACGATGCCAACCTAAGTCGCCACGATCATATATACAGTACCAACACGCAGGAGATCATCGATTTTGAGGACGAGGAACTAAGTAAGATCGTGGAGAATTATATTAACAAAAAGCGAATCGGAAACTTCAAGGTCAACGACATTCGCATTCAAATTGAAGGAGAAAAGATCAATCCTGAAAAGGATATTGATATAATTTAATGGTTTAACATAAAATATAATTAAAATGTCATTAGTTGGAAAAAAAGCTCCCTTATTCAAAGCTCCCGCAGTGATCAACGGAGATGAAATCGTTGAAGACTTCTCACTGGAGCAATATTTGGGTAAAAAAGAAGTGATCTTCTTTTTCTATCCAAAAGATTTCACCTTTGTATGTCCTACTGAAATTCTGGCTTTCCAGGAAAAACTTGCCGAATTCGAAAAAAGAAATGTAGCCATAGTAGGCGCTTCAACAGATACAGAAGAAACCCACCTGGCGTGGTTGAATACTCCGAAAGATCAGGGTGGTATCCAGGGGGTTACTTACCCAATCGTAGCTGACGTGAGCAAAACTATTGCTACTAACTACGGAATTCTGGGCGGTGACTGGGACTACAATGAAGAAGGTGACCTTACTTTCAAGGGTGATCCGATCGCTTTCAGAGGTACATTCCTGATCGATAAGGAAGGAATTGTAAGGCACGAGTATGTTAACTTCTTCCCTCTGGGCAGAAATATTGACGATACACTTCGAATTGTAGATGCATGGCAATACACTGTGGAGCACGGTGAGGTTTGTCCGGCAAACTGGGAGCAAGGAAAAGATGCCATGAAAGCAACAAGAGAGGGCGTGGCAGATTATCTGTCGTCTCACTAATTGATGCAAAATATAAAACTTCAAACCCTCCCCTTTGCGGAGGGTTTTTTTATTTTTGCCTTTTTAGAACGCAATGAATAAATGGATTTATAATTTCACAGTAGGTGTAATACCTATTGCACTACAGCTGGCGGCCTTATTTAATACCAAAGCCAAAAAAATGGTTTTGGGTCGAAAAGAGCTTTTTGACCGATTACGAACTTCCTTCTCTGATCAATCATTTAATAAGATCTGGTTCCATTGCGCTTCTCTGGGAGAATTTGAACAAGCAAAACCTATTATTGAGCGCATTAAGAAGGTTTTCCCCGAATATAAAATCCTCATTACCTTCTATTCACCCTCCGGATATGAGCCCGCTCAGAGCTACCATGCTGCCGATTATATCCATTACCTGCCTTTTGACAGTAAACAAAATGCAGCACGGTTCCTGGATATCGTAAAACCTGATCTCATTATTTTTATTAAGTATGAATTCTGGTTTCACAATTTAGAAGCCATCAAAAAGAGAAAAATTCCTTTTTTTTCAGCTTCCTCTATCTTTCGGCCGGATCAAAAATTTTTCACTCATCCCAAAAGCCTATTCCGGAAAATGCTTGATGCCTTCACCTACTTTTTTGTACAAAATGAATCTTCCAGGGATTTGCTTCAAAAAGCAGGCTTAAACAATGTGTTGGTCACCGGAGATACACGTTGCGACAGAGTAATAGAAATTGCACAAAACCCTAAAACATTTCCGGAAATTGAACCATTCATTTTAAATCAATTTATTTGGATGATCGGTTCGAGCTGGCCGGATGACATGGAAGTATTGAACCCCGTAATTAATAGCCTTCCCGAAAATGTAAAGGTAATTATTGCACCTCATGAACTAGGCACCCAAAAACTGAATGCCCTGGAAGAAGGCCTGAAAAAAAATTATATCAGATATTCTGAATACGTGAAAAACCCGGATGCCCATCGTAACAAAAAAATATTGATCATCGACAATATCGGCATGCTATCCAGTTTGTATCAATACGCCGATCTGGCTTATGTCGGTGGCGCTTTTAAAGACGGGTTGCACAATATTCTTGAACCTGCTGTTTATGGAATTCCGGTATGTTTTGGCCGGTCAAAGTTAAATTCCAAATATCAGGAGTCACTGGATCTAATGGCCTTGGGCGGTGCCTTTGATATCAGCACGCCAAACGAAATGCAACAATTATTTGATAAGTCTTTACATGATAAGGCATTCAAAAGCACTGCTGGAAATATAAATAAAAGCTACATTCACAAAAATGAAGGTGCGGCAGATAAAATTGTAATGAAAGTTAAAGAACTTGTATCATGAAGGCGCAGGTGATGAAATCTACCGGATCGTGGTACCTTGTTCACTTTGAATCCGGTGAGAAGATGGAGTGCCGGATACGAGGAAAATTCCGCCTGGATGATAAAAAGATCACCAATCCGATAGCTGTAGGAGATTGGGTGGAAGTGGAGAAAGACGAACAGCATAAGGGCAAAGGAATAATTACGGCGATCGAACCGCGTGAAAACTATCTGATCAGGAAATCGACCAGAAAGGCGAAGCATGGCCATATATTAGCTGCTAATCTTGATCAGGTAGTATTGATGGCTACCCTTACCTTTCCCCGAACTTCAATTGGTTTTATTGACCGTTTTTTAGTTGCTGCCGAATCTTTTCGTATTCCGCAGGTGGTACTTTTTAACAAAAAAGACCTCTATTCTGAAAAGCAACTGAATCAAATTGAAGAGTTGAAACATCTGTATGAAGATATCGGTGTAGGTTTCCTGTCTGTCTCAGTTTTTGAAGATAAGGATTTGAGTGAGGTACAAGACGTACTCCAAAATAAAGTATCATTGCTGGCCGGGCACTCCGGAGTGGGCAAATCCACACTTTTAAATAAGCTGGCTCCGCACATCGACCAAAAGATCGGTGAGGTAAGTACATTTGCCAATAAGGGCACGCATACAACCACCTTTGCCGAAATGTTTGCACTGGATCGAGATACCTATGTGATTGATACACCGGGCATTAAGGAGCTTGGCTTGATCGACATTTACGATGAGGAAATCAGTCATTTCTTTCCGGAAATGCGTGATTTGCTGGGTAGCTGTAAATTCCACAACTGTACACACACGCATGAACCCGGATGTGTAGTGATAGAAGCAGTAAAAGAAGGTGAAATTGCAATGAGCAGGTACGAGAGTTACCTGAGCATTTTGGACGATGAAGATACTTATCGTTAATCAACCACTAATGTCCTCTTTAACCGAAATAACCTATAAGCTGCCTTCAGGTTTATCGTGACCAATGCCCACTTCAATTCGTAATTGATGCGTTTCTTTAGTGCAATGATTTCCGGTTTTGTTCTAACCAAAGCACAAGCCTTTTCAATAACTTTTACTGTACTTTTGATGTGCGGATTCCACAGCTGTTTTTGGATCTTGGACAAACTTCCGGGAACATCACGCTTGTGCACCATCACTTCTGGGTGATAGTGATAATACCACTTTCTTGAAGTGCGCACCCAGAAATCAAAGTCCTCATAAGATAAGTTTTCATCATAGCCTCCCATTTCATCCAGTACCTGCCTTTTTACCACCATACTGGGGTCAGCGATGAAAAACCGCTCAAGTAAAGTTTTAAAGACATCGCCTGAGGGAATGACTTCCCGGAAATTTTTATGGTAAGTCTCTGAATAGACGGAAAACACCTGTCCATTCTCATTTATAAATTTTGTATCAGTAAAATGCACCCCGTAAGTATCAGGTAACTTCATAAAATCCCCGACTGCCTGATTTATTTTATCGGGAAGTAGAACATCATCACAAGCATGATTCACAATCAGATGGCCGCTTGAAATTTTAAGGGCCTTATTGAATGCGGTGCACAAGCCAAGATTTTCGGAATTAAAGATCAATTTAATGCGTGGATGACCTGTGTATAGCTGTTTTATTCTGGTGCCACTGCCGTCGTGGCTACCATCATCAACTATAATTATCTCGATATTTTTATAGGTCTGGTTCAGTACAGATGAAATCGCTTCCTCCACATATTTTTTATGGTTGAAACACAAACAAATGACAGAGACCAGCGGTTTAGCTTCCATAAGTATTGTATACCGTAAAAAATTCCGGCATTTTTGCCACGTAGATCCAAAGCTGAAAACAATTTTTTAAATGTCCAAAAAGGAAAAAGCCGTTTTATTAGTTAATCTGGGTACGCCCGATAGCCCGAAAGTTCCGGATGTCAGAAAATACCTTCGAGAGTTTTTGTTGGATAAACGGGTGATTGATATCAATGCCATAGCCCGTTGGATGCTGGTCAACCTGATCATCGCGCCATTCCGCGCCCCGAAATCAGCAAAAACTTATCGTCAACTTTGGGAAGACCGTGGTTCTCCGCTGCTTTTTCATGGTGAAGATGTAGTTGAAAAATTAAAACCCCTATTACCCGACAATTATTCGGTGCACCTGGCAATGCGCTACCAGTCACCCTCAATAGCAAATGCGCTAAACGAGATCAAAAAAGAGAATCCCGAAGAGATCATCGTCGTCCCGATGTTTCCACAATACGCCTCAGCCACTACCGGCTCGATACATGACAAGGTAATGGAGTATTTGCGGAAGTGGGAGATCATACCCAAAATCACTTTTATCAGCCAGTTTTTTGAACATCCCGATTTTATAAAAGCCTTTGCCGCCAACGGAAAAAAATACGTGGACAAAGAAGATTACGATCATGTGGTATTCAGTTATCACGGACTGCCCGAACGACAAATCCGTAAAGGAAGTTTTAAGGGATATTGCCAGTTGAACGAGAAATGTTGTGCTTCATACAACAAGGCCAATCGCTTTTGCTATCGGGCACAGTGTTTTGAAACATCCCGCCTGCTGGCCAAAGAGCTGGGACTCACGCCTGATGATTACACCGTTTGTTTCCAGTCCAGATTGGGGAAAGACCCGTGGATTCAGCCTTATGCTGAGGATATAATCGAGAAGCTGGCCAAAGAAGGTAAGAAAAAGGTGCTGGCATACAGCCCTGCCTTCGTTGCCGATTGCCTCGAAACCACCGTGGAAGTAGGTGATGAATTCAGGGAAGAATTTGAAGAGGCTGGTGGGGAGAAATGGCAGTTGGTAGAAAGCTTAAATTCAAATGATCAATGGGTCAATTGCCTTAGAAGCCTGATCTTAGAACCCAATTAATTCACTCTTTCACTGCTACAATCTCAGCCAGTTGTTCTACAGCATAATCAATATCTTTTTGCGTGTTGAATTTGCTGAACGACATTCTTATGGCTCCGTCATATGGATTGGCATTTAGCGCTTCCAATACATGCGAGCCCAGATTAGAGCCGCTGCTGCAGGCACTTCCACCTGAAACTGCTACCCCTTTGATATCGAGGTTAAAAAGTAACATTTCATTGTCCTCAGCAGCCGGAACTCCAACGTTTAAAACGGTATACAAGCTATTTTCTAAATCCAGGCAATTACCATTGAAGGTAGCAGTGGGTATTTCCTGCCTGAGCTTATCAATGGCATATTTTTTCAGGGTAGTGATGTATTCACGTTGTTTGTCCATTTCATTCACGGCCAGCTCCAGTGCTTTGGCCAAACCGATTATCCCGGCCACGTTTTCCGTTCCACCCCTCATGTTTCGCTCCTGTCCTCCCCCGTGGATCATGGGTGGTAACATTTTTTCAGGGTCCATGTACATAAAACCCACACCCTTAGGGCCATGGAATTTATGTGCAGACGCCGCAGCATAGTGCACTTTGATTTCTTCAAAATTCAAATTAAAATGCCCGACTGTCTGTACCGTATCGGAATGAAAGATGGCTTTATACGCTTCACAAAGCTCTCCAATACGATCTATCTCCGAAATATTGCCGATCTCGTTGTTCCCATGCATTAAAGTCACCAGGCTATTATCATTTTGCTTAAGTAACTGTTCCAGTTGATCATATTTGATATTTCCCAGTTCATCTACTTCAACAAAATGTACATTTATATCGCCCTGTTTTTCAAGATACTCCACCGTGTGTAACACAGCATGATGTTCGATTTTAGAGGTAATAATGTTTTGTATCCCGAAATGCTTAACAGCATTAATTATGGCCATATTATCTGCTTCGGTTCCCCCTGAAGTAAAGAAGATTTCAGCGGGTCCGACGCTCAAAATTTCAGCCACCTGCCTCCTCGCTTTTTCAATGGCCACTTTGGCCTCTCTGCCAAAAGTGTGTATGGATGAGGGGTTGCCAAACTGCTCCAGCAAATAAGGCTTCATAGCCTCTAATACAGTTTCGTCCAGCCTTGTTGTAGCAGCATTATCGAGGTATACGCGCATTATTCGTCCTGTGCTTTTATGCTAATGATTTCTTTTATATCGCTTATGATTTTTTGGGCAAGGTACTCAGCTGTCGCCTGCGAGTCTGATTCGCAGTAGATCCGTATAATTGGTTCCGTATTGGATTTCCGCAGATGTACCCACTCTTTTTCAAACTCAATCTTGACCCCGTCAATGGTATTGATCGGATTACTTTTATATCGCTCTTTCACCTCTTCCAAAACATGGTCTACATTAATTTCCGGGGTGAGCTCGATTTTATTTTTTGATATAAAGTAATTGGGATAGGTAGCTCTCAGGTGTGAAGCGCTTTTTTCAAAGCGTGCCAAATGTGTTAAAAAGAGGGCTATGCCCACTAAGGCATCTCGGCCGTAATGCAATTCCGGATATATTACGCCACCATTGCCTTCACCACCAATCACAGCATTTGTCTGCTTCATTTTTTCAACTACGTTTACCTCACCTACTGCAGCCGCATGGTATTGTCCACCTTGCTTAAGGGTGACGTCTTTAAGCGCTCGTGTGGAAGAAAGGTTAGAAACTGTATTTCCAGGAGTATGTTGTAATACATAATCTGCTACCGCTACAAGTGTGTATTCCTCGCCAAAAACTTCGCCGTCTTCTTTGATCAAGGCCAGTCGATCCACATCGGGATCAACTACGATTCCTAAATCGAAGCTTCCTTTCTCCATTTCGGTGCATATATGGACCAGGTTTTCCGGAAGTGGTTCAGGATTATGAGGAAACTGGCCATCCGGTTCACAGAAGTATTCGGTGATCTCTTCAACTCCGAGGGCCATCAATAATTTCGGAATGGCAATTCCTCCGGTTGAGTTGACGCAGTCTATTGCAATTTTAAAACCTTTTTTGGCAATTGCCTCCCGATCAACCAAAGGCAATTCAAGTATCTTTTGAATGTGAAGATCAATGTAATCGTCTCTTCGGATATGATTACCCAGCTTTTTATTTTCTACAAAATCAATTTCATCTGAGTCCGCCAGCCTTAATACTTCTTCTCCATCCAATGCTGAAATAAATTCGCCTTTATCATTCAGGAGTTTCAAAGCATTCCATTTTGCAGGGTTATGGCTTGCTGTTAGAATAATGCCGCCGGCAGCTTCTTCCATGGCCACTGCCATTTCGACCGTTGGTGTTGTGGAAAGACCAAGGTCAATAACGTCGAATCCCAAACTTTGCAGGGCGCTGGCTACCAGCCTGCTGACAATCTGCCCTGATGGTCTGGCATCACGGCCTATGATAAATGTTCTTTTTGTAGATTTACCTTTGGCCCAATAACCAAAAGCAGAAGTGAATTTAACGATGTCGATTGGGGTAAGGCATTCACCTGATTTTCCTCCAATAGTACCCCTGATCCCTGAGATAGATTTTATAAGTGCCACAGTTGTTTGATTTGAATGTTGTGGCACAAAATTATAAAAAAACCTGTGAGTAAAATATGATATTTGCTATATCTAATTGAATTTGGCCATTACCTTGTCGACTTCATTCTCGGATGTATTCTCATCTCTTCCACAACCTTCACCATCAGCTTTTCTGCCACAATAACCGCACGTTCCTCCTTCCTTGGCCAGAAATGGACTTTGTGAGGCACATGTACCTTTAAATTTACCGTCTTTGACCAAAAACAAACGCACAGACATTAAAGCAAAAAACACTGCTAAAAACCCAATTCCCAATAATATAGTCGTCATAATTAAATATTTTCCGCAAATTTAGCATTCAATTTCTTAAACGTATAGCAAAACACAGAGTTATTTGTATTACCCTGCTCTGGCTACATATGTTAAACAGCTATGGGCTTTGCATTGTTATCCCTATTTTTGTGAAAAATATCTGATATGCCGAAAATACCAGCACCAAAAGACCCTAAAAGACAGGATAAGCTACAAGCCTTTGACCGGCTTTTGACCATAATGGACGAACTCAGGCTCAATTGCCCCTGGGATAAAAAACAAACCCTCGAATCGCTCCGGCATCTAACCATTGAAGAAGTATACGAGTTATCCGATTCTATTTTGGACAATGATTTAATGGAAATAAAAAAAGAGCTGGGCGATATTTTACTGCATATGGTGTTTTACGCGAAAATTGGCGAGGAAAAACAGGCTTTTGATATTTCAGATGTACTTAATGGTATATGCGACAAGCTGATCCACCGTCATCCGCATATTTACGGCGATGTTGAAGCAAACGATGAAGATGCTGTAAAAGCAAACTGGGAAAAAATAAAATTGAAAGAAAAAGGAAATAAGTCGGTTCTGGGTGGGGTTCCTTCATCACTTCCTGCGCTGGTAAAGGCTATGCGAATTCAGGAAAAAGCGCGTGGTGTGGGCTTTGACTGGGAAAAAAAAGAACAGGTTTGGGAAAAGGTAGAGGAAGAAATGCAGGAGTTTAAAAGTGAGTTCGATGCTTCCTCCGATGAACCGCACGATCGTCAAAAAGCCAAAAATGAATTTGGCGATTTACTTTTCTCATTGATCAATTATGCCAGGTTCATCGACATCAACCCAGAAGAAGCACTGGAGAGGACCAATAAGAAATTTATTAAACGTTTTCAGTTTCTTGAAGAGGCATCCAAAAAAGACGGAAAACGCATTGCGGATATGTCGTTGGAAGAAATGGATGTATACTGGGAAAAGGCCAAGAAACTTTAGGGTTAGCAGTCTTGAAAACCCCGGATAGCTCGAAAATATATTCCACTATTATAGCTCTGTTCCAAATTTCATTCAGGTAATAGCTTTTATTCGCCATTTATTTTTTTAAAGAACCTTTTTTTAACAATTTTGCCTCCACTTTTACAAAATTCAGCCCTGGAGCATTAAATATTTTTACCAAAAGGCGCAAAAAGAATGAAAGTACTCAAATTTGGCGGCACTTCGGTTGGATCGGCCGAAGCTATGGAACAAGTGAAGTCCATTGTAAAATCGTATACTGATCAAAATAAAAGCCTGACGGTGATTTCTTCGGCTATGTCAGGTATTACCAACCTTTTGGTAGAGATGGGCACCAAAGCTGCCCACAATGATGAAACCTACAAAACTCATCTGCTGGAAATAGAGGAAAAGCATTTTACCGCAACCAAAATACTAATTTCGGTTCGGGAACAGGGAAAAACTCTGGCTAAATTAAAAAAGCTGCTCAATGAGTTGGAAGACCTGATGCATGGCGTTTTTTTGCTGCGTGAGTTGTCTCCCCGTACGATGGACCTCCTGCTAAGCTTTGGCGAAAGGATGTCGTGTACCCTGCTTGCCGATTATTTTATTCAGGAAGGCATATCCACAGAGTTCATTGATGCCCGAAATTTGGTGATTACTGATGATCAGTTTGGTCGGGCACGTATAGATAGAAATACCACTAACCACAACATACGCAAATATCTAAGTGCAAAAGAGGTGGTATACGTTGTGACGGGGTTCATCAGCTCAACGGCTAAAGGTGAAACCACAACCCTCGGCCGTGGAGGCTCCGATTACACGGCCTCCATATTCGGTGCAGCTTTGGATGCTGAGGAGATTGAAATATGGACTGATGTAGACGGAGTGATGACTGCTGACCCGCGTAAAGTGAAAAAAGCTTTTTCATTAAAGGAACTGAGCTATGAAGAAGCTATGGAGATGTCGCATTTCGGAGCCAAAGTAATTTACCCGCCAACGTTACAACCGGCATTTCACAACAAAATACCCTTAAGAATAAGAAATACCTTCAACAATGATTTTGAAGGAACATTAATTCATGAGCGTACCACACCTGGCGATTATACGATTAAAGGCATTTCATCGATCGAACAAATTTCCCTGATCAATCTTCAGGGCAGTGGCATGGTAGGTGTCCCCGGTGTTTCTTCGAGGCTTTTCAGTGCATTGGCAAGAGAAGAAATCAATGTCGTACTGATCACGCAAGCATCATCAGAGCACTCGATATGCTTTGCGCTGGATCCCAAGGATGCTTTCCGGGCGAAAGAAACTATCGAAGAAGTGTTTGCTCTTGAAATACAGGCGGGNNGGGTAAGATCGACCGTGTGGTAATTGAAAACGACCTGAGTATTGTAGCGATCATTGGGGAGAACATGCGAAATACCCCTGGTATCGCCGGAAAAATGTTCGAAGCATTTGGCAAAAACGGAATTAACATTTCAGCTATTGCTCAGGGATCTTCCGAGTTGAATGTATCTGTGGTCATTCACCAATACGACCTTGCCAAAACGCTCAATACCCTTCACGAGGTGTTTTTCCTTTCCGATATTAAAACCCTCAATGTATTTTTGGTCGGGACCGGACTTATCGGAGGTACATTACTCAAACAAATATCGGAGCACAATACGTCGCTTAAGGAAGAACAAGCCCTTAAGATCAATATAACCGGTTTATCCAACTCAAGAAAAATGGCTTTCAGCACGGACGGTCTGGACATTGATCAGTGGAAGAACATTCTGGACAGTAGCGAGCAGAAGGCTGATATGGCAGGTTTTGTAAAACAGATGAAAGCTTTAAACTTATCTAATTCGGTCTTCCTCGATTGCACCTCAAGCGATCATGTAGTAGGTTTTTATAAAGAAATTCTGGATCGCCGGATTAGCATTGCCACCCCAAATAAGCTGGCCAGTTCGGGCGAATATGATTTGTATCGAACTTTGAAGGATACGGCTGTAAGAAATGGTATTAAATTTTTATTCGAAACGAATGTAGGTGCAGGCCTACCGGTAATCAATACACTGCGCGACCTGCTGAATAGTGGTGATAAAATCCTGAAGATAGAGGGCGTTCTATCCGGTACCTTAAGCTATATATTTAATAATTTCCAAAAGGGAACGCGATTTTCCGATATAGTGAAAGGCGCTCAGGAGCGTGGTTTTACGGAGCCCGATCCCAGAGATGACCTTAATGGCATGGATATGGCCCGTAAAATCCTGATCCTTACCCGTGAAGCAGGTTATAAAATCGAGCTTTCAGAAATCGATATTGAAATGCTACTTCCTGATACCTGCATGAAGGCGGAATCAATAGATGCATTTTTCGAAGAATTGGAAAAGGAGAATGACCACTTCGATAAACTGCTTGAAAAAGCCGAAAATGAGGGAAAAAGACTTCGATTTATCGCAAAAATGGAAAATGGTAAAGCAAGGATTGTGCTTGAAGCTGTTGATCTTGAAAATCCTTTCTATGCACTTTCGGGCAGCGACAATATGATCTCTATTACCACCAGCAGATATTTGGAAAGGCCCCTTGTCGTAAAAGGGCCCGGTGCCGGGGCAGAAGTAACGGCAGCCGGTGTATTTGCCGAGATTGTTAGTCTAAGTCACTTTTTAGGTTAAACACTAAAGAAATGCCAAACTCTATTCGCGTATTCGCCCCTGCTACTGTTGCCAATGTTTCATGTGGTTTTGATGTGTTGGGTTTTGCGGTAAATGAACCCGGAGATGAAGTTTTACTCAAAAAAAACGATCGGGGCAAAATCAGGATTGTGGAAATTGAAGGCGATAATGGCCAGCTACCCCGCGATATTGAAGCCAATACCTGCAGTGTTGTTATTCAACACTATTTAAAGAAAATGGAACTGGACTTTGGTGTAGACATATGGTTGAAAAAGAATATGCCACTTGGCAGTGGATTAGGTAGCAGCGCTGCCAGTGCTGTAGCCGCCATTTATGCCATCAATATCCTGGCAGATTATCCAAAACCAGTCGATGCCTTATTGCCTTTTGCCATGGAAGGTGAAAAGGCAGCTTGCGGAACAGGTCATGCAGATAATGTAGCGCCTGCCCTCTTTGGTGGATTTGTTTTGATCAGAAGTTATAATCCACTAGATATTGTGCGGCTAAAAAGTCCGGATAACCTTTTTACTGCTATTGTCCATCCTCACCTTGAAGTTAAAACCAAAGATGCCAGGGAAATCCTGAAAAAGGAAATCCGGTTTAGCGATTCCGTAACACAATCAGGTAACCTGGGCGGACTGGTGGCTGGTCTGCTTTTAAAAGACTACGACCTGATTGGTAGGTCCTTGCAGGATCATATCGTTGAACCCATAAGGGCCATTTTAATACCAGGCTATGATAATGTTAAGGCTGCCGCAATGGATAATGGCGCCCTCGGGGCCGGAATATCCGGGTCGGGCCCTTCCATTTTTGCGCTGGCAGAAGGACCTGACCGGGCTAAAAAAGCTGGTGATGCCATGAAAAAGCAATTTGAAAAGATAGGGGTAGATTGCGACCTTTTCATCTCTCCGATCAACCAGGAAGGCCCCAGAGTACTTGATTAACAGCACATTAACTTTTTGTTAAACCCTGTTTTGCATCGTCCTTTTTGAATTAATTCTCAATTGGATTCGTTATTGTTGCCTATTGGCGCCATTAAAACAGGGGGATATGAAAAAACAATACAAATATTTACTTCCAATCGGGATGCTATGTCTTGCCATCGGTATGGTGTTTTGTAAAGTTGGTGGCGAACACGCTGCTGTAAATTTTCTTGCCGGTTTATTCTGTGGCCTTTCGATAGTATTTGCGCTCTTTGGGCTGGCTTTTTGGAAATCGGAGGCCATTCAGAAATAAAATCTTCGTCCTTCTTAATTAACTGGAATTAAGTAGAAACATTCATAAAATCAGAGATAGCCGTTGCAAATATCCTTGCAACGGCATTTCTATTATTACATGTTTCTTCTGTATTGTCCTCCAACTTCATAAAGTGCATGGGTAATTTGACCGAGCGAGCACTTTTTGGTGGCTTCCATTAATTTCGCAAAAAGATTGTCATTTGTAATGGCTACCTCCTGAAGCCCCTTTAGCTCTGAAGAACCTTCTTTTTCATATGTCTGATGTAAATCCTTTATGGTATCAATTTGCATCTCCTTTTCTTCTTTTGTCGCACGGATCACTTCCCCGGGAATAGTAGTCGGAGAACCCTTCGAAGACAGGAAAGTGTTCACACCAACTATTGGCAATTGCCCGGTGTGCTTCAAAGTTTCATAATAGAGGCTTTCTTCCTGTATTTTCGATCGCTGGTACATGGTTTCCATTGCACCTAGAACACCTCCCCTTTCTGTTATTCGATCAAATTCGGCCATAACAGCCTCTTCCACCAGGTCTGTAAGCTCTTCAATAATAAATGAACCCTGCATGGGGTTTTCATTCTTTGCCAGCCCCAGTTCTTTATTAATTATTAGCTGAATGGCCATGGCCCGCCGAACCGACTCCTCCGTTGGTGTTGTGATGGCTTCGTCGTAAGCATTGGTGTGAAGTGAATTGCAATTATCGTAAATCGCGTAAAGGGCCTGCAACGTAGTTCGAATATCGTTGAAGTCAATTTCCTGGGCATGGAGCGACCTTCCCGACGTCTGAATGTGGTATTTCAACTTCTGCGATCTCTCATTTCCTCCGTATTTCAGCTTCATGGCCTTTGCCCATATCCTTCTTGCTACCCGACCGATAACTGCATATTCGGGATCTACACCATTGGAAAAGAAAAAGGACAGGTTAGGTGCAAACTCAGCAATGTGCATACCGCGTGACAAGTAGTATTCTACATAGGTGAAACCATTGGCCAGCGTAAAAGCAAGTTGCGTGATCGGGTTTGCCCCGGCCTCGGCAATGTGATAACCGGAAATTGAGACCGAATAGAAATTGCGAACTTTGCGATCGATGAAATACTGCTGTACATCACCCATTAAACGTAAAGAAAACTCTGTGGAGAATATACAGGTATTTTGTGCCTGATCTTCTTTTAAAATATCTGCCTGAACTGTACCTCGTACCACTGATAGCGTTTCAGCCTTTATCTTTTCATAAACATCTTTCGGTAAAACTTCATCGCCCGTTATTCCAAGCAACATTAGGCCAAGACCGATGTTTCCCTCAGGCAGTTGGCCATGGTAAGTTGGGCGGGGAAGGCCTTTATTCTCATATTTGGTTTTTAGCTTTGCCTCTACTTTATCTTCCAGGCCGTTTTCTTGGATATATTTTTCGCATTGCTGATCGATGGCAGCATTCATAAAGAATGCACATATGGTGGCTGCCGGGCCATTAATGGTCATAGAAACGGAAGTGGTCGGGTCACATAGATCAAATCCGGAATAAAGCTTTTTGGCATCGTCGAGGCATGAAATGCTCACTCCTGAATTCCCCACCTTTCCATAAATATCAGGCCGATGATCCGGGTCTTCCCCATATAATGTTACGGAATCAAATGCAGTGGACAACCGTGTGGCCGGTGTATCTTTAGATAAGTAGTGGAATCGTTTGTTGGTTCTTTCGGGTCCGCCTTCGCCGGCAAACATACGTGTCGGATCTTCACCTTTTCTTTTAAATGGGAACACCCCAGCAGTGTAAGGAAAATCACCTGGCACATTTTCCTGAAGGGACCACTTCAGTATATCGCCCCAACTTCTGTATTTGGGAAGCGATATAACCGGGATTTTTGAGTGGGATAAAGACTCGTGAAAATTTTGGGTTTTTATCTCCTTACCTCTCACCTGATAGGTGAATTCATCTTGTGCATAAGCCTGCTTCTTTTCTTTCCAATTGTCAAGGATCAATTTGTTTTTGGGATCAAGTTCGAGAGCTAAATTATCATATTGTGCCTGGAGGGCCTCCCGAACCCCTTCGTCATTAGACTGTTCAATAGTGCGGGAGATGGCATACAGGTCATCGGCCAGTTGAGCCTGTTTCTCCGTCCAATCATTGAAATTTCTAATAGTGTCAGTGATTTCCGATAGGTACCGCACGCGTTTTGGAGGAATGATGTGGGTTTTTTCCGGCTCTTTATCTTCGTCAATCGCTTTGGAAGGAAAAGTTCCCTTGCTGAATTCATTGATATGTTCTATCACCTTTTTGTAGAGGCGGTTCATACCCGGATCATTGAACTGTGAGGCCATGGTACCAAAAACAGGAATCTGGTCTTCTGTGGCATCCCACAATTGCCGGCTGCGTTGATATTGCTTCTTAACATCCCTCAATGCATCCAGGGCGCCACGCTTATCGAATTTGTTGAGTGCAATAAAATCAGCAAAATCGATCATGTCGATCTTTTCGAGTTGCGTTGCAGCGCCATATTCCGGGGTCATTACATACAGTGAAACGTCTGAATGATCCATGATCTCTGTATCGGACTGGCCAATGCCGGAAGTTTCCAGTATGACCAGATCAAAGCCTGTCGATTTCACAATAGAGATCACTTCTTTTATATGCCTCGATAGCGCCAGATTAGCTTGTCGCGTGGCCAGGGAACGCATATAAACACGTGGGTGATCAATGCTGTTCATCCTGATGCGGTCACCTAAAAGCGCTCCACCTGTTTTTCTTTTGGATGGATCTACTGAAATCACAGCTATGGTTTTATCTTCAAAATCAGCAATGTACCGTCTTACAAACTCATCTACCAGGCTCGACTTTCCTGCACCACCTGTTCCTGTGATACCCAACACCGGAATATTAGCAGGCGCCTCTTTTTTAAACCATTCGGAAAACTTATCAGGGTCATTTTCTGCCGCTGTTATTAATCTGGCTATGGCTTTATGATTTTGAGGGTTAAGTTCTTTTTGTTCACCGTTTAGCCGGTCGCCCAGGGCAAAATCACTCATTTCTACCAACATATTGATCATGCCCTGCAGGCCAAGTTTGCGTCCGTCATCGGGAGAAAATATTCGGTTGATGCCATATTCGTGAAGCTCCTCGATTTCTTCCGGTAGGATAGTGCCTCCACCTCCTGCAAAAATTTTAATATGACCGACACCTTTTTCACGGAGCAGGTCGAACATGTATTTTAAATATTCGACATGGCCCCCCTGATAAGATGTGATTGCGATGGCCTGGGCATCTTCCTGGATAGCACAGTTCACGATCTCTTGTACCGAACGGTTATGGCCCAAGTGAATTACCTCCACGCCAGTACCCTGTATGATACGCCTCATAATGTTTATGGCGGCGTCATGACCATCGAACAAGGATGCGGCAGTTACAATGCGGATATGATTTTTTGGTTTGTAAGGGGCAATCTTTGTCGTACTCATTTCTGCTTCACATTTTTATTAATAACTGAAAGGCACTACAGCAGTTTTCAAATGAGGTAAGAATTGTAGGGTTCTTTTAGGTTTGTTCCGGCATAATTACAAAAAATATCGCATCTTTGGGCTCCTTTGTCAATTAATTTCATTTTTTCTTCGTTTATAAATTATAAATTTGCCGACCGTTCAATCGCACTAAATTTTTAGGAACAGACCAAGCCATTTTTCCGAATGAAATTTTACAGCACCAACAAAAAAGCGCCTCTGGCTTCATTTCAGGAAGCCGTTTTTAAAGGTTTACCTGAAGATAACGGATTGTACATGCCGGAAAATATACCTGTTTTGCCGTCATCATTTTTCGATTCGCTTGAGGTCATGACTTTTTCAGAAATTGCTTTTGAGGTAATTAAAAGTTTTTCTGAGGATGAAATTCCTGTCAATGCCCTTAAAGAAATCGTGCAAAATGCCTTTAACTTTGAAACCGAAGTTGTCCATCTTCATGATCAGGTTTATGCTCTTGAGCTTTTTCATGGCCCTACACTGGCTTTTAAAGACTATGGCGCGAGATTTATGGCGAGGGTTATGTCTTATTTTCTTCAAGAGAAAGCAAAAGAAGCCCATATTCTTGTAGCTACTTCAGGCGACACCGGTAGCGCGGTAGCACAGGGGTTTTATAAAATGCCAGGCATTCAGGTCACACTGTTGTACCCAAAAGGGAAAGTTTCCAAAATTCAGGAGCGCCAACTGACAACGGTTGGTGAGAACGTAACCGCACTTGAAGTAGAAGGTACATTTGACGACTGTCAAAAGCTGGTGAAAACTGCTTTTGTGGACAAAGAACTCAATGAAAAAATGAATTTGTCCTCTGCAAATTCGATCAATATTGCCCGTTTGATCCCTCAAAGCCTGTATTATTTTCATGCCTTCAGGCTGGTTGCTGCACAGAACGAAAAAGTACTATTTAGTACGCCAAGTGGCAATTTTGGCAACCTTTCCGGTGGCCTGCTGGCACAAAAAATGGGCTTGCCGATCAATCATTTTGTAGCGGCTACCAATATCAATAAAATCGTACCTGAATACCTAAAAACCGGTCTTTTTGAACCTAAACCCTCTATTTCCACTATTTCCAATGCAATGGATGTGGGCAATCCAAGCAATTTTGTAAGGATACTTGATTTATTTGATGGGGATTATGAAGCCATCAAAAAGCATATCTCCGGAATTTATTTCGATGATGAATCTACTAAAAATGTTATTAAAGAAGTTGCCCGAAAATACGACTATGTCATGTGTCCGCATACTGCAATCGGGTATGGCGCATTGGTAAACAAAATGGAAGAACCGGGCTCGAAACCAGGTGTATTTTTAGGAACGGCCAGCCCGGCCAAATTTGGTGATGTGGTAAACCCGGTCATTGGTCGCGAGGTCGATATACCCAAAAGGTTGCTGGAAATCGTAAACAGGCCTAAAAATGCCATTTCGATGAATGCCGATTTTTCCTCCTTTAAGGAATACTTATTGTCGTAACTCACGTATACTGTGTAAACTGGTAATCGATTATGAAATTATACATATCCATTTTGCTTAGCGCTTTTCTTTTTATTTCATGTTCTGAAAATGAGATCACCTGTATACGTGTGAGTGGTACGCCGGAGGACGTAGAACGCGATGTTGAAAACTTCGATCGCATTTTTTACAATGGTGTTGGAAAAGTGACATTAACTCAGGATACGGAATATAAAGTTACTATTTCAGCGCCACCGGAAGTGATAGAAACTATTGAAACTGAAGTAAGGGATGGCGAATTGATCGTTAATTTTACCCGTTGCTTCAATGGCGCCCCGAATTTGGAAATGTTTATTACCATGCCAGACCTGGTATCTTTTGTAATGAATGGTACCGGTGATATTATTGGAAACGGATCATGGTTGACCGACTCCACGCACCTTGAAATGAACGGTACCGGCGATATCATTATGGATTTACAAAGCCTCACTTCCGATATTGAAATCACGGGTTCGGGTAAAATAGAACTCACAGGTAAAACCTTCCAATCGAATGTTTTAACAACGGGCACGGGAATATTTTCAGCTTTTGTGTTGGAGTCAACTCAATGTGACATCGTGTCCAATTCTACCGGTAATTGTGAGGTAACTGTCCTTCAAACGTTGAACGCAGAGTTGAATGGAACCGGCAATGTTTTGTATAAAGGAAATCCAACTGTTAATCAGAGTGGAAACGGAACCGGGCAAGTGATCGATCGCAACTAAACTATTTTTTCATTTGTACATAAACGACCTTTTTGGTTTCGAAAAAATCTTCCTCGAAAAACTCGCTGAGGTCATAAACTTTTTTAGGTCGTTTCACTTCAGATAGTTCCTCACCTAAATCCCCGCCTTTTAAGTATAGAACACCATTAGTGAGTTCATTAAATGAATTGGGCAAAAATTTATTTTGGATCCATTGCAAAAATGGTTTTAAGCGTGTAACGGCCCTGCTGACAACGAAATCGTATTGCTTTTTTACCTGTTCGGCCCTCGTATGTTCTGCTACAACATTTTCCAGGCCAAGGCCATCTGCTACCGCCTGCACCACTTTAATTTTTTTGCCTATGGAATCAACCAAATGAAAGTTGCTTTGAGGAAACAAAATGGACAGTGGAATGCCGGGAAAGCCCCCACCTGTTCCGACATCCAGCACCTCCGTGAAATTCTTAAATGACATCACTTTGGCAATGCCCAATGAATGCAGGACATGCCTGGTATACAATGACTCAATATCTTTACGCGAAATGACATTGATTTTGGAATTCCAGTCTGCGTATAGGCTACCGAGCTTCCCAAACTGTTTTATTTGAGTTGCCGTTAGATCAGGAAAATATTTTTGGATTAGCTGCGGTGTATCGGACATCTACGGCAATTTAGATATGTTGCTGTTTTCCTTTTACAAGGTCATACATCAGTTCCCGGGCCCTGTGTAATTGTGCCTTAACCGTACCTAAAGGAGCATCCAGCTCTTTGGCGATTTCTTCATAAGAAAGCTCCTGGAAATATCGCAACTTTACCAGTCGCTGATATTTTGGTGGCAGTTTATCCACAAATACTCTTACCAATTCAATTTTCTGCGATTTAATGGCTTCTTCCTGTGGATTTAATCCACGATCCTGTACATCGATGGTAATATTTTCCCCGCTATCATCCTGAAATGAGGTGTCCAGGCTCATGGTTTCCAGCTTTTTCTTCCGGATAAAATCTATGGCATTGTTGGTTGCGATACGAAACAACCATGTGCTGAAT
Organism: Cytophagales bacterium; assembly: GCA_003500135.1. Lineage (GTDB taxonomy): Bacteria > Bacteroidota > Bacteroidia > Cytophagales > Cyclobacteriaceae > UBA10427. The sequence goes on along the minus strand of DNTA01000136.1, from coordinate 11,018 downwards.
GTATAATCCTTTTTGAAGCGTTTGAGGTTTTTAAAAGCCTTGGCAAATGCTTCAATAGTAAGGTCTTCTGCGTCATCGACATTACGCACCATTTTCAAAATCATATGATAAACCGGCTTTTTGTAGCGCTTCATAAGCTCAGCATAAGCCTGTTCATCATTCCTTTTGGTGGCCTGGTCTATTAAATTAAAATCCTCAAGTGCTTTTTGTGAAAATTGCTTCGTCAACGCCAACGTATTTTAGGTGAAAATTTTGCTTTAGCCGCAACTACAAGATATCCTATCAGGTAGACTAAATCCAGTACAACGCCCCACCACATATTTTTCCTTTCGCCCGATTTGAACTGGATTGCTAAAACATTCATCAATAATAATACCAATGTAAAGAAATAAACAATTGCAACTGCCAAAGGTTGAGAACCTGACAAAATTGCAGTTATTAATGTAACATACATCAAATAGCGAATCGCTCCCGCAACCCTTAATATTACTTTGTCAATCCATCGGTAATGTTTACCAACTGAAAGGTGCCTCACTTTCTGAATAATAAATTCACTCCAGGTTTTTTTAGCTACTGAATACACAAGGGATGTTTCACCCAGCACTAACGCAGAATTGTTTCTCTTAGCATGTTTATTTACAAATAAATCATCGTCGCCACCTAGAACCGATTGTAATGAACCGAAGCCGTTATTTTCGAGAAATACACTTTTGCGGTATGCCAAGTTCCGGCCTACTGCCATGTAAGGATTACCCAATCGATTAAGTGTGATGTATTGTAAAGCAGTTTGCAAAGTGTCCCACCTGATCATGGCATTTAATAATCCTCCGGATGTAAAATATTGCGAATAACCGATTGCAAAAGAAATTTTAGGATTGACGAAGGGCGCCGACATTTTTTCAACCCAACTGTTTGATGAAGGCCGGCAGTCAGCATCGGTAAAGAGCAGCACATCATTTGTGGCCGCCTTTACGCCAAGGGTAATGGCATATTTTTTTGGTTGGATATGATCGGGCACATGATCTATCCTGACATGCCTTACCTTTGGCTCTTTTTTAGCCATATCCATCAAAAAATCATATTGCCCGTCTTCTGATCGGTCGTCGACAATTATGATTTCAAAGTCTTTGTAATCTTGTTTAATCAACAATGGAACCAACTGCCTGAGGTTGTTCAGTTCACTGCGCGCACAAACGATTATGGACACACCGTCGGAATAAATTTTATCAAATTTGTTTCTGTAGGTGGCCAGTGAAAAAAATGAAATGATCAATAATATTGCGTACAAGGCGCTTATGGCCGCGAATACTAAAAAAAATGGTTGGTCTAAAAAGTGCATGTCAGTATAGAGTCAATAAAGATGCGCAAAATATAGGATATTAAGTTTATTTTTGTGCCCCCAAACAGAATTATTAATGCAATTTACCTTACAAGCAAAAGATAATAACAGTAAAGCGCGTGCCGGTACTATTAAAACAAATCACGGAGAGATAAAAACCCCCATTTTCATGCCTGTGGGCACAGCCGGAACAGTAAAGGCGGTGCATCAGCGAGAACTTGAACAGGACATTAAAGCTCAAATCATTTTAGGCAATACTTACCACCTCTACTTAAGGCCTGGGTTAGGTTTATTGGAAAAAGCAGGAGGCTTGCATCATTTCAATGGTTGGAAGAAACCAATCTTAACAGATAGCGGGGGATACCAGGTGTACAGTCTTTCGGGCGCCAGAAAAATAAAGGAAGAGGGAGTGCATTTTCAGTCGCATATTGATGGTTCAAAACACCTGTTCACACCGGAAAACGTGATGGATATTCAACGTGCCATTGGTGCAGATATCATTATGGCTTTTGATGAGTGTACGCCTTATCCCTGTGAATATGCGTATGCCAAATCATCGATGGATATGACCCACCGATGGTTAAAGCGCTGTATTAAAAGATTCGATCAAACTGAAGGCAAATATGGGTATCAACAAACGCTGTTCCCAATCGTTCAGGGAAGTGTTTATAAGGATTTACGCAAAAAATCTGCGGAGTTCATTGCGGAGCAAAATCAGCAGGGAAATGCGATCGGCGGACTTTCGGTTGGTGAGCCACATGATATGATGTATGAAATGACCGATCTGGTTTGCGGTATTCTACCTGATGACAAACCCCGTTACTTAATGGGGGTCGGGACTCCAGCCAATATACTGGAATGCATTGCCCTGGGGGTTGATATGTTCGATTGTGTAATGCCTACGCGCAACGCCCGCAATGGAATGCTTTTTACTTCGGAAGGAATCATTAATATAAAAAATGAAAAATGGAAAGATGACCTCAGCCCAATCGATCCCAAACTGGACAATAACGTAAGTAATTTTTATTCCAAAGCATATTTACGTCATTTGATCACAAGTAAGGAGATTTTAGGCGCTCAAATTTCGAGTATTCACAATTTGGCCTTTTATTTGTGGCTGGTCGGCGAAGCAAGGCAACGTATTATAGATGGCGACTTTGATAGCTGGAAAGCGACAATGGTGAAAAAAGTGGCTCAAAGGATATAATAAGCACATGTGGAAGATCATTGATACATACATTTTTAAAAAATTCCTGTCGGCATTTTTTTTCGTGGTCGGCATACTCATTTCTGTGGTATGTATCATTCACTACACAGACCGTAGTGAAAAATTTATTGAAAACCAGATCACTATGGTTGAAACACTTAACTATTATCTGGATTATGCACCATATATCGCCAACCAAATTACCCCACTTACAATTTTTATAGCTGCTGTTTTTGTAACCTCACAATTAGCCACACATACCGAAATTATTGCCATGCTCAGTAGCGGCATTAGTTTTCGACGGATAATGGCGCCATATATGGCCGGTGCGATATTGATTGGTTTACTTTCCTTTTATATCAGCGGTTGGGTGATCCCTAATTCAAACAAGGATCGAATTGCCTTTGAAATGAAGTACTTCGAAAAATCATACTACTATGCCGAACGGGATATACACATCAAAATAGGGCCTCAGTCATATCTTTACTTAGGTAGCTACAACAACAATAATGAAACCGGCTACAAGCTGACTTTAGAAACGATCAAGGGCACCAAACTGAAGCAAAAATTAACTGCCCGAAGGATGGAGTGGCAGGAAGAAGAAAAAAAGTGGAAACTTAAAAACTGGTCGCTTCACGAATTTGACAGTATTCAGGAAAATTATACGTATGGTAGCGAAATGGACACGACCTTGATGATCCATCCCAAAGACTTTTCCAGCGATTATATGCTTTTTGAAGCCTTGACTATGGAGGAGCTTTACAATAAAATTGGCGACCTGAGATCAAGAGGGGCTGATGATGTGGTGATGTACGAAATTGAATCCTATGTTCGTTTTGCTTCTCCTTTTGCTGTAATTATACTTACCTTTATCGCATTAATCGTATCGGCCAGGAAAACACGTGGAGGTCAGGGATTCCAGATTGCCCTTGGCTTCCTTATCGCCTTTATCTTTATCATATTTTTTATTTTTTCAAGAAGCCTGGCTGAATCAGGGGCCGTGAATCCCGCCGTGGCCGTATGGATACCCAATATCATATTCGGATCGCTTGGCTTATTTCTCTACAGAACAGTACCCAGATAATGAAAGCAGATTTCAAAGACTATCTCCACATGCATTTTATTGTATTTATATGGGGTTTTACCGCAATACTTGGTTTACTCATTACCATTCCTGCGGTGGAGGTAGTGTTTTATCGTACACTGTTTGCAGCTATCGCCTTGTTGCCCTTTCTTTTTTACAGGCGCCTTTCTTTAAAAGTAGGTTGGCGCGAAACTTTGAAAATAATTGGGACAGGCTGCCTGATTGCTGCGCATTGGATACTGTTTTTTGCCTCTGCCAGGGTTTCCAATGCATCTATCTGTTTGGCTGGTATGGCTACTGCTTCCTTCTGGACCAGCCTGGTAGAGCCATGGTTTTACAGAAGAAAGACCAAAGGTTTTGAAGTTTTTTTAGGGCTGATCGTTATTGCTGGACTTTATGTGATCTTCAAGTTCGAATTTAACCACTTTTTAGGTTTATCGATGGCTCTTGGATCGGCACTTTTGGCCGCTATTTTTTCTGTTATCAATAGTAAGCTAACAAAAAAACACTCACCCTATGTCATCACTTTTTATGAGATGGCCAGCGCCAGTTTAAGTACTGCTTTATTCTTTCCACTGTATACAATGTACCTGGCTCCCGATCAATCTTTACATCTGGCATTATCCGGGATGGACTTCTTGTATATTTTGTTATTGGCGACCGTTTGTACCGTTTACGCCTTTTCAGCATCAGTGGAGCTAATGAAAAAGATATCCCCTTTTACTATGAACCTAACCGTTAATCTTGAACCGGTTTATGGTATCATTCTGGCAGTGATTATTTTTGGTGAAAGCGAAAAAATGGCGCCAGGTTTTTATATGGGTACAGTTATTATTTTGCTGGCCGTTTTGTCATATCCTATTGTTAACAGGATCAACAAAAGAAAAGCACTGGAACTAGATAACCTGCGTTAGTATTTCAATTGCTCCGCCCACACTCTGAAATCTGAAAAGTGACCTTTTAGGTCAGGTTCATTTTTGTATAACCCGAAAACAGCTGATCCACTTCCCGACATGGCGGCATAGTCGGCTCCCAGTTCATATAAATCCTCTTTGATTCTTTGAAGTTCAGGATGGGTTTGAAATAGATGTGGTTCAAAATCATTTTTAAGATTTTGCCGCCAGTCATCCATCTTTTTATCCTTGATTAGTTTCTCTACGTTGTTTTCGGGCATTTTGGGAGATATGCCCGAATAAGCTTCTTTTGTAGAAATATGGATGTCGGGATATACCAATACCAACCACATTCCTTTCAAACTGAAATCAATTTCCTGTAATTCCTCTCCTCTTCCCGTAACAAGTGAGGGTTTATTTGAAATGAAAAAGCTGCAGTCACTTCCTAACTCAGCTGCGTATTGCATTAGAATATCATCCTCGAGCAGTAGGTTAAACATCTCACTCAGGGTTATCAGCATATGTGCAGCATCACTTGAACCCCCTCCCAGCCCTGCACCTGTGGGAATAACTTTGTGAAGGTGCACTTCTACATTTGGCAATTGAAAATCACGGCGCAATAGTTTATAAGCCCTCATTACCAGATTTTCCTTGCCGTCCGATGGAATGGATAGGCCTGAAGATGAAAAAGCGGTCTTTTTAGCTTCAATTACTTCTAATGCGTCGCTCCAACCAACCGGATAAAAACACGAAATGAGATTGTGATAACCATCGGGACGTTTTTCTGTGATATATAGCCCAAGGTTTATTTTGGCGTTAGGAAAGACAATCATAAAAAAATCGCGCCGGAGCGCGGTATTTACCCTATTTTAATTTTTCAATTAATTCATTGGTGATTCCCGAAGAAGAGAAACCGCCATCATGCATGAGGTTTTGCATGGTTACCATTCTGGTAAAATCAGAAAACATGGCTACAATATAATTAGCACAATCCTCTGCTGAGGCGTTTCCTAATGGCGACATTTTATCGGCATAATCAAAGAATACATCAAATCCTGTGACGCCTGAACCGGCTGTGGTTACCGTGGGTGATTGCGAGATCGTGTTCACCCTTACCTTTTTATTAACCGCCATACGGTAACCATAACTGCGCCCGATTGATTCCAATAAAGCCTTGGCCTGTGCCATGTCAGAATAGTCAGGGAATGTTCTTTGTGCGGCGATATAAGATAACGCCAAAATGGAGCCCCATTCGTTCATGATGTCCATTTTTTCAGCCACCTGCATTACCTTGTGAAATGATAAAGCAGAAATATCCAGGGTTTTCAGGAACCAGTCGTAGTTCAGATCGCCATAGTCGCGTCCTTTCCGCACATTCGGACTCATGCCAATCGAATGCAAAATAAAATCGAAATTGCCCCCCAGTATTTCTTTGGATTTTGTGTACAGATTTTCAATATCTTCTACAGAGGTGGCGTCTGCCCCTATTACTTCAGCTTCACATTTTTCAGCCAATTCCTGAATTTTGCCCATCCTAAGGGCAACCGGGGCATTGGTCAATACAAACCTACCCCCTTGTTCATATACTTTTTCGGCCGTTTTCCAAGCGATGGATTTCCCATCCAATGCTCCGAAAATGATCCCTTTTTTTCCTTCTAGAAGATTGTTAACCATATTTATTGAGTTTGGTATTTTGAGCTACAAAAATAGAAATTAATGTGAATACCAAAGTAAGGAATCTCAGGATTCCGGATAAATGGTTCCTTTTAAGTAAGTTTTGCAACTTCCCTCAATTATTACTAAATCATTCTGGACTTCTAATTTAAGCTCTCCTCCCCGGTGGGACAACTGCCTGGCATGAAGCTTTTTTTTTCCTAAAATCCCTGCCCAGTATGGCGCAAGTGCACAATGCGCTGAACCAGTTACAGGATCTTCAGAAATTCCCATTTTCGGGGCAAAAAACCTTGAAACAAAATCACTATCATCCCCGGGCGCTGTTATGACCAGGGCTTCATTTGGCAAATTGGCAATTTGACCCAAATCAGGCACAAAATCGGCTACAGCCTTTTCATTGGGCAATACGACCATCATATCTCGATAGGAAAACCAACCCACATCATTGCCTGAAAAAAGATTTTGCCATTTCGGGTTGGGCTGAATGGATTTAACCGGCCACAAAGGAAAGGTCATTTTGAGGGACTCTCCATGCTTTTTGATCAAAAGCCTTCCGCCTTCATAATTAAAGGCGATGATGTTTTGGTTTTTATTGATCTCGTTTAAAAAAACATGAGCGCTTGCAAGGGTGGCGTGTCCGCACAGATCCACTTCTTTTTCCGGTGTAAACCATCTTATCCATGCTTCCCCATGACGATCTCTCCATACAAAAGCCGTTTCCGATAGATTGTTTTCCAACGCAATATGCTGCATTTGCTTTTCACGAATGGGATGCTCTAAAATGATCACTGCAGCAGGATTACCCCCGAAAACATGATTTGTAAAAGCCTCTACCTGATAAATGGGTAGTTCAAGATCACTCATTTCTATGATTTTTACATTGAATAATTTTACCTTTTCCCCCTACACCTTCGGTAGACAAAAACAAATTGCCTGAACGATCAAAACAGATTCCTTCCGGTTGCGGAAGTATTTGTTTGGGTAAGGGCACTACATCAATCAATTCGAATTCATCGGAATAAACCAACATCAGTTTGCCCTTATGCGCCAGCACAAATACTTCTTTCGTAACAGGATGCATGGCTACGCCAGAGGGAAAAAATGGCAAGTGCCACTCGGGAATTAAGCCCTTTTCATTCAGTTTATCTTCAACTTGCTTTATGTCTATATAAATGTCTTCAACCGACCTATTGGTTTCATCTGACAAAAAAAGTTTTCGTTTATTGTCTTTATCCACCGGACTTTTTTTACAGGCAAGTAATAATTGTTCTTTCGGGATATGAAAACCCAACCCTTCCAATTCATGGCCTTTCTTCAAATTTTCGTCGTGTTTGCGAACATCGATAATTAATAAATCCTGTGCATCAATTGAAATCTCGTGCAGATCGCCACTGCTTTCAAGCACCCAAATAGTATTGCCAACTTTTTCTAAACCTTCGTAGTCACCCTTTTTCCCAAAATCCAGCTCTTTTGCAATTTCACCCTTCAGATAGTCAAAAAAATACACATGGCCCTTTTCATCGTTTACACATATCAGCAGGCTATCGTTAAAATATGATAAACCAGATATTTCATCTAATTCATTATCCAAAGTCCATAATTTGTCAGGATCTGCTATGTTGTATTGGTAATTGCTGTTGACAAGTTGAAACTTGTCACGTGCATATTGTCCTTTTATTGGTTCACAAGAAAATGCGAGGAAAACCCCTAAAAAATGTAATACACCTAAATAATTAAGAATTTTGTGAGGCAAAAAACGCATTTTATATAGATCTGGTATTGATATATCCCGAAATAAGCACATTTTTGTCGAATACCGTTAACATTTTAAATCGTAAGTACGTTATCTTACTCGTTGCAAAACAATGAAAAGTACAAAAACTGTCCATTTCTGAAAAGATGAAGGAGGATATTATATGGCATTTGTGACGCCCATTATTAAAAAAGCAGAAAAGTATGTAAAAGCATTTCTGAGAGAAAATCTCGAGAGGAGCATTTGCTATCACAATGCCACACATACAAAAGAGGTAGTGAAAGCTTCTGAAGTAATTGGAAAGGCTTGCGGATTGAATAATGAGGAGTTAGAAATGGTCATCTTGTCGGCCTGGTTCCACGACACAGGGTATTATAAAGGTAAGGAAGACCACGAAAGTGTAAGCGCTGATATTGCCGAAGAATTTCTAAAGAATGAAGGCTTCCCACCAGAAAAGGTCAGGCAGGTTAAAGCGTGCATTATTGCCACAAAAATTCCTCAATCGCCAAAAAACCTTTTGGAAGAAGTGCTTTGCGACGCTGATCTCTATCATTTGGCAACAGACAAATTTTTTGAAAAATCTGAACTTCTCAAGAACGAATTATGTGCAATTTTTCCTGGTTTTGATAGTAATAACTGGATGAATGTAAGTTGCCAGTTCGTCCAACATCATAAATACTTCACCTCATTTGCCCGTAAAAAACTGCGCCCAATCAAAGAAGCAAATCTTCGTTCGTTAAAAACAAAAATTAACGACTCAAAAAATTAACCCTCAAGTTAATTTCTTACGTAGTGACCCGATTAAAAAAAGGCGCTTTCCATTTAGCTGGCTAAAATTTATATTGTTTTGACCAAAATATTAATTTTCCAATATTTATTTGTGTTTATTAATAAATTTGTTATTCATTTGTAATGACAAAAAGTGTACGTTGTAAGTAAAAGCGAGAGATTGTATTTTGGTTATGCCCAAAATCGATTTTTAAACATGAAGCTTAAATATTGAATCATGAGACGGCTATATATTTTTATTGTTCTGTCGCTTCTGATCTTCTCTCAGGGGCCATATGCCCAATGCAATTCCTTAAACACTGCTATAAGCAATAAAATCAAACATTTGGGGAAATGGTCCTCTAACGAAGACCCGTTATTCAAGGAAGGCCACAGCGATGCGGTTCCCCAGGGCCTGGTAGACTTTGTTGAAGAAACACTTTCGGAATCGGTGTTGGCGCCTGAAAACAATAACTATTTCTACGATAAGGCACAATTAAATACAGCGCTAAATGACACGAGTGAAGTGTTTTTAACATTTGTCACTAAAGGCGCTGGATAGAAAAACTCACTGGGGTTTTTACACCTACCCAACTGATCAGCCTCCTTCTACACTCGATAACATAGATAGTCTGGTAGTTATTCTGCCCAACAGTTCCTCACCTCCCTTAGAGGCAGGGGATAAAATAAGACTTGGAGAGTTTCCTCCGAATTCGACCATTGGATATTTTCTGATCGCTCGTGGTTGGTCTGCCGATAGGGTATGTCTTGTTACGCTTATTATATTTACCGATAGAAATCTCAACACCTACATTCAGGAAGGCTATAAACAGCAAACGATCCAATTGAATTGACCGGAGGATAGCCTGTTCCTACTAGGATTTGAGGATCAAATAAGGCCTGGTGGAGATAATGATTTTAACGATGTCGTTTTTTGTGTAAAGGCCAAAGCTGATACAAGCAATATTCCTCAGCTTGCCACAGCAACCATTTCAGGCGATACTATTCTTTGTGATCCTGAAGCGACTGCTTTTTTTAAAAGTAGATTTTACCGGGAAAGCCCCATACACATTTACATACAGTAATGGCGATGAGGAAGTAACCGTGGAGAATGTCACTAAAAAATCCTATGGATTTACAACGCCGATGCGGGGAACCGTTGAGTTGGTATCTATGAAAGAAGTCGATGGTTTTGGGATAACCAGAGTGATAATTCCGTTGAAATTGAACAGGGCATTCCGGTCAAACTGAACACCCACCAGGGATTAGCAGCAATTAAGAAAGTTAATTTTCTTTTGAGTCCATTTTGTCATTCTTCACCTTTCTCATTGAATCTCCTTTAATTAGGGCATTCCCCATAGATAACCCGGATTTGTCAATACAGCATTTTTATCCTCCGAAGGTGGGCATTTTCGGCCTATAGGCCACGCGAATGCTTAGTTATTGTGTTGCGTTTTTACTTATGTCGTTTTGTACAAATACCATCCATTACCTAAATTTCGAATCATTATATAACGATTAGCAGACATCTCTGGAACATCATCTGGATTTTTACAATAAAAATAACCGACGGAGTTATCAATCATGCCACCAATGTTAAAATCAATGAGCGATTGACCATTATAACTTGAAATCCCTGATAGTAATAATTCTCTTAAATCACCTTTATAATCAGGTTGCTTTCTTATTCTCCACGTTTTTGTTTGCGATATACTGTCATTTTGAATCTTATCAAGTAATGCGTGAAATTTTTCTTGATTGTTGTAAAAATGCTCTTTTAGTTTCTCGTCTGAACCCACTGTCAATTCCATGTTGCCAATATCTGCCTGAAGGTCTTCCAATGTTCCAATCTGCTCAACAATTTGTTCATCAGTTAGTGCGCCATTTTTCTGTTTTCTTTCGTCAATCATCTTTTGGAACTCCAATTTAATACCTTCACTATCTAAGTTTCTGAATCTATCGAAGTACATGTAAAATACACCTGGAAGCCATAAAGCCCGAAATGCTGTAATCTTCCATTCTTTATCCTTTGTCCAGAATGCATAGATATCAGTATGTTGTCCTCCTTCTGTTAGGGAAATGGCAATCACGACTTTATCAGTCGTGAGCATTAAGGTCTCAAAATCCATGTTAGCTTTACCGGAAATTTTTTTAGGATTAAATTTCTGGCCTTTGGCCTCTCCAATCAAGACGGATTTATAATTTCTTAACCCACCGTTAAAGTATTTTTTGGTCAAGGAAAGAGGAATGCTATCAACTTGTCCATATGCAATAATACTTATAAGGGCACTTCTAAAAAC
>DNTA01000272.1 GCA_003500135.1 Cytophagales bacterium | reverse complement strand
TCGCCCGCATTACGTATAGCCAATGTTGTGTGGCGTTTTTTAATCTTGTTCACTAAGTAGTTCCAAAAATAATTGATTAAATAGACTTCCTGAGTAAGGATTCTGACTCGTAACCAGATTTCTATCACGAACTGCATAGCTTTTCCCCGGACTACCTTTCTCGTAGTTTAATCCTAGACTTTTCAATTGCTTGGCAATCTTTCGATTTTTTGGTTTACCTTTCATGATAAACCTTTCAATGTAGAATTCTTCAAAAGGGGTGACCGAATTAACTGTATATCCTACAAAAGGATTGTCTTCTTTTGGAATGCTGGTGATTAATGCCGGAGCATGACAAATAAGACCTATAGCTTTGTTTTTCCTAGCAAATGACTTTAAAAGAACTGGTGTGTTGGCGTCATAATATAAATCTACCATCAGGCCCTGCCCACCGGGGATCACCAGGCCAATGTAGTCATCGATCCGTTTAAGTGCTTCCTTAAGGGTAATTGGGTTGGCAAATCGCTCATCGTTTTCCCAAAAGTCAATGGCAAGTTGCTTCAAAGCTGGGTTTTCTTTCCAATAGTCATCATCCAAACTTTCCTGATCTATGGTAGCTTTAATTCCATTTGGAGTTGCAAAATCGACCTGGTATCCTTCAGATATAATGGCATGATAGGCAAAGTAAAACTCATTGAGGAACACCCCGGTTTGGCGTTCTTTTTTTCCTTTTTTTAATAGTAGGGTGTTTTCCGCGCTTAAAACGAACAATACTTTTTTATCCTGTGCCTGAAGAAGCATTGATGTACAAAGTGTGAGTAAGGTTATTAAAAAGATTATCTTTTTCATGATTATGAGATTAATTTGAGTTTTTAAATCTTTTGAATAAAAACCAACCCAACCATAGAAAGGCATATATTCCAATGGCCCCATAAATAGCTGGTTTGGGATTGTTTAATGTGCTGACAGAACCCGAGTAGGATGCAATCAGAGCGTACGGAATGGTGTTAACACACCACAGCAGAAAAAAGGTAGAAGACCTCATTCCGGTGATGCCGGCCATGCAAGCTGACACTTCTGGCAAAATAGGTGACACCCGGCTTAGCAAGATCACTGCTGCTCCATATCTTTCAAAACTGCTTATGGCTTCATTTCTTTTATGTTTAGACTTTACAATTCTTTTCAGGATGCGTTCTCCAAAGCTTCGGCTTAACCAATAGCCGAAAAAANNAAAACCCGCCAAAAGCATACCTATAATGGCTGCCAAGCTGCCTGGAATAAATCCAAGAAAGTAGCCCGAAGATATCGTGATAGTAAGGGTAGGTACGGCTATAAACAGGTCGCTGAATAGCAGAAGTACTACTACGATAAACAGATAGGCGGGATTAATTTGGCTGGCTTGCTCCAGCCAAGAAGTGACCTCATCAATGGAGAATAAACCTAGAATGCGCGCCAACAGAAACGTTGAGGCAAAAAATGCAGCAAGCATGAGCATTATTCTAAGTAAGGCTCTCATTATTCTCCTCCTTTTTTCATGATGCTCTCAGCCAGCGAAGGAAACCATCGGTTCAAAAACTTCAAAAGTTTAACCTTGCCAATATTGACTTCATACCGATCTCGCTTGAAAGCTGCGATAAACTCATCAACCAACTGTTTCGGGCTGATTTTTCCCCTTCCACGGCCTTCAGTCATCTGAGTATCTACCAAAGGGGGAATGATCTCAAATACCTTTATGTGGTTCAACTGATATCGCAACGACTTGGAAAAAATATGGATGCCGGCTTTGGTGCCGCAATAAACAGGAGCTTGTTTCTTAGGTACCAAGCCTAATCCTGATGAAACATTGATAATGGATGCATTGTCATTTTCCTTGAGTATTGGCAGCAAAAGCGCGATCAGTTTAAGTGGAGCTATTAAATTTACGTTGATCTCATGCTCAATCTTCCCCATAAGTTGAGGTTCATCTTCAAAATGGTAGTTATATTGAATACCGGCATTATTTATCAGTATGTTCGTATCCGGGTGGTTCTGCTCCAGGAAAATGATGAGGTCATCAAGTTCTTCTGATTTTGAAATATCACAGGTAAAAGGAATAATCCGTTTATCCTTCTGAGCCAACTCATTCAATTTATGCTCATTTCTTCCCAATGCAATAACTTGGTTGTCGAGACTCAAAAATTTGTTAAGTAGCGCTTCACCTATACCGGCCGTGGCACCTGTGATGAGTATTTTGTTATCCTTTAATCGCATAAAATTTGCTTCTAAATACGATGCAAAATTAAGCGGAATTAAGGACCATTTCATTTACATATGTAAAGGAATAGTAGTAGTGAGGATAAATTATTTCTTAGCTCTAATTCTGCTAAGTTGTGTTGGACTTACACCTAAATAGGAAGCGATATGATATTGTGGAATACGTTGCTCTAAGTCAGGATGTTCTTTTTGGAAAATTGAATAACGTTCTTTAGCTTCTAATGTAACAAGTTCTATTTCACGTTTTTCTTTGCGAACAAAAAATTGCTCTGCCAAAATTCTTGATAAACGCTCAACTTTTGGATTCTCATCATATAAGGCTGTTATCTTTGAATATTCAGCTACAAGTAAAGAGCAATCGGTTAGGCAGTCAATATCAATTAAATTCCTGTTTCCTGTTACCAAAGCCGAATAAGCACCAACAAAACTATTTTCGGTAAAGAAAGTTTTATTGTATTGTTCTCCTTTATCATTTCCATAATATGCTCGCAAAACTCCTGATTTTATAAAAGCAATATTTCTTGAATACTCACCTTTTCTCGCAAAGGATTTTCCTTTTTTGAATTGAACTTCTTTGAAAAGATTTACAATGCTAACAAGGGATGCATTGTCAAATGGGACGATATGATTTAATGTTTCTTCTAGCATTCCGTTTTAATTCTGACTAACGTCAA
>DNTA01000208.1 GCA_003500135.1 Cytophagales bacterium | reverse complement strand
AATCCCTATCTTCCTACTCGATTGCCCGATTATCCAGTATTTTTACGTATATCGACCTGCATTATGAAATTAAGAACGGAACTGGATCTAAAATCATACACACCCAAAATTAACCGTCAGGACAAAATACTGCTGATGGGATCATGTTTTTCATTTCATATTGGTGAAAAGTTAAGGCAATACAAATTTGATTTGATGAACAATCCTTTCGGTACCATCTACAACCCAATAGCCATTTGCCACCTGCTTAACACGGCCTCTTATCATCGTAGTTGGCCGGGATCATTGTTTCTTGAAAATCAAGGGATCCATCGACACTACTGGACACACTCTGATATGGCTGCCACCTCTTTGGAAGAGTTGAAAAAAAAGTTGGAAATACTAAACGACAAGTTTTCTGCATTCATAAAAGAAACCAAATGGGTGATTTTCACGATGGGTACGTCTATAGCTTATGAACTGCCACATGGTGAAATTGTGGCAAATTGCCATAAAATGCCATCAAAAACCTTTAAAAGGCGGTACATGACCTGCGATGAAATTGTGGAATGGTGCATGAACTCATTCAATATTATTGAATCTATTAATCCTGGCGTTCAATTTTTGCTTACTGTTTCTCCTGTCAGGCACCTCAAAGAAGGGATCGAGTCCAATCAAATCAGCAAGTCAATACTACGGCTGGCCTGTCATAAACTAACGGAAAAGAAAACAAATTTGAAGTACTTTCCTTCCTATGAACTTATGATGGATGACCTTCGCGATTACAGGTACTATAAATCTGACATGGCGCATCCTAATGACATAGCCGTTGATTACATCTGGGACAGGTTTAAAACTGCCCTTATCGATAACGATAGCCTCATATGGATGAGAAGATGGGAAAAAATCATCAAGGCGCTACAGCACCGGCCGTTTTTCCCGGGGACTCCACAGCATCAACGATTCGTAAAAAAAACATTGCGTCAGCTGGAGGCGTTTAGCAAAGAGGTAGATATTTCAGAAGAAAAGCAAATATTAAAACAACAATTGATATGACACAAAAAGGAGCAAATGCCCTTATACATAGCGCCAGTCCATATTTATTGCAACATGCACATAATCCTGTCCATTGGTTTCCATGGGGAAAAGAAGCATTGGAAAAATCGAAAAATGAAGATAAACCTATGCTGGTCAGCATTGGGTATTCATCTTGTCACTGGTGCCACGTGATGGAGCGTGAGTCTTTTGAGAATAAAAAGATAGCCGAAGTGATGAATGAGCATTTCGTTTGTATCAAAGTTGATCGTGAGGAACGCCCCGATATTGATCAAATTTATATGGAGGCAGTGCAGATCATGGGTTTGCAAGGGGGCTGGCCGCTCAATGTATTCGTCACACCGGATCAAAAGCCTTTTTATGGAGGCACCTATTTTCCGCCAAATAACTGGTATCAATTGTTGAAAAGTGTTGCCAAAGCTTATTCGGAGAATAAAGATAAGCTTCTGGAATCAGCAGAAGCGTTTAGCCAATCACTAAACCGAAGCGACCTGGAGAAATTCGGACTTACACCCAAAAACGCTGAGTATACGAAAGAACTACTCGAGGAAATGGTGGGTCCGCTTAAAGCCAATTTTGACAGGGAGTACGGTGGAAATAACCGGGCGCCGAAATTTCCCATGCCATCATTGTGGCATTTTCTTCTTCGCGCCAACTATTTTGTCAATGATGACGAAATATCGGAACACCTTGAAAATACATTAAGACAAATTGCTTTCGGAGGAATTTATGATCAGATAGGAGGTGGCTTTGCCCGGTATTCGACCGATGGTCAGTGGTTGGCGCCTCACTTTGAAAAAATGCTGTATGACAACGCCCAACTACTCAGTCTGTACGCCGATGGCTATTTGGTATATCGCAATCAGGATTTTAAAGATGTAGTAGACCAAACGGTTCAGTTTATTAGTAGAGAAATGACCAGTGATGAAGGCGCTTTCTACTCCGCTTTAGATGCGGACAGCGAAGGAGAAGAGGGAAAGTTTTATGTATGGAATTACGATGAAGTGCAAAATGTCCTGGGTGAGGAAGCCGACATCATATGCGGGTTTTATCAGATCACCAAAGAAGGAAACTGGGAAGGCAAAAATATTCCTAATCGCCATCTTTCTATTGAAGAATTTTCGGATCGGTATGAAATAAATAAGGAGGATTTTGCCGGCCTTCTTGAACAAAGCAGGCAAAAACTGCTGGAATACCGCAATAAACGTATACGACCCGGGCTCGATGATAAGGCGGTGCTATCATGGAATGCGCTTATGGATATTGGCTTGCTGGATGCATACCGCGTATTTCAAAAGCCGCACTATTTCGAAATGGCTCAAAAAAACCTTCAATTCATTTTTGATAATTTATCGAAGGGAAAATCTCTTTACAGAACCCACAATAAAGGAAAAGCACAAATTGCAGCATATATGGAAGATTATGCTGCTCTTATTAAGTTGCTCATAAAAATGCACCAGATAACCCTGGATGAAACCTATTTGGTTAAAGCAAAGGAGTGGTGTGATATTGCCATTGATAAATTCTACGATGAAGGCGAAAAACTATTCTATTATACCAGTCACGATTCAGAACAGCTCGTTGCCCGTAAAAAAGACATCTTCGACGATGTGATCCCTTCGTCCAATGCAATGATGGTCGACAACCTGATACATCTTTCGGCATTGCTGGATGATAATCATTACAGGGAAATGGCCGATCAGATGATGGGGCTTGTGCAGCCCATGCTCAATGCGGATGTGCAGTACATGAGTTATTGGGGCAGTCAGTATCTGCTCAATATAGCGCCACTGGCAGAGGTGGTTTTTATTGGTACCGATTACGAGGCCAAAAGAGCAGAGCTCGAACAGGCTTTTATACCCAATAAGGTTGTTGCCGGAGGAACAGGATCAGGAAAGTTGCCACTAACGCATGAAAGAAAAGCAATTAATGGCAAAACCACTATCTATGTTTGTTACAACAAATCATGTAAATTGCCAGTGCATAATATTCAGGAGGCCCTGAGTCAGATTGAGCAATAATTAGCGTTCATGTTGCAAGCACCCGAGGTTTTTGTGGAGGTAATCGTGCCCCTGGCCGTACCGCGTGCCTATACTTATGTTGTGCCGGAGCAATTAAGTGAGTATGTGGATATTGGAAGCAGGGTAGTGGTCCCGTTTGGCCGTCAAAAGGTGGTAACTGGGGTTATCTCCGGCTTTACCGGGAATGTTGACGAAGATCAGATGTTCAAACCACTGATCGATGTTCTGGATGATATACCGCACCTGAACGAATACCAGTTAAAATTATTCCACTGGATGTCGGAATACTATATGTGCACTATTGGTGAGGTATTTAACAACGCTCTTCCTTCGGGACTGAAACTTTCCAATGAGTCGCATATACAGCTAAATCCCGGGTTTGTAGAGTCGGGAAGTATACTGACAGACAAAGAACATTTGCTGATCAGTGCCCTCCACCACAACGATTCACTCAGCTTTAAAGAAGTAGAAAAAATTCTTCAGATCAAGTCTTATGTGCGGGTTATTAAATCCCTAATTGACAAGGGGGCCGTGCTGATTTTTGATGCATTAAAGGATAAGTATACGCCAAAAAAAGTAAAATATATACGAATTCACCCCGGTATTTTGGAAAAGGGGAAGTTGGAAGAGACCCTAAATAATCTTGAGCATAAAGAAAAGCAATTAAATTGGATGCTGGCTTACCTTCAGGTGGTTCCGGTTTTTGAAGAGGTATCAATCAATGCTCAGGGTGTTGCTAAAACAGCGCTTCAGAGGCCCGAACTGTCAGAATCATCTTTAAAAACATTAATTAAAAACAATATATTCGAGTCATTCGAAAAGATTGTCAGCCGTTTTGATGATCTGGAAGAAGGTATGGATACGCCACCCGAATTGACCCCGGAACAGTCCGTTGCCAAAGACAAAATCCTGAGTTATTTCGAAAAGAACCAACCCGTACTTTTGCATGGTGTAACAGGAAGTGGCAAAACAGAGATTTATATCAATCTTATACACGACGTAATCGAGTCAGGGGGGCAAGTGCTGTATTTATTACCGGAAATTGCCTTGACGACACAAATTGTCCAGCGACTTCGTAAATCTTTTGGCGATAAAATGGGTGTGTATCACTCAAAATACAACGATAATGAAAGAGTGGAGGTTTGGAGGGGCATTCTCAGCGGTAAATTTTCGGTTATTGTAGGCGTACGTTCAGCAATATTCCTTCCCTTCGACAACCTTGACCTAATTATTGTAGATGAGGAGCATGAAAATACGTATAAGCAATTCGATCCGGCTCCAAGGTACCAGGCACGCGATGTGGCATTATATTTAAGCAAATTGCATCATGCCAGTATTCTTTTGGGTACTGCCACCCCTTCTGTTGAATCGTATTATCTCGCGCAATCGGGAAAAATGGGACTTGTAAAGATATTGGGAAGATATGGTAAGGCCCATATGCCTGAAATACATTTAGTGGACATATCGAGGTCTCGCCGCGAAAGGACCATGAAGGGTGATCTTTCACCAGTTTTGCATCAACGCATCGCCGAATCGATACAAAGAAAAGAACAGGTCATTATATTCCAAAACAGGCGCGGATATGCCAATTATCTCACCTGTCTGGACTGTGGCTGGATACCTAAATGTGACCAGTGTGCAGTTTCGCTGACTTATCACATGTATAGCAACCAAATAAAATGTCACTATTGTGGCTTCAAAGAGCATAATCCGACCAAATGTCCGGAATGCAACTCCAGCAGGATCAAAACGATTGGCATTGGTACGGAAAAAGTTGAGGAAGATCTCCAACTTTTTTTTGGTGAAGCCAACATCATGCGCATGGATCTTGACACTACGCGCAGTAAAGGTATTTATCAAAAAATAATTGATGGTATCGATCAGGGCGAAATTGACATCCTGGTGGGCACTCAAATGGTCACCAAAGGCCTGGATTTCAAGAATGTTACATTAGTCGGTGTTTTAGACGCCGACAGGATGATGTTCTATCCTGATTTCAGGTCTTTTGAACGGACTTTTCAACTGATCACCCAGGTGAGCGGACGGGCCGGCAGAAGCGAAAAGAAGGGCGAAGTGGTCATTCAGACGGCGGATCCTGGTCAACGTATTTTCCAGTGGATCATCCATAATCAATACGAAGATTTTTATAAATCGGAAATCAGTGAAAGACAGGCTTTTCGATATCCACCGTTTTTTCGTTTAATTAAACTGACCATTAAACATAAGCAAAAAAAACCTGCACAGCAGGGGGCAATGCATTTGTACCAATTAATGGTCGAGACAATTGGCCATTCACTATTGACAGAGCCACATGAACCGGTAATTGGAAAAATCCGGAATTATTATCTCATGGAAATTCTGGTCAGGCTTCCGCGAGACAAAGTGGATTTGAAGCGGCTAAAGAAATTTTTGCAAGAGTGCGCATTCGAAATCCAGCAGCACAAAACATTTCGTCAATTATTGATCCAATTTGATGTTGACCCTTATTAAAAACTATATATTTGCGCCCAAAGGAGTTGGAATGAAGCACTGGCCCATAATTTTTTTGACTGTTGTTGCTGCAATATTGCTTTCCTGCGAGGAGGATTGTCTCGATTGCGGTGTACTTAACAAAGAACCATTCATCAATCTGGAATTCAGGGCACAATCAATCATTGATACACTGGAAACGGAAACTGACTCATTGGATAGTTTGATTATAGTGAAAAATATTGAGTTGGATTCACTCACCGGGGATGACAGCTTACAATTGGCTAATGAAATTCAGGAACTTAGTACATGGAATGACAGTCTCAAAACCTCTTTGAGGGATTTTGAAAATGGATTGGTCACCGTTAGCATTACCGGCGACGGCGCCAATTTTCTTGAATCTTTTCAGGATACCACCAATAATTTTTTTAGGATCCCTTTAAATATGAATGCCGACATATCGGAGATATATTTTGACTATTTCAATATGATCGACACGCTAAGGTTAAGCTATCGGCGAGAAGTGTACACTACGCTTGACGAAGTTCGGATCGAGGCCGTTAATTTATTGGTCGATTATCATTCTTTCGACTCCCTGTCCGATCCTTCCTGCGACCCCACAGAATGCCGGAGTGATGAAATAACCTATGAAGCATTTTTTTAACATATCGATCATAATTTTGTCCTTTTTCCCTTTCCCTTCTTTAGGGCAGGAAATGCAATTTCTGCAGGATTCAATAGAAGTAAAAGCTGATACCCATACGGGTGGTGTTTCAGGGGCAGAGTTATTGGCAGATACGATTGTTGGTGGTCCCAATGAGGCCGTGGTGGCAGATACTTTAAATACAGATAATGTAGCTCAGACAATGCCGGATAGTGCCGTTGAGGCGAACACTGATACAATTCCGCCCGTTGCCTTGGCATTAGAAGCATGGGTCGATTATGGAAAGTTGCTTATGTTAATATCGCCGACTGAAATGAAATTTGAAGGAGGGATTAATTTGCTGTTTAAAGAAAAATTGGCCCTGGCACTGGAAGTAGGCATGGCAAATAATACTCCGAATACTTATAAAAATGCCGAGGGTTACACGGTGGAAGGGCAATATTTCCGGGCGGGATTGGACTATGTCTTCCCGGTAAAAAAACCGGTTGATTTCATGTATATCGGTGTTCGTTATGGAATGGCGCAATTTTCGGACAGAGGTATCTTTGAAATTGGCAGTGAATTTTGGAACAATTTCAGAAATGAATTTGATAGAACCGGTCTGTCAGCAACTTGGGGGGAGGCACTTTTGGGATCTGAAGGTATGATGTTTGATAATTTCTTTATGGGCTTCAGGCTGCGACTGCGGGTAATGATAGAATACACCGAGCAAGAACCCGTGGATGTGTATTCCATACCTGGCTATGGCCGCACCTTTGACAAGTCCATACCGGCTTTTAACCTATATGTAAAATATAGGATTCCTTTCTAGAATTATGACCTTAAATATCCCAGTCTTTGTTTATAATGGGTATGGCATGATAAGCTGTTAAATCAAATTGCGTCGGCACCACAGAGGCATAATTATTGGCAATGGCATATTCATCATTATCTTCTCCTTTGTCCATGTTGACAAAATTACCCGTAAGCCAGAAGTATTGGCGTCCTGTTGGGTCAAAACGTCGATCAAATTCTTCCTGCCATTTGGCTCTGGTTTGACGGCATATTTTTATCCCCTTGATGGGCTCGTTTCTTTTCGGTGGGAAATTTACATTCAAGGCTATCCCTCTCGGCAAACCATATTTTAATACTTGTTCTGCTATTTTGATCACAAAGTCATGCACGTGGCCCATTTCAGCTTCATGGGAATAATCGCAAACAGAAAACCCTATTGACGGTATGTCTTCTATTGCCCCTTCCAGCGCAGCGGACATTGTGCCAGAATAAATGACACTGATTGAAGTATTACTGCCATGATTGATTCCACTAACGACAAGATCGGGTTTTCGGTCTTTAAGCGCCCAGTGTTTGGCCAGTTTAACACAATCCGCGGGAGTTCCGCTACATTGATAGGCTTCAATTCCTTCAAATATGTCGGATTTATTGAGTCGAAGTGTATTTCCTACTGTGATGGCATGCCCCATTCCGCTTTGCGGACTATCAGGAGCCACTACTACCACTTCGCCCAGTTTTTTCATTAAACTTATCAATAAGCGCAGACCTCTTGAGCTGATACCGTCATCGTTGGTAACCAATATTAGTGGCGTATTATTTTCCATATATTATGCGTCAAAAAGTGAATTGTAGTAGGAAGTTATCCGAATAAGGTCTCTAATATTGTCAGTATCCAGCTTATTGCGCTGAATAAATTGCTTTATTTGCTTTTCCTTTCTGACAAAAATGGATAATAGCTCCTTCTTCTTCATATTGTAGCGCGTTATATTACCTTTTGTATCCACAAAGAAAAACCGGTACACAAGACGGTACCTGGAGAATCCCGCCCCGCCCATAAAGCCATATTGCGTGGCAGATACGTTTTCCAGTACAATTTCCTCACGAGCCAGTAAAGACATTTGTCCTTCATATAAAAGTTCAAAAATTACCGGTGTCTCATACTGTGAATCTAATGTGTAAGGCAATACATAAAAGTGCCGGTAACTGCTTACTGTTTTATCAAAAATTTCAAAATAATAGATTTTACGGCTTCCTATTGCTTTAAGGGCATTATTCGAATTCACCTGTACCATATTGTTTTCCAGGTCGTACTTCAATTCGCCGCGAAGGGTGTCTTTATCAGTTGTTACAAGAAAACCTTTGTGCCAAAGTTCGGATGGGAACTCCTGCGCATACAAATCGGGCAGTCCTGCAAAGCTGAGTACTAAGGTTAAAAAGAAACCGGCAACTTTCATAAAGCTATTTTTTTAATATTTCGTGGCCCATCTTATCCCTTTTGGTTCTCAGGTATCTCTCATTGAACTCATTGGGTTCAAACTCGATAGGCACATTTTCAACTATTTCCAATCCGTAACCAATCAAACCCGCTCGCTTTTTAGGGTTATTTGAGATTAAGCGTATTTTACTCACTCCTAAATCCCGCAAAATTTGTGCCCCAATACCATAGTCGCGATGGTCCATATTGAAACCAAGCTCAAGGTTTGCTTCTACCGTATCGCGCCCTTGTTCCTGTAGTTCATAAGCTTTTAATTTATTCAACAAGCCGATTCCTCT
>DNTA01000048.1 GCA_003500135.1 Cytophagales bacterium | reverse complement strand
AGCTTGGCATTCAAGATAAAATGCTCGAAATAGCCAAAAAACTGGAAGAACACGCACTCGAAGATGATTACTTCGTCGAAAGAAAGCTGTATCCGAATGTTGACTTTTATTCGGGCATCATTATGAACGCTATTGGTATCCCTACCAATATGTTCCCGGTAATGTTCTCAATAGGTCGCTTGCCCGGTTGGATAGCACAGTGGAAAGAAATGCGTGAGAATAAAGAACCAATAGGCCGTCCGCGACAAATATACGTTGGCGCCAATGAAAGGGCCTATGTGGATTTTAAAAATAGATAGAATTAAAACAATATCTGTGAGAAAGCCGGTCAATTTGACCGGCTTTTTTTATATTAATCCCTCAAACTATTTAAAAAATTGATATGGAACTCCAAAATGCTTTTAGAAATGCAGTAGAGGCTGCTGAAAAATTACCCAGAAGACCTTCAAATGAAGATTTGCTGAAAATGTACGGCTTATACAAACAAGCTACTGAAGGAGACATTTCCGGTGATAGGCCGGGGGGCTTCGACTTCAAGGCAATAGCCAAATACGACGCGTGGGCCGAACAAAAAGGAAAGTCAAAAGAGGAAGCTATGCAGACTTACATCAATTTTATTGAGAAGTTGCAAAATGAATTGTAATGGAACTTTATTACCAGCCCAATATACCCGAGGGTGCTCATTTATTGGATCCGGATGAGTCCCGCCATTGTGTGAAAGTACTTCGGCATAAAGCAGGAGATCACATTTGGGTAACGGATGGTAAGGGTTTTATGTATGAGGCAAAAATAGAAAAGGCACATCATAAAGAATGTGCCTTTTCTATTATTCATAAAAAACAATACCCCAAAAAAACATACAGCATTCATCTCGCTTTTGCCCCTACCAAAAATATCGACCGGACTTTTTGGGTGATTGAGAAATCCATAGAAATCGGAGTAGATGCCATTCATTTCTTTACTTCATTTCACTCTGAAAGAAGGCAGCTCAATCAACAAAAGGTGCATTCCAGAGCCATAAGCGCCATGAAACAATCCCTGAAAGCTTATCTACCAGCGCTTTATGATCTTTGTACTTTTGATGAATTGTTACTGCGATCAGACCAACTGGAGATGGAAAAATATATAGCCTACATTGATAATCCTCCACCCAGGCATTTATTTCAGCAGGCTACTCGAGAAAAGAGTTATTTGGTACTCATCGGGCCCGAAGGTGGTTTTTCAGCAGATGAAGTACGCACGGCACGAAAACGAGGATTCCATATAGTCAGTTTAGGCGAAAGTCGACTTCGTACTGAAACCGCGGCCATTGCCGCCTGCCATACTCTTCATCTCGTCAATGAATAAATTCGTCCAACTGCCAGGGCTGTTTGGTATTGTAGTGCAATGAACCGTTTTCGATAAATAAAGGTGAAGGTATGTTATTGTGATAAAGCTGACCTGTGCCCAGCCCTTGCGGAAGATTAACATTTTTATACGATGCATACTGTGCAATGGCGTTGAGTCCGATATTGGATTCAAGGGCAGAAGTTAACCACCACCCTATATTCAGGTTTTGCGCAATATTGATCCATTCTTCAGAAGCCAGCAGGCCTCCCAACAGGGTAGGTTTTAAAATGATAAACTTCGGTGATATCGTTTCAAGTAGGTTTTGCTTGTCTTCAACATTACTAATACCTATCAATTCTTCATCCAGCGCAATATCGATTGGAGATTCCCTGCAAATTCTCGCCATATACTCCCATTGGCCTGCCCTTATGGGCTGTTCAATGGAGTGAATATCAAATTGAGAAAGGGAATTGAGTTTATCCATTGCTTCTTTAGGGCTGAAAGCGCCATTGGCATCCAACCTGATCTCAATGGATGCTCCAAATTCTCTACGAATCATTTCCAATAGTCTGCATTCCGCATCAAAATCAATGGCTCCTACTTTGATCTTAATTACATGGAAGCCCGCATTTATTTTGTTTCTAATTTGTTTGTTCATAAAATCAGCATCTCCCATCCATACAAGACCATTGATTGAAATAGGTGTTCCTTTGTCATAAAACGGGTTATCTGTAATTTTTCGGACACCTCCGTATTTTAAATCCAGTAAGGCCGTTTCAAAAGCAAAACGCGCAGCAGGCCATTCGTGAGGTATAGAATGATCCAAAAACTCCTGAATATGCGATAAAATACTCTGCAACGAGTCCTGTTTTATCGTCTTACTGAGTCTATCAAGCCGTATGTGATAATCATTAAAATCATCAATGCTCAACCCAACCAGAGGACCACACTCCCCTATTCCTGACCGACCGGTGTGCTCATCATCAATTACTATAAAATAATTCTTTTTCTCTCTTAACACACCTCTCGAGGTACCGGCATCAAATGTGAATTTCAGGGTGTACGGATGAATTTTAATTTTCATTGTTCAGAATTGTATATCTACTATTTTTGCGGTTCAATCTATAACTATGCATTTGAAAGATCAAGATAAGAGACACTCAATATCTAACTATAATTACGAATTACCTGAAT
Source organism: Cytophagales bacterium (assembly GCA_003500135.1). Taxonomy (GTDB): domain Bacteria; phylum Bacteroidota; class Bacteroidia; order Cytophagales; family Cyclobacteriaceae; genus UBA10427. The sequence continues at coordinate 11,212 of DNTA01000048.1, read as the reverse complement.
CAGCGATAGCAAAATACCCTTTGAAAGAGCGCGATAAAGCAAAAATGCTCCTCTATCAAAAAGGGGATATCTCCGAATATACCTTTCGCGATATTGACCAATTTCTTGATAAAGAAACCACCCTTTTTTTTAACGACACAAAAGTAATTCCGGCGAGATTATACTTTAAAAAACCTACCGGCGCCGTCATTGAATTATTCCTTCTTGAACCTATTATCCCTACTTCACATATTTCCGAAGCAATGAATGTGAAAGATGAAATTGTTTATCACTGTCTGGTGGGCAACAAAAAAAAATGGAAAGAGGATCAGGCACTATGGATCTTTTCTGATGAAGAGGATCAATTGGATTTGAAAGCACAATGGTATGATCGTTCAAAAGATCAGGTTAAACTAGAATGGGACGATCAATTAACGTTCTCCGAAGTACTTCAAAAAAGCGGTGAGATACCTTTGCCCCCATATCTTCATCGAGATACTGAGCCGGAGGACAGAATTCAATACCAAACGGTATATTCGAAGCACGAAGGTGCAGTAGCAGCGCCAACCGCAGGATTGCACTTTACGGATCAGGTACTTGGGAAAATCAGGCAAAAAGGGGTAAAAGAGGAATTCTTAACACTTCATGTAAGCGCTGGTACTTTTCAGCCCATCAAAGAAGATGATGTGACAAAACATCATATGCATCAGGAAGAAATTATAGTAACACGCCAGAATATTGAGGCGGCATTACAGGCCAAAAAGATCATACCAGTAGGCACCACTTCGATGCGCACCCTGGAAAGTTTGTATTGGTATGGAATAATGCTTTTGAAAAATGACAATGCCCCATTTTATATAGAACAAGACTATCCGTATCTTCATTTAAGGAACTCGTCAAAGGAAAAAGCGCTTCAGGCTATTTTGAAAATGATGGATAAAAATGGGCTTGATCGCATTGAAGGCGTCACGCAAATATATATATACCCGGATTATACTATGCAAATGTGTAATGGCCTGGTTACGAATTTCCATTTGCCTAAATCATCCCTGTTGTTACTAATATCGGCATTGATTGGAGATGATTGGAAAAGGGTATATCGTTATGCGCTCAATAATCATTTTCGGTTTCTGAGCTATGGGGATGGTTCTTTATTATTGCCTTAAAAACGCACACCAGTAGTGTTCATATTCGAACAATAATAATTTGCAAAACCTCATTTAACAGCATATTACAGTGATTTTCGTAATTGGCATATCCATTGTATCTTTAGAATGCAAGGAGGTAAAGATGAAAAAATCAATGCTATATTATGCTTTTGTTACAGCAATACAATTTATGATCCTGATAGCAATTGTTTTAATATCTTTTGCTGCCAATTTTTAAGGAAACTTTTTAAATTCGGAAAAAAAATGGATCATATGGCTTCTAAAAAACTCGTTAGATCAAAAGACAGAATAATTGGTGGAGTTTGTGGCGGTATTGCCGAATGGATTGGTTGGGACCCTACATGGGTGCGTTTACTCTACATAATACTATCGGTGGCCACTGCATTTTCCGGTTTGTTGGTTTATATCATCCTTTGGATCGTTATGCCAGATTCATATTAATGATTGAGAAGAGGTGATACCAGGTCAAACAGGTGCTCCATTTGTTCTTTGGAATGCGCCGGGGTATTGACCATCATGATTGAATTATTCATATAAGATACCAGAACTCGCTGCGATTCCAATCCCTTGGCTATTTGTTCAGCCCTGTCACTATTCAATTTAATGATTTGTGTGGCTGGATTTGTATTTTCAGGCGTCTTAATGTCATAAGCATGCCAAAGCATTTTTTTGTAAACCAGTTCATTTTGAATCGCACCATACCCTTTTACCGACCATTCTGAAAGAATATCTTTGATCAGGTGGATAGTAACGATATCCGACAAATTATAAGTCCAGTGGTTCGACCATTTTGTGTCCTCACCTATATAAATATATAATTCATGAGGAAGCCCCAGTTCATTGGCTTCAATTATAATATTTTTTTCAAAATCATTGAAATCAAATCCTTTTTGAAATAAAGCCTTATTTAATATGATATTGTGGTCCTTAGGTAATTTAAAACAGGCATTTTCAAAATTCACAGCGCTTTGCCAGTGAATATCATGATTATAAAATACCTCCTGACCGGAAATAAATGAGATATTTCTATTTGGAGCCAATCCAAAGAACTGCCGGATCAAATATTGTGTTGCTTTCACAAGTTTTTCTTGTTTATCCATTTCCCAATAAGGTGCTTTTACAGCATTTTTATAATAATACTGAAGGGAAAATGGTGGGATTATATGCCCAACCCGATAGTCAATATATTTCATGGCCTAAAGATAAAAAAAGGCCACCTATTAGATGTAGGCAGCCTTAGTTCAATGTGAATTAATTATTAATGTATGCCTTTCATTAACTTATTTAGTAATGGAGATAGTGCTAATAAAATTGCAGCCGAAACTAAGGCTTCGGTAGCAATAAAAGGATATAACTGGAAATCATATTTTAGTAATATCGCTTCCATTGTTGCTGCAAGATAATTTCCAAGGGCAATACTAGCCATCCAGAGCCCCATCATTGCAGATACAATTTTCTTTGGTGAAAGCTTAGTGATCATCGACAACCCTACAGGCGATAAACACAGCTCTCCCAGTGTATGCAATAGATAAGTGCCTACCAGCCACATAGGACTCACAAGCATTCCTGTATCTGCCTTATCCTTACCGGCAGCAATCACTAAAAATCCTAACCCCAATAAAAACAGGCCAATACTGAACTTGACCGGTGTCCTGGGGTTAATATTTTTCTTGGCAAGTGATAACCAAAGCACACTGAAAATAGGTGCAAAAATTACAATAAATATTGCATTTACGGCCTGAAAAGCAGAAGCCGCAATTTCAAAAAGACCAAAAAAGTCTCGATTGGTGTTTTGTTCAGCGAATAAATTGAAGGTACCTCCTGCCTGTTCAAAACCCGACCAAAAAACGACGTTAAAAACCGCAAGAACTATTATTACCAATACTCTACTCCATTCAGTTTTTCCTTTAGTACCTGAAATGATCGTTATCAGCAAGTATAGTGTAGCCGCTATAGCTGCAATAATGATGATAATATCCATTATGTTTTCCGGAGTGGTATTGAGTAAAAATATAAATCCAACCACTGCCAAAACACACGCTATGGAATACAAAATAATATCGATCCAATCTTTGATGATTAAATCAGTTGCCGATTCATCACGATCAGGAGGCATACCTACATTTTGCAAAGAGGCCCTTCTGGCATAAAACCAAATGGTTCCCAGCACCATGCCAATACCTGCTGACATGTATCCGAATTGCCATCCAACCTGTTCACCAAGGCTTCCCGCTACAATTGGTGAGAAGAAAGCCCCAAGGTTGATACCCATATAAAAAATTGTAAATGCAGAGTCTTTTCTTGGATCATCCTGCTCATATAATCCTCCTACAATTGTTGAGATATTGGGTTTGAAAAATCCATTACCTAATATGAGAAGTCCCAACCCACAATACATTAGGAACTCCCTCATATCCAAATTTCCGCCTTCATTGTAAGATACACTCGCCATTAAAGCGAACTGGCCAAGTGCCATTACTATACCACCAATAAAGATTGCCTTTCGTTGTCCTAATATTTTATCTGCAAGTATGCCACCGAAAATTGGTGTCAAATATACAAGACCAGTGAAAATACCATAAATAGCTAAGGCTTCGGCACGTTCCATTTGGAAACCGCCTCGTGAAAACTCAGCTGTGAGATATAAAACGAGAAGCGCACGCATGCCATAATAGCTAAAGCGCTCCCAGAACTCAGTGGCAAACAAGGTATAAAGACCACTGGGGTGTTTTGTTTTCTTTACTTCCATATAGCTATACTATTCCAGGTTTAAGGTAATTTAAAAAACTTAATATATGTTGAACTCAACGCATTGGATTGGTCAACCAAAAAATAATCGTGCTAAAGCTAATACTAGTTCACTTCATTACCAAATAAACATCGGTAATGATCCTGTAATTTAAAAATCATCAATATGCAGTCACAAAAAAAGCCGATAATTGGTTTATCGGCTTTAAAATATTTAATCATGAAAACATAATTTACTCGCCTCTTATCTCCTTGATCTTTTTATCAAGTTCTTCGGCCTTTTCGTTCATTTTCAGTCGGATATACAATCCTTCCAAGGTTTCCATGATCTGTATATCATCCGGTTGCAACTCATATGCTTTTTCCAGATAAGGAAGTGCCTTTTCAAATTCTACTTTGGCCCTTTCCATATAAGCAGTTTCGTTTTTGTTGTATTCCTTGATAGACATGTTGTTCAACTCCTTTAGAATATCTGCTGCTTTATTGTAATAAATTACACCTGCGTTGAAGTTGGCCTCAAAGTAATCAGGGTCAACATCAATGGCGTTTTTATAGGCTTCGAAAGCTTTTTCTACTTCTTCCTGCTGATCATCGTATAAATAACCCAATTGATAATATAACACCGCATTGTCAGGATCATTTTCAATGGCCGCTTTCAATTCTTTCTCGGCTTCATCAGCCCTTTCAGCTACAATTAGCGTAGTGATTTTTTCCTGTACAAATGCTTCATCTTCAGGGAATTTCTCAACACCTTTATTACAGTACTCCACTACTTTATCAATATTTTCGAACTGCGTCTTGTAAAGGTATATAACAGCTTTATAGACGTCGGCATCTGCATTTCCGGTCTCGATTAAACCTTCATACATCTTAAGTGACTCCTCGTACATCTCTGCTTGTTGTGCTGAGGTACCGGCATATAAATAGGCCGTTGTGTCATCAGGAAACACTTCAAGGCCAAGCTTGAATTTATCAAAAGCTTCTGCATATTTGCCTTCATTGTAAAATGCCGCTCCTTCATTCATCACCACGCCATATAATTGATTCAAAGCGGTCATGGAAAATTGATAAAAAGGAGAAGTTTCTTTCTCCATTTCCATAGCCTTTCTATAGGACTCAGTGGCAATATCCAAAGCATTATCTGAAAGGTTTTGAAATTCCGTTGAATCGTCCAGGAAAATTGCTTTATAAACATCTCCCCTAACGTACCAACTTTTGGAGTCATCTTTCACCTTGCCTTTATTATTTACCTCAAAGGCCAGATCTACTTCGGCTTTTGCTTCGTCAAGGTCTCCACTGTTTAAGGCTGATTCGGCCTTGCTGATTTTACCTTTTGGTTCATACTGAGCGAAGGCAACGCTCGTCATCATTAATGTTAATATAATTGCTATGCTAACTTTTTTCATATAGAATAAAGTTTAATTGTTTAAAATTTATTGCCCCTCATTTTGATTATTTTCATCATTATTTCCTTCCGGATCGTCGTCCTCAGCAGCGTCTTCTGCTTCCTGAGCAACTTCTTCAATCCTGATCACCTCTACAGATGATATGATATCATCTTTATTAAGTTTGATCAGGCGTACACCTTGGGTAGCGCGGCCCATTATCCTTAGGTCTTTAATAGCCATCCGGATCGTGATTCCCGACCTGTTAACGATCATGATTTCATCTCTGTCGCTTACTTCCTTGATCGCTACCAGGTCACCGGTCTTTTCAGTTACATTTAGTGTTTTTACGCCTTTACCACCTCGCTTAGTAATTCGGTATTCGTTTACCAATGATCTTTTACCATAGCCTTTTTCGGAAACCACAAGCACATGGGCATCTTCTCTTTCTATACAAATCATGCCCACTACTTTATCATTTTCGTCATCCAGGCTTACACTTCTTACTCCGGCCGCTAACCGACCCATAGCTCTTACCTGAGATTCATGGAAACGTATGGCACGTCCGGATTTTACACCTATTATAATATGGTTATCGCCATTGGTCAGATGCACCTGAAGTAAACGATCACCTACATTTATTGTAATGGCATTAATACCATTGGCACGAGGACGTGAATAAGCTTCCAATGATGTTTTCTTAATCGTACCTCGCTCCGTAACCATGACAAGGAAATTATTATTAATATAATCATCATCAGATAGTGTTTTGACATTAATTACCGCCCGTACACTATCACCCGATTCGATATTGATCAGGTTCTGAAGAGGTCTACCCTTGGAAATCTTGGCTCCTTCAGGTACTTCATACACTTTTAGCCAGAATATTTTTCCGTAGTGGGTGAATATGAGCAGATAATTATGGTTGGTTGCTACAAAAAGGTGTTCTGTAAAGTCATCATCTTTAGTAGAAACCCCCCTACTACCAACTCCTCCACGGCCTTGCGTCCTGAACTCGGTTAATGGTGTTCTTTTTATGTAACCTTCATGGGAAACGGTAATCACCATTTCTTCATCAGGAATAATGTCCTCAATGTCAATATCCTCTGCGCTGTGAACTATTTCAGTGCGGCGTTCATCGCCATAACGGTCCTTAACTACGAGTAATTCGTCTTTGATCAATTGCATCCGGCGAGTCTCATTAGAAAGAATATCTTTCAAATCTTCAATCAACGCCATCACTTCCTCATATTCTTTCTGGATCTTCTCACGCTCCAGGCCGGTAAGCCTCTGAAGTCGCATATCAAGAATGGCCCTTGCCTGTATCTCACTCAACTCAAAGTTGGTCATCAGCCCTTCTCTGGCTGTATCCGGATCGCGTGATTCGCGTATCAATTTGATCACCTCATCCAGATTGTCCAGGGCAATTAAATAACCCTGTAGAATATGAGCCCTTTTTTCGGCCTCATCCAATTCATATTGGGTTCTTCTTGTAATTACTTCATGCCGGTGCTCGACATAGTACTGGATAATATCCCTTAAGTTAAGTGTCCTCGGACGACCTTTTACGAGCGCAACGTTATTTACTCCGAATGAACTTTGTAATTGAGTGTATTTGAAAAGCTTATTTAGAACAATATTTGGTATGGCGTCTCTTTTCAAATCGTACACCACACGTAATCCCTGTCGGTCGGACTCGTCTCTAATATCAGAAATACCCTCAATTTTTTTCTCATTAACCAGGGCAGCCGTCTTTTCGATCATTGAAGCTTTATTCACCTGGTAAGGTATTTCTGTAACAATTATCTGGTCTTTTCCTGCTTTATTGGTCTCAAAGGTTGCTTTAGCCCGCATTACCACCCGGCCTCTTCCTGTTCTGAATGCGTTTTGAACACCCTGGTAGCCATAAATGATGCCACCGGTTGGAAAATCAGGAGCAGAAATGTGCTCCATTAACTCATCAACCGTGATATCTTGGTTATCGATATAAGCACAAATGCCATTCACCACCTCCGTTACATTGTGTGGGGGCATATTGGTAGCCATACCTACAGCTATACCCGAAGCGCCATTTAATAATAAGTTAGGCAGGTTTGCCGGTAATACAGTAGGTTCTTTTAATGAGTCGTCAAAGTTTGGCTGGAAATCTACCGTATTTTTATTGATGTCGTTCAACATCTCTTCAGCAATACGGCGCAAACGGGCTTCAGTATAACGCATTGCGGCGGGCGAATCACCATCTATGGACCCAAAGTTGCCCTGGCCATCAACTAGTGGATACCTCAACGACCACTCCTGGGCCATACGGACCATAGTGTCGTATACTGCTGCATCACCATGCGGGTGATATTTACCTAATACTTCTCCAACTATTCTGGCAGATTTTTTATAGGGCCTGTTATAGTTTACCCCCAACTCCAGCATTCCAAATAAAATCCGTCGGTGTACCGGCTTCAAACCATCCCGAACATCAGGAAGCGCCCTTGAGATAATAACTGACATCGAATAATCGATGTAGGCACCCCTCATTTCATCTTCTATATTAATCGGAATGATATTTTCATTAGCTCCTTCGGCCATAAAAAATTATTTCGTGTTGTCTCGCAAAAATTCGCGGCAATTTACATAAAATAATCCAACACTGTTAATGATAATTATCAATTTTCGAGCCAAATTCACGGCATTGTACCAATGAATTGATAAATAAGCAGATAAGGACTTTGTATGAAGTAAAATTAAGGTTGGACTTTGAAAAATATTAGGTGTGTATTATACCAAATTGTTGTAGAACCAACTATTGCCCCCCATCCAACTGGCGCTTATTTTTCCCTTTTCGACGATAGAATTCTGGGTACAACTCACCAATTTTTGGATTTTGTTCCTTATAAAAAGGCTGACCACGATATTCATGATTGCCATGTACATGCTTCATTTGAGTCTTGCATGATTTAATCGGACATCTCGGTACCTCAGGAAATTTCAATCTGATACCAAAATTTACGAATAAAGCAGGTTGGGGATGTGAAACGCTTGTTGCATAAGGTAAATCACCCTGAACCTGAGGTAAATTAACTGTGTACCTCTTGTATTCGAATGAGGGCCTGGCAAAAAAGAAGAAGTATTCTGATAGTCGGTATTCAATCGGAACGCCTATATTGAAAAACATCCCTTTGGCAATATTTCCATAATCACTATTATAATTGGTTGCACCAATTTGTAAGTCGGCATGGTATACCCAACCCTTCCAATTGTAAATCATACCACCAAATGTGGCGAAATATTTCAAATACCTGGTCGTAGAAAAATTCGACCTGTAATCAAAAGCGCCTTGTTCGACGGGCTTTAGTCTTTTTATTCCATGTAATTCATAGGTGATACCTGCCCCCACCCTAAATCTATCGAGGTCAAGATGAATACTAACAGTGATGGGTATGCTCGATCCAATACCATTGTATGCCACCGCGCCCGAATCTGGAGATAGAATAGCATAGTTGGTAGTACTATCGACAAAAATACTTCCATTTACCTCTTGCGGATTATTTAACCAGTTCACTACACCAGAATAATTCAGCGAGTCGCCACTTAATCCATATGCGCTAAGTATCACCAATTGATTTTCATTATCCAGTACAGCGCTGTTGCCCAGGTCGTGTTTGTAGAAAGTGGCACCGTAGCCACCTGAAACGTTCAGTGAAAATTTATTGAGGATAGCGCGAAAAGGACTTCTTTTAATTTCGGGCTCCCAATAGCCTTTATACGGATTGAACCCCTGTTGCGCCATTAACGGGCCAGATATCAATAAAAAAAATAAAATATATAGTAATCTGGACATTAAAAAATCAACTCAATAATCTGCAAAATACATATATTTAAGACACCTATTCAAAATTAAAGGACAAAAAGTAGCCGATTCTCTATAAATCCGACCTGTGGCCCGATAAATTCAATACTTATATTTACAAAGTATCCGTACTTTTCTGCGCGATATCGCACATGGCGGGTGTTCGAATGTGAACAATTTTTTGCGCTGTTTTCCGCTTATGTAAGCTGGGCCCCTCAAAATCAAATAATCCTGTTTTTGGCATAGTATTATCAATAGATTTAAAACATTAAACCAAGAGGTATGATACAACTTAAAGAGATCACCAAATCCTACCAGGTCGGACACCGACCGCTTCCTGTACTTAAAGGCATCAACATGGAAGTTGAGCAAGGTGAACTTGTCGCCATTATGGGATCATCGGGTTCCGGTAAATCAACTTTATTAAATATCCTCGGCATATTGGATTCTTACGACAATGGGACCTATCATCTTTCAGACACCCTGATCCAAAGTTTATCAGAAAAGCAGGCCGCCTTCTACCGAAACAGGTTTATTGGATTCGTCTTTCAGTCGTTTAACCTTTTGTCCTTTAAAAACGCCATGGAAAATGTGGCCTTACCGCTTTATTATCAAAAGGTAAGCCGCAAAAAAAGAAATATGAAAGCGCTTGAACTGTTGGAAATGGTGGGCTTAAAAGATTGGGCCGATCATATGCCTAGTGAAATGTCGGGAGGTCAAAAACAAAGAGTGGCCATTGCAAGGTCATTGATTGCCGAACCCAAAATCATTTTGGCCGATGAACCGACAGGAGCCCTTGATTCCACCACCTCTTATGAAGTAATGGAGATCTTTAAACGGGTAAACGATGCCGGAAAAACGATTTTGATCGTGACCCACGAGAATGACATTGCCCACAAAACGGAACGCATAATCAGGCTTCACGATGGTGTGATCATTGACGAAGAAGTGGAAATGCCCCAATAAATTTATTTTATGTTTAGTATAGACCGTTGGCAAGAGATTTACTACACCATAAGGCGCAATAAATTGCGTACCTTTCTTACCGCATTCAGCGTTTCGTGGGGGATATTCTTATTGGTCGTTTTACTGGGTGCGGGCACCGGGCTTCAAAACGGCGTTAAATATCAGTTTCGAGATGATGCCATGAATTCCATATGGATCAGGCCCGGACAGGTAAGTATGCCCTACAAAGGCATGAACACAGGAAGAAGAATACAACTCGACAACCGGGATTTTAATGCAATAGCCAAACAAATTGAAGGAGTTGAACACATTACGGCCCGTTACTACATCCAGGGGGAATATACAGTTCGTTACAAAGGCAAATACTCATCGTTCAATGTGCGAGGATGTCACCCGGCACACCGGTACCTGGAAAAGACCATCATTACCGAAGGCAGATTTCTTAATGATATTGACCTGCTGGAGCGTCGTAAGGTGACCGCCATAGGCACTAAAGTAGTAGAGGCATTATTTGAAGAAGGAGTAGATCCGATAGGAAAATGGATCAATGTAAACGGAATATTGTACAAGGTAGTAGGTATTTATGAAGATGAAGGTGGTGAAAATGAAGTTCGTAATATCTACATCCCGATTACCACTGCTCAAATGGTATATGGTGGTGGCGATCGCGTGAACAGGATTATGTTTACAGTTGGCGACGCATCGGTAAAGGAGGCCACCGCCATGGCAGAACAAGCAACCAATATACTATCAGAACGACATGTTTTTTCACCCGATGACCCCAGGGCAATTTTTGTGCAGAATGCGGTGGAATTTTACCAAAGATTTTTAAACCTGTTCACAGGAATTAAAGCTTTTTTATGGGTAGTCGGTATCGGCACCATTGTAGCCGGAATAGTCGGGGTATCCAACATCATGTTGATTGTAGCCAAAGAGCGAACGCGTGAAATCGGGGTACGAAAAGCACTGGGCGCCACACCAGGTTCCATTATAGGTTTATTCCTTCAGGAATCAATTGCTATAACTGTTTTAGCAGGTTACGTCGGGCTTTTATCCGGTGTGGCCATAGTTGAATTGATCAGGTTTGGCATGGCGGGCATGGCGGAGATACCGGAGTTTTTTAG
>DNTA01000209.1 GCA_003500135.1 Cytophagales bacterium | reverse complement strand
CAAACAGTTAAAGGTCGTGTAATTGACCAGGAATCGCAGCAGGCTATTGCTGGCGCTAATGTTATCGTAATGGATTCGGAACCTCTCATCGGCACCATTTCCGATCCGGATGGGTATTTTAAATTAGACGAAGTGCCTGTAGGAAGAGTGGACATTCAGGTTTCTTTTTTAGGGTACTACCCAGTTACACTGAATGAAGTGCTCGTACTTTCAGCCAAACAAACGGTTCTAAATGTGGAATTGGTCGAAAGTGTAACGGCTATGGAAGAGTTGGTGATCACCGCTGATAAAGAACGTACGGCCATAAACAACGACATGGCACTGGTCAGCGCCAGAGGCTTTAATATTGAAGAAACCATGCGTTTTGCTGGCGCTCTGAACGATCCGGCACGTATGGCCACTAGTTTTGCCGGTGTAGCCAATACGAACGATGGCCGGAATGATATCATCATCAGAGGAAACTCCCCTACCGGATTGCTTTGGCGCTTAAATGGTCTGGACATTCCCAACCCTAATCACTATGGCATTTTGGGTACCACAGGAGGCCCGGTGACCATGCTGAACAATAACCAACTGGCCAATTCCGATTTTATGACTGCTGCTTTTCCGGCAGAATATGGTAATGCACTTTCAGGGGTCTTTGACCTTCAAATGCGTAACGGAAATGCCGATAATCATGAGTTTTTAGGTCAGGTGGGTTTTAACGGCCTTGAACTCGGTGCAGAAGGCCCCATCAGTAGAAACAAAAGATCTACCTATATGGTCAACTACCGATATTCTACTCTCGAATTTGCTGATGCAGTAGGATTTGACTTTGGTACCGGTGCAGCCGTTCCAAAATACCAGGACTTGTCGTACAAGTTGAACTTCCCTACAAAAAAAGGGAATCTCGAATTTTTTGGAATGATGGGCCGAAGTGATATTGATCTTTTGGGAAGCGAACAGGACCTTGAAAATGGCGGTGATCTCTATGGAAACGAAACTGAAGATATTTACAATCGCAATCAATTGATGGTCAATGGAGTAAGCTATCGGCACAACATTTCTTCCAATTCCTTTATAAAATTTACTGCTGGATATATCAAAACGAAAGAAGAGACCTGGATAGACTCATTGTTATATGAAGGCAGCAATACAATAGTAGGAAAAGCAAGAGTGCAGCAAATGACTTATGACCTGGATAAAGCCACAATGAATATCCAATACAACAAGAAATTTGATGCGCGCAACCATCTGGTAGCCGGATATATTGGCGATTATCATATGATCAATTTTGATCATGAATACAGGATCCCTAATACTGATGAGTTTTATCAACTGCGATTTGCTGATGACAATGCTTATCTGGGCCGAAGCTATGTTCAATGGCGACACAAATTCTCGAATCGTTTTCAAACCAGTATTGGGGTCAACAGTCAGTTCTTTGACCTATCGGAATCATACACTTTTGAACCGAGAGTGGGCATGAACTACGTAGTGGGCGACAACAAAACCCTGAGCTTTGGCTACGGCTTACACAGTCAGCTTCAGCCGCTTCCGGTATATTTTACGGAGTACAATTTTGATGATGGTACATCCATTCAAACCAATAGGGATCTCGGTTTTGTAAGAAGCCATCATTTCGTGCTAGGTTATGATCAGATGATTGGCCCGGACCTGCACCTTAAAATCGAGGCGTACTATCAATATATTTTCAATGCCGCAGTGGATAGCCTTGCCAGTACATACAGCATATTAAATGAAGGCGCCGATTTTGGTAATACCGATCGCAGCTTTTTGCAAAACGATGGCAAGGGAGAAAACTATGGCATAGACATTACACTCGAGAAATTCTTTTCCAACAACTACTACTTTATGTTGACGGGCTCACTGTTTGATAGTCAATATCGGGCCAGCGACGGTGTGTGGAGAAACACCGCATTTAACGGTCATTACATGTTCAATGCGCTTGCCGGTAAAGAATGGACCATAAAAGGAAGAAATACATTTGCCGTAGACTTTAAATTGAAAACAGCTGGTGGAAGATATTACACACCGGTAGACCTGGAAGCTTCTCAACAGGCAGGCTTTGAGGTCCGCGACGAATCGCAGGCCTTTGAAAAAAGACTGAACGATTATTTCCGTGCGGATATCAAATTCAGCTATCGTATGAATCGTAAAAGGGTAACCCATGAATTCTCACTGGACCTTCAAAATTTCACCAACCGCCAGAATGATTTTCTTCCGGTATACAACCGAAGGACCAACACGGAAGCTATTGTCACACAAATTGGTTTCTTCCCTGTGCCGCAATATCGAATATATTTCTAATTTTATAGTATACTCCGGAGTTTTGGCTCCGGAGTTTAACCTATTTTGATTATGAAACGAAATATAAAACTCCGATATACTTTCATATTAGGATTGAGTCTCTTCATTCCAATAATCATCGGACATAATGATTTTCCTTTTCTGACCTGGAAATATCTGAGATATGATGTGCTTCAGGGCCTGATCTACACGGTGATTTACTGGGAGGGCAACCTGTTCATTCTGACGAAAATGAAGCAGCTCTATCCCGATCCGGATTATACAGCCAAACGAATCACTTTGGTGGTAGTGTTGGTCACCCTATTTTCAGCTTCTTTTTCAGTACTGGGTTGTTTTACCATTAGCCCATACTTGTTTGACGACCCACCCACAAAAGAAAGCGTATTCGGACACTTGAACAGTACACTTATGCTTTGCTATTTTATTACAGCCTTATATGAAGGTGCCGACTATTTTCAGCGATATAAAGAAGGCCTTATTGAAAACGAACGCATCAAAAAAGAAAATATCATCTCCCAATTTGAGCTGCTTAAACAACAGGTTAGTCCGCATTTTCTTTTTAACAGCCTAAATACGCTGATTTCCATTATACCGGAAGACCAAAACCTGGCCGTGAAATACACACAACACCTTTCGCAGGTGTACAGGTATGTTCTTCAGCACAAAGATATGGATTGGGTACCGCTTCAAACCGAATTGAAATTTATCAGATCATTTTTCTTTCTGAATCAAATTCGTTTTGGAGAACATATTAAGCTCAATATTCAACTGGATGAAAATAAGACCTATCAGAAAATTGCTCCTCTGAGCCTGCAAATTCTGGTTGAAAACGCCTTAAAGCATAATGTGATCTCTAAAGACAAACCGCTTTCTATTGATATACTTGAGGAAAACGGTCAACTTATTGTCAAAAATAACCTGCAAAAGAAAAAGAACAGCGAAGGTACCAGGCTCGGTTTGCAAAATGTGGTGAATCGCTACAAGCACCTGACCGGAAAACCTGTAATGATATTGGAATCAACCGATTTTTTCTCAGTTTCCCTACCTTTAGTCACAGCCTGATATGAATGTACTCATAGTTGAAGATGAACAGCCGGCAGCACGGCAACTTGCCAGATTGTTGCGCGAAATAGATGTCGAAATGGATATCATAGGTCAAACTGACAGTGTAGCCGGTACGCTTTCCTGGTTACAACAAAATGTCCTACCGGATCTCATTTTTATGGACATCCAGCTATCGGACGACCTTAGCTTTGCTATTTTTGAACAGACGCAAATCGATTGTCCGGTCATTTTTACCACGGCCTATGATGAATATGCACTACAGGCATTTAAAGTGAACAGCATTGACTATTTGCTAAAACCTGTTGACCCGGAAGAGTTGAAGAAAAGCCTGGAGAAGCTGGAAACCATTCGGCAGCAAAACCAAAAGCCCTTTTCGTCGGAATTCACTCAGGAGCTGGCCAAAAACATATTGCACCATAAACCTATCTTTAAAAAGAGGTTTTTGGTAAAACGTGGTGAGCAATATCTTTCAATACCGGTAGATGACATCCTCTATTTTGTTTCCGAACATAAAATCACCTATTGCATTACCAAAGAACAATTGAAATTTTCAATAGATCACACATTAGAGGAATTGGAAAATTTATTGGACCCTCAAAAATTCTTCCGTGTGAACCGTCAATGCATGTTGCAATTTGATGCTATAGAGAAAATCCATAGCTACTTTAAAGGCAAATTGCTGGTGACCCTGCAATCGAGGTTTGACAATGAATTTACTATAAGCAAAGAAAAGGCCATGCATTTCAAATCCTGGCTTAATCAATAATGGATCAGAGAAACTCGTTAAGGGGAATAAACACAATTACCTGGGGTCCATTCCCTTATTTTTCCGAGGCATTAACCTGAATTTTGCAATAGAAAATTTTCGGGTTTTATACTAAATTTTCTATTGCAAAATGANNCGGGTTTTCGTCGGCCCATTGGGCAAATTCAGCCCTATTGCTGAATATGGGATTAATCATCATCCTTACCCTCATTTACATTAATGAGGTCTTTGTATCTGTTATATAAGTAAGAGATCACCAGCAAAAGTATACCAAGGGCAATAAAGACAATCGTTTTGGACACGGTGTCCAATTCTGCCAGATCGTAAAAGAACAACTTAATTAAAGTGATGCCCAAAATTAAAAAAGCCACTATGCGCGCTGTTTTCACTTCTTTACTGATGCCTAAAATAACCAATGCCAAAGCATAGACACCCCACAAAATACTCAAAAGGGTTTTTTCAGCTTTTGGATAACGAGCCATATCCATCCAATGCAAAAGTTCATCACTAAGTAACCACCAGAGAAACACCATCATAATGACCCTGAATACATTCTTAATCCACCGGTCTTCTTCCCTTGCAAAAACGTATTTATATGATAACCAAGACATCCAGGCGATCATAAACAACAACAAATACCGCATCCCAATGTGCACAAATGACACCTCATAGCGCCAATTATTTTGGTCCAGATAATGTGTTCTCAGATCGTCGAGCTCAGGAAGACCGGTGGCTAGAAATGCAAAAACAGCTAAACACTGTACCACTACCAACACGAGGCCCGTGTCGACATTATGAACGCGCTTATTGTTCAATACCGTCAAAAGAATGATGAAAGCAAAGGTATACACCATGCCCCACAACCTTTTGAAGCTAAGAATATCGGTGTTGTGGAGGGTTTGTGTTAACTGATCATTGTCTAATGAAATGGACTTTTTGCTTGCGTCAAACCACTGTTTGAACATCAGGTCGAGTTCATTTTTAAATGCGAAATAAACCACCAGGATCAGCAATACCGGCATAAGGTATTTCATGATCTCGAATAGCTTCATTTTAAGCAATTTTTGAGAAGGGTATGAATTCAGATTGATGTAGTTGACCGCACCGAGTATGATTACAACAAAAAGCGAGGTGGCAAAGTACAAATTCCAGAAAGGCGTCAATTCCTGATCGACATGATGAAAAGGATTTTCAAAATACACTTCAGACCAGTCTTGTACGAGGCTGAAAATTGATAAAAAGATCAATGCATAGGCCAATCTTTCAAAGACATCCGAAGTTTGCCTTCTGGCTACCCAAAACAACACAAGCGCCTCTCCTCCCCAAAGTATGGTTACCCAACTGGCATCGTACTGAACCGGTATGTACAGTGTAACAAAAACTATGGCAGCGCCTATAGACAAATAAAACAGTTTTGGCAATTGCCTTCGGTACCTATACACCAGCCCAAACGCTCCTAAATGCCAAATGCTGTTTGAAAGGGTAAACAAACCAAGGTACTTCTCCCCCCAGCTGAGATCCTGCAACACAAAATAGCCCGTAACAAAATACAGTATGGTATTGGTCAGAAATAATAGCAGGTCTTTAGGAACCAGCTTTTCCCTGGTTTTCAGGCAGTATCCGATAAACACTACGTAGAACTCAATGAAAAAGGCAAATGAAAATATTATCGAGGTCTGCCAGTCTTCATAAAAATTGCTTTGGATAGTATACCAAAACAAAAATATCAGCCAGGTGAAAACAAAAGCGGTGTAATACACCTTCTTCCAGTTTTTTAAAAAAGCAATTATCAGCAGGCCCAGGTTGATCAAAACCATGTAACCAAAATGAATGGTTGCTCCGCCTTGTTCCTGGCCAATGAGGTAGGGAATAGCATAAGCCCCCACCATTCCGATCAACGCCACGATTGATTGATTATATCGCAACGCCCCCCAAACGGTAATGGCCACCAGTGAAAGCATAACAACAAATGCGAACCAAAAGCTGAAAAAATGATAAAATTCGGTAGCAAAGTAAGTGACGAGAAAAGCCGAAGCCGTAGCGCCGCTAAAAAGAACCGCACTAAGCGATTTCATGGATTTAAACAATACATAGGCAACTATTCCTAAACCAGAAGCAATAAAGTAACCCGTAATAATTCGTGCAAGCGGGCTGATCAGGTCATTGTCAATGGCAAACTTGAGCCCAATAGCTATCCCGGCGATTAATATCACGATACCAACCTTGTTGATCAGGTTCTCACCCAAAAAGCGCTCCCATTCCCATTTCTTGTTTTTTGAAGATTTAACAGGATTTTGGGAAGCCGACTCGAAAGCCCTTATAAAGTCCTCGCCTTTTTCTTTAAAGCTTTCCTTCTCTAACTCGAATTGCGATAATGTTTCTATGTTAGATTCAGAACTATCAGGAGTAGCGCCGGCATTGGATATTTTACTGCGCACCTGCCGGATTTCTTCCTGCAAAGCCTGCTGTTGCCTCTCGATGAACTCCAGTTTTTTTAATAAACCTTGTAAATCTTCCCTATTTTCCGACATGTGGCATGTGGTTGCGAAAATTGAAAGTACGAATTTTTGAAGAAATTAAAACAGTTGGCGGTTCAATTATCAAATTGTAATTTCTGTTCCCATACAATATCATGGATTTTAAACTAAATTGCGCAACTATTTGCGAAGCCATTTTGAATTAAATAAGTTGACAAGGTAAATAACCGAATACCTATGGGCGATTACGACAAGACCATTGAATTGAGGAGACTGAAGATAAGCGACTATGAGCAGCTCAAAACCTCCATGATCGAAGCATACGAAAATTGGCCCGGCGCTTACTGGAAGGAAAAGCACATCCAAACGCTTATCGATATTTTCCCGGAGGGGCAACTTGCTATTGTTGTAAATGAGGAAATTGTGGGAAGCGCTTTGTCGATTTTGGTTAAATACGATGATTTTGGCGACGACCATACCTATGAGCAGATCACAGGTAATTATACCTTCAAAACACACAACCCGAAAGGCGATGTTTTGTATGGCATTGACGTTTTTATTCGACCGGAGTTCCGGGGGATGCGTCTTGCAAGGCGATTATATGATGCGCGCAAAGAACTTTGTGAGGAGCTGAACTTACAAGCCATCGTGTTTGGCGGCAGAATACCCAATTATCATCAGTACGCTGACAAGATGACGCCTAAGCAATACATTCAAAAAGTTAAATACAAGGAAATTTACGATCCGGTACTTACCTTCCAGACCTCCAATGACTTTCACGTAAAAAAGGTGCTCAAGGGGTATCTGGAAGGTGACAAGGAGTCGAAAGAGTTTGCCGTATTGCTGCAGTGGGACAATATTTATTATGAGAAAAAACGGAAAACCGTCCTGGCGTCAAAGTCAGTGGTACGGATCGGGCTGGCGCAGTGGCAAATGCGGCTGTACAAATCACTGGATGAACTTTATGAGCAATTAGAGTTTTTTGTAGACGCTGTAGCCGGCTACAAAAGTGACTTCCTGCTGGTGCCGGAGTTTTTTAATGCACCTCTCATGGCAAAATACAATGAGCTCTCTGAGCCTGATGCCATACGGAAACTGGCAGATTTCTCCGATGAGATCAGGGAAAAGTTTGTCGAATTTGCCATGGCCTACAATATCAATATCATTGCCGGAAGTATGCCTGTCAAAAAAGGAGATAAATTGTATAATGTGGGATACCTGTGCAGGCGTGACGGCTCTTACGAGGAATATGTTAAGCTACATGTAACGCCCGATGAAGTTAAATACTGGGGGCTTTCAGGCGGTGATCTTATTCACGTATTTGATACTGATTGCGGAAAAGTGGGCGTGCTGATCTGTTATGATATAGAATTTCCTGAACTTGGCCGCATATTGGCGGCTCAGGGCATGAATATTTTGTTTGTTCCATTCCTGACCGATACGCAAAACGGATATTCCAGAGTGCGAAATTGTGCCCAGGCAAGGGCTATTGAAAATGAATGTTATGTGGCAATTGCCGGAAGTGTGGGCAACCTGCCGAAAGTGCATAACATGGACATTCAGTTCGCTCAATCGGTGGTGTTTACGCCATGTGATTTTGCCTTCCCTACTGCCGGTATAAAGGCAGAGGCCACTCCAAATACGGAGATGACCCTCATTGCCGATGTGGACATTGACCTGCTAAAGGAATTGCACAATTTTGGATCCGTACGCAACCTTAAAGACCGGCGGACAGATGTTTATGATGTTGTATTGAAAAAATAAACCTATAACAGACCTATTCCCCCTCGAGGTATTTTAAAAGCTGCAATAAGCTTTGCTCATTGCCTTTCACAAAAAAGTGCATCATCTTGTGGTATCTGGGCTCATTTTTATAGCCCAAACCATAGGATATCACTTTGGTACCCCCATTTTCAGTTTTTTCAAAGGTTATGATATTATAGAAATCATCCGCCTCATCTTGCATGAACTGCGGAAAATTATTGGTGATCCCTGCCTGAAGTGTTATGAGTTTTTGAGGAATAAAATTGAGAATATGTAACACAATGGTGGCGCTATCCCCAATTTGACCTTGCGGATTGTAGTTTGTTTTTATGGCGCCATTGATCTTCAGGTCTACTTCTGCAAGCGGAACTGCCCAGCTCTCCCACCCCTTTTTCGTGGTATATGCAGCCCATACCATATCGATTGGCGCTTCGGTTTCAAATGATTGCCTCATTATTAAACCGCTGTTCCCTACCGTATCAACAGCAGTATTGATCCTGGTGGAATCAAGCTGAGCCCATGTCAAATTGCAGGACATCGTAACTGAGAAAAATAATAAAACGATTGATTTCATAGTTCAAAGACTTTCGATTATCTGATAAAATTAGCAAAAGCTGGCAAATCAATATCAATTTTGCCTATTGTATCTTTGGTCACGTTTCTCGAATAGATGAGTTCTTAATTTTGTCGTATGAAAAAAGCAATAAACACCTGGCCATTTGTCATCATCATCAGTCTTACACTTGGTTTGGCGCCTTTTGTACCTGAACCACATATCTGGGGTAAATTGCGCTGGATTGCCGGTGGCGCCAAAGGTATGCAGCCTATCGACTGGTTTGACACCTTGCTGCATGGTCTGCCCTGGTTGTTGTTGATCCGCCTCATCATTTTGAAAACTGTGGCACGAATTAAAAACTAAAGCTCGAACGCTCCCTTTCGATAAATTTACGCAAAGAATTGGGCTTATTGCCCGTCAGTTTCTCATATGCATTGGAAATAACAGGCGGTGGCTGAAACCTCGGTAAAAAGTGCAACATGATCATCACCATAATGAATCCCGAGGCTTTTCCTGTTCTTTTTTGATAGAAATAAAAACTTATCGGATTGAAGCTATTGTATTCCAGGTTTTGACTTGTAGACTCATTAATCTGGCGAACCAATTCTAAAAAATTGAGGTTTTCATATCCGGTGATATCAAAAGCCTGTCCGGTATAAGTTTCAAAATGCCCTAACACTACAGCTGCTACTTCTCCAATACTTTCTACATCCACCCAATTAAACAGGGCCTCACCGGATGGCACAATTATACGCTGATTTCGTTTCAGCTCATCGTAAAGCGTGGTTGTCAGGTTTTGCATGAAGTAGCTTGGACGAAGAAAAACATAGGGAATTCCCGATTGCGAGATCAGCTTTTCTATTTTGTTGTGTGGAATAACACTGCTTTTTTCTACGCCCTGCACGGATAGAAAAACGACGCCCCTTATTTTCTTATCTATCAGAGCATTGATAAAAGGTTGAAAATACTTTTTGACTTCAGATATATGTGACGGTCTTAATAGAAAAACAAGATCAATATCTTCCAGTGCTTCGGGAAAAGTGGACGGATTTTCAAAATCAAGTATTTTAAAATTCAATCCCTGATATAGCCGTTCCAGCTTTAAGGCGCTACTTTTACCGGGATTTCGCACACCGGGATAGACTGAAACTGATGTTTTTAAATGAGAAAACAATTGTTTGATAACCGATTTGCCGATATTTCCGCTGGCCCCTGTAATAAGTATTTTGCTCATGAACATTAAAACACACATTTTTCATAATGTGTAGTAATCAGAAGATATTTCTGAATTAATATTGTGGGTTTGTCAATAGTGAATAATGACTTTATCTTGCCATCGAAACAGGAAGAAATGGAAGCAAACCCTAAAGAATTTGATGTTGGACCTCTTTTGCCCCATCACATGAAAATCTGATCGACTTGTTGAAGTCATTGGAAAAAGGGGATTGTCAAAAACCCACGATCGCGCGGTTTTGGAACGTAAAGCAAGTAGCTGCACATATTCTTGATGGAAACATACGAGCGCTTTCTATTCAGCGTGATCAATATAATGCCGAGCAACCTCCGGCCATAGATGCTTATCAACAACTCGTAGGTTGGCTCAATCAACTCAATGCAGATTGGATAAAAGCTTTCAACAGGGTCAGTCCGCAAGTATTGATTGCCCTTTTGCAAGCTACAGGGCCTGAAGTAAATCATTATTTTTCAAGCTTACCGCTCAACGAAAAAGCAATATTTCCTGTGGCGTGGGCTGGTGAGGCCGAAAGCTTCAACAGGCTTCACATAGCAAGGGAATATACGGAAAGATGGTTGCACCAACAGCAAATCAGGGATGCCCTGGAAAGACCTGGAATTATGATCAGTAAATTTTTCTATCCGTTCATTCATACTTTTATGCAAGGCGACCTTCCAAAAGCATACCAGGAAGTGATAGCCGAAACGGATACACACATCACCATCGAAGTAACAGGTGGGATTGGAGGAGTATGGCATCTGTTAATCCCGACAAAACCGGGTNNCTGCCCTATTGCTGGATTTGGGTTAAAGACGACCGAAAAATGGAAACTGGTAGATGTGCCAAAAAACACACCGGATGCACAAATTTCCATTCCTCCAGATATCGCATGGAAATTGTTTTCAAAAGGGATCAACCCTGTAATAGCACGCCGTGAGGTTAAGATTAAAGGAAAAGAAGCCCTTGGGTCACATGCATTAAATATGGTATCTGTTATGGCCTAGTTGGTTTCTCCTCCCCTTTGTAATAATTGGCCACTGAGGCGGATCAGTTCTATCTCAAGCGACTTGGCAGCAAATACGGCATCAAGTAACCTGGTTTCAGCATTCTGGGCATTTATTTGTGCCTGGCGCAATTCCACAGGGTTACTTTTACCCAGTCTGTAGCGTTCAAAGGCTATTTCAGCATTTTCATGTGCAACCGACAAATTCTTTCTTTCCAATTGCACTACCGCCAGGGCCCGTTCATATGATGTGTAGTTACTCTCGAGATCTGCATTTACATTGAGCATTTCCTGCTTGATTTGCAACTGTGTGTTCTTTTGCTGAATTCGAGCATTCTGTACTCTTCGGTTAATATTAGAGCCATTGAAAATTGGCACCGTAGCTCTCAGTCCGTAGTTTAACCCATCTGTGCGGTTGGACGATAGAAACCCCGCTTGTGATTCGAATTTTTGATAGCTGTAGGCAGCTTCTACGTTAATCCTTGGCCAGCGTTCTGCCTGAATCCTCTGGATCTCCAATAACGAAATATTTTCCCCTTTTCTAAGTATCTCAAGGGTAGAATTGTTATATAGCGTCAAATCGCGAAGTTCCACCAGATCAAATTGCTTTAGAGAAGGTATCGAATCGGTAATTGCGAACAGGTCTCTTGGTGGCCGTGCCAGAAGTGTATTCAGGTTGATCTTGCTTTGAAGCAAAGCATTTTGCTGGACCATCAGAGCTGAGCTGTCCTGGTTATAGTCAACCTGTGCCTGAAGAAATTCCAGCTTTGATCCTTTTCCCAATTCATAACGATCCCGAGCCAGTTTCAACCGGTCTTTGCTGAAGTTCAATGTATTGTGCAATACCTCGACTTTTCTTGATTCCAATACAACCTGATAGTAATTCAATACAACATCAGCAATTAGAAATTCTGCTTCCTGTCTCCATAACAGGTTTTTCTGTGAACGGATTTCGGCAAACTGTTCATACCTTCTGAACATTCCCAATCCATCGAATACCGTCCAAACAAGATCTGCGGAAGCGCCCAAAACATTGGACCTGGCGCCTGCCCGGCTGTTTTGTCGACCATCCAAAAAGACCTGGTCAACATTTTCAATCTGCCAGTTACCACCGGCATTTCCATTCAGGTCTGGCAGAAAGCCGGCATTTCCCAAGGTGACGTTATTTTCAGCAATCTTTATATTATTATCAAAAACTTTTAATCCGTAATTGCTTTCCAGGGCTATTTCTATTGCCTGGCTCAATGATAAGTCGACGGCTTGTGTATTTGTCGTGTCCTGAGCCATGAGCTGTAAGGAACCAAACAATACACACATAAAAGCTGTCAATATTTTTATCTTCCAGTTCATAATTCTCATTAAAATCTTGCCATTCTACTCGTTCGGTCGGTTAAATAGCTGTAAATAGCCGGAATAACAAAAAGGGTTAAAATGGTAGAAAACAGCATTCCGCCAATAACCGCAATTCCCATTGAAACCCGGCTTTCTGAGCCTGCTCCCAAAGCAAGGGCAATGGGTAAAATCCCCAATATTGTAGAAAGTGACGTCATCAAAATCGGTCTGAACCTCGACTCTGCGGCCTCAATGATGGCCTCTTTAATTTCAAGGCCATGTGCTTTTTTCTGATTGGCAAACTCCACGATCAAGATACCGTTTTTAGTGACCAGGCCTACCAGCATGATTATACCGATTTGACTGAAAATATTAAGCGATTCGTCGTATAGCCATAAGGTAAGAAGCGCTCCGGCCATCGCTAGCGGAACGGTGAAAATAATTACGAAGGGGTCCCTAAAGCTTTCAAATTGAGCAGAAAGGACGAGGTAAATCAAAATAAGGGCAAATACAAAAGCAAAATATAAACTATTGCTGCTCTCCTGAAATTCTGCCGAAGGACCATCCAACGTCGTAGCGTATGATTCATCAAGGACTTCCGCTTTTATATCACCCATAATATTCAGCCCATCATCTATGGTCACACCAGGCGCCAGCGCTGCCGATACAGTTGCAGAAGCATAACGATTGAACCGAAACAGTTGTGGAGGCGTGGCGCTCTCCTTCACATAAACGAGGTTATCTATCTGGATCATATCACCACTTCGGTTCCTGACATAAAGTGACTTTAAATCCAGTGGTTCATTTCGGTTTTGTTCGGCAAGCTGCCCAATGATTTGGTACTGTTTGCCTTCCATTATAAAATAACCAAAACGTTGCCCTGAAAATGCCAGCGACAGCGTTTGGGCAATATCCCGAACGGAGACACCCAACGACCTTGCTTTGTCGCGGTCAATTTCCACAGTGATTTCTGGTTTATTAAATTTGAGGTTGACGTCAACAAACACGAATTCTGATCTCTCCTGGGCTTTCTGGACAAAATTAGGAAGCGCCTCTTTCAATTGGTTTAACTCATTGGCCTGAATAACATATTGTATGGGTAAGCCACCACGCCTGTTACCGATGGACTGTTCCTGTGAAACATAGGGACGCGCATCGGTCAACTGCATGATTTTAGGTGTAAAGTCATTTACTATTTCCTGCTGACTTTTTGCCCTTTCATCGGCATCAACCAAAATAACACGCCAAAAAGCGGAATTGACAGAAGATGTAGCGCCAAACCCTGGCGAGGTAACTGAAATGATAGCTTCCGTTTGCGGCACCTCTTCCTTAATCAACTGGATGACCTGGTCTACATAGCGATCCATATACTCGAATGTGGCTCCTTCCGGACCGCTGGCAAATATCCGGAAACCATTTCTATCCTCATAAGGGGCAAGTTCTGATGGTAAATTGATAAAAAGAACCACAATGGCGGCGATCGTTGCCAGCATCACAGGAAACGCTACCCATCGTTGGGTCATAAAACCCTCCAGGGTTCTGTTATAAACTTTGTTGAGCCAAACGAAAAAGCGTTCCGTTTTGCGATAGAAGTATCCGTGTTTTTCCCTTTTTTTCAAAATTTTGGAACAAAGCATTGGGGCTAAGCTCAATGCAACAAAAGAAGAGATTATCACTGCACCGGCTACCACCACACCAAATTCCCGGAAAAGTCTACCGGTCAGCCCTTCCAGGAAAATTACGGGTAAGAACACAGCTGCCAATGCGATAGTAGTTGAAATAACGGCGAAAAATATCTCTTTTGCCCCTTCAAGCGATGATTTCCGCGGGTCTTTACCATCTTCAATTTTCTTGTATATGTTTTCCAACACCACGATGGTATCATCCACTACCAGGCCTATAGCAAGCACCACTCCCAGCAGGGTAAGTACATTAATGGAGAAATTTGCAACGTACATAATGAAAAATGTACCAATCAGAGAAATAGGAATGGTGATCACAGGAATGATGGTGGTTCGCCAATCGCGCAGAAAGAAAAATATAACGGCAAAAACCAGGATGAAAGCAATGGTAATAGTTTGTTCCACTTCCCTTATCGAATCGCGGATATAGGTGGTTATATCAAAACCTATTCCCAATTCAATATCAGATGGAATATCACGCTCAAGTATCTTCAGTCGTTTGTAAAACTCATCGATAATTTCGATGTTGTTCGATCCCGGCTGAGGGCGCAAAACTACCCCAACCATAGGTATACCATCGCGTTTCAGAATTGTACGCTCGTTTTCGGGGCCCAATTCCGCATAACCGATATCTTCAAATCGCACGATTCGATTCTCCGATTCTTTTACGATGAGTTGATTATAATCTTCAGCAGTGTATAACCTGCCCAGGGTACGAACCGTCAGTTCGGTCAACAAACCCTCTACACGACCGGAAGGCAGCTCCACATTTTCATTATTCACTGCATTCAACACATCCAGTGGGGTCACATCGAAGGCCGCCAGCTTTTGCGGATCCATCCACAGTCGCATACTGAAGCGTTTTTCACCCCATATGTCTACCTGACTCACCCCGGAAATCGTCTGAAATCGCTCTTTGAATACGTTTTCCGCAATTTGCGATAACTCCAGCAGGGAGCGTTGATCGCTTTTGAGATTGAGAAAAACGATGGGTTGAGAGTCGGCATCGGCTTTGATCACCGTTGGC
>DNTA01000269.1 GCA_003500135.1 Cytophagales bacterium | reverse complement strand
TAATTAAACAAAAGCCGGATGAATAATCATTCGGTTTTTTTATTTCTAATCTTAAAAACTGCTTATGGAAGTTCCTGCGATAAGTCGTGCAGGGCATTTTTAAAGTCCACCAGATATTCCGGCAAATTGTCACTGTTGTTGTCCAGCAGCCAATACCTTTTCTCCCCATTTTGATTTATTTCAAAATATACACCGCCCCAATCGGCAGCATCAGGCATTCCAACAATTGTATCCTGTTCCTGAAATAAAGCAACCGGTACCTCGGGGAGATGAATTTCGGCATATTTATACCAGTTTTCGGTTAAATCCTGATCAAATGATCCCGGATACGATTCAATATAGTTTGGATATTGATCCCTGGAGTCCTCCAGAATTTTTTGATCTGTAAATTTGTAGATATCTATACACTTCTCTCCAAGGCAGTAGCCATAAAAGCGCCCGAATACTATGTAATCATCATTTTCGACGGACTGCTTTTCCAAATCGTTTGTTTCGATAGAATTACAGGAGGCTATCAGGCCTAGAAGCGCGAGTATCCAGATATTTTTCATTGGGAGGTTTCCTTTTAGTAGATAGACACGCGGGGCAAGAATAAGGTTGGAAGAGGCGCTATTTCCACATAGCTTTTTTTTCAAGGCTGCCGATATGAACACCATTGTATTCATCCCCAAATTCCAGATATTTCTTTAGGGCGAAAGTAGTACTTTGAAAGGCAATTCGATCCCATGGGATGTCTTTTGGATCAAAGAGCTGTACTTCGCTGCTCTCGAGTGTTGTGCCAAAATCGGGAGTTTTCATACGTGCCAGAAAGTGGAGATACACCTGATTTACAATTGGAATGCTGTACAGTACATGAAGCCTTACAATATCTACTTTGGCTTTAGATTCTTCCAGTGTTTCCCGTAAAGCACCTTCTTCGGCACGTTCGCCATTTTCAAGGAATCCGGCTGGTAAATTCCAAAGATCCTTTTGTGGCTGGATGGCCCTCTTACATAGCAGTATTTTATTTTCCCATGTAGCAAGGCATCCAACGATCAGTCTTGGGTTTTGATAATGTATGGTATGGCAGTTCGTACATACATAGCGGTGGTAGGTATCATTTTCAGGAATGATAAATTCCAGATGGTCACTTCCACAGTTGCTGCAAAATTTCAAAACCTTACTGCTAATAGACGACCTCGAGGGCTTCCTCTACATAGTCGAAAGTGGAAAGAATATCAGGTTTGCCGTCAACTATGGCAACATCATGTTCAAAATGTGCACTCACACGGGCATCCTGAGTTACGATCGTCCAGCCGTCGGGCAACTGCTTTACCTTATGGGTGCCCAGGTTTATCATGGGCTCTATGGCTAAAACCAAACCTTCTTTCAATTTTGGGCCGCGACCTCTTTTCCCGTAGTTCGGCACTTCCGGCGACTCATGCAGTTCGCGGCCAAGTCCATGCCCCACCAATTCGCGCACCACGCCATATCCGTGTTTTTTCTCCGTATGATATTGAATGGCGAAACTAATATCGCCAACTCTTTTACCGGCTTGCATTTGTTCTATGCCTTTGTACAGGCTTTCCTTCGTAACTTTTAGGAGTTCCAATATTTCAGGCGCTACCTCGCCCACGGCAAAAGTATAGGCATGGTCTCCATAAAAGCCATTTTTCAAAGCGCCACAATCGATGGATACGATATCACCTTCCTCAAGGGGCTTGTCGGTGGGCAGGCCATGCACCACTTGTTCGTTCACCGATGTGCAAAGTGTATATTTATAGTCATATTGACCCTTGAAGCCCGGCTCTGTGCCATGATCGAGAATAAATTCCTCCGCGAGTTGATCCAGTTTAAGGGTTGTTACTCCTGGTTTTATTTCCCTGGCTAGCATGCCTAATGTCTTGGACACTACTAATGCGCTTTGCCGCATTAACTCAATTTCTTCCCTGGATTTTAAAATCACCATCCAATCTTATTTTTTTTTTGGAAGCCAAAATTAACCTTAATTCTGTTTAAGGCCAAGCGATGGCGTTATGCTTTACTTATTTCTAATATTTTTAATTCTAATTCTTCGTACCACTTCTT
Organism: Cytophagales bacterium; assembly: GCA_003500135.1. GTDB lineage: Bacteria > Bacteroidota > Bacteroidia > Cytophagales > Cyclobacteriaceae > UBA10427. Next base: position 2,974 of record DNTA01000269.1, on the reverse strand, counting down.
ACCATATTTCCGGGTCAAAGCCCCTTTCAGGAACTCAAAAAGTGGAACGTTTAATGATTTTCCAAAATTACATGCGGGGGCACATATTTCCCAACGGTCGTAATTTACAGCATCGTATTGTTCGTATTTTGTGATCCTTACCGGGTACAAATGACATGATATTGGCTTTTTGAAATCCGTTTTACCATCGTTATAGGCCTGCTCAATGCCACATTTCAATATTCCTCTTTCATCATATATGGCATAGGCGCATTCCCTGCCACCAACGGTTGGCGTAGAAAAGTCACCTTCATCATCGTAAATGTACAGGCCTTGCTCCCGGATTGCCTGTTTTCCTTCCTCACTCAGGTAGGGCTCCACTTTTTCGTAGATTTCTTCCAGATTGCGCAACTCTTCTTTTTCAAGAGGCGCCCCCAGATCGCCTTCAACGCAGCACGCCCCTTTGCACTTTTCTAAATTGCATACAAAAAAGCTTTCCGCCAGGTCATCTGATATTATGGTATTGTCAATTGTGATCATAATTCTGAAAAGCTGCAAAGGTAATCATAATGATTTTCCCGGTTAAGGTAAATGCTTATTTTTCGTTGAACCTTGCTAATCCAGGCACCGGGCATACTTTATGAACGAAGTATTAAAAGGCTTGTTCAGTGAAAAAAACGAAAGATCAATTTTTATTTTCGATGCGCTGATATTCCTTGTAAATTGCCGCCTGATTGAGGAGAAATGGAATGGACTATCTTGACCAATTAAATCCCCCACAGCACGAAGGGGTAACCAATACAGAAGGACCTACATTAATTGTTGCCGGCGCCGGTTCGGGAAAAACACGGGTGCTTACCTATCGGATTGCTCATATGATCCGTTCGGGCAATGTGGATCCGTTCAATATTCTAGCGCTTACTTTTACCAATAAAGCAGCCGGCGAAATGCGCGAGAGGATCGAAAAGATCGTGGGTAATGAGGCGAGAAATATCTGGATGGGTACCTTCCACTCCGTATTTGCCCGCATCCTGAGAGCGGAGTCCGACCGGTTGGGATATCCCAGCAGCTTTTCAATATATGATGCCGACGACTCAAAGGCCCTGATCAAAACTATTGTCAAGGAAATGGGGCTTGACGACAAAGTTTACAAGCCCAATATTGTTTTTAACCGCATAAGCAGGGCAAAAAACCGGTTGATCTCGTGGCAGGAGTACATAAAAAACCCTTTGTACAAAGCCGATGATGAACAGGCCATGAAGCCCAAGATGGGTACTATCTATAAAACGTATGTGGAACGCTGCTTCAAAGCCGGGGCAATGGACTTTGACGATCTGTTGTTCAATACCAATGTGCTTTTTAAAAACTTTCCGGGTGCATTGAATAAATACCAGCAGCGTTTTCACTATGTATTGGTCGATGAGTTCCAGGACACCAATATATCTCAATACCTGATCACTAAAAAACTCAGTGCGGTAAGGAGAAATATCTGCGTGGTAGGTGATGACGCTCAGAGTATATACGCTTTCCGGGGAGCGGATATTGGGAACATACTCAATTTTGAAAAGGACTTTCCGGAGCTGAAAATGATCAAGCTCGAGCAGAACTATCGCTCTACCAAATCTATCGTTAATGCGGCCAATTCGGTTATCGCACGGAACAAAGCACAGCTTCAGAAAAACGTATGGACCTCTAACGAAGATGGTGATCTGATCGAATTAATGAAGGCCAACTCTGATAATGAAGAAGGTAAACTAGTGGCATCTTCAATTTTTGAGGAAAAGGTAAATCATAACTATCGCAACAGTGATTTTGCCGTTTTGTATCGAACCAACAGCCAATCGAGGGCCATAGAGGAGGCGCTTCGCAGAATGAACATTAAGTACCGGATCATCGGTGGCCTGTCTTTCTACCAGCGAAAAGAGATCAAAGATGTGCTGTCATACCTGCGTTTTGCCGTCAACCAAAATGATGAGCAAGCGCTACGAAGGATCATCAACGTGCCCAAAAGAGGTATAGGAAATACCAGCGTAAACAAGCTGGTCGTATCAGCATATGAACGCGGGCTTACACTTTGGGATGTTACTTCCAATATTCATCAGTTCATGTCGGGCCGGGCAGCCAATGCCATTGACCAGTTTGCCACGATGATGAAGAATTTTGTGATCACCGTGAAGCAACGCGATGCCTTTGAAGCGGCAAGTTATATCGCCAAGCAAAGCGGTCTGCTCAAGGAGCTTTACGATGACAAAACGGTAGAAGGTGTAAACCGGTATGAAAACGTACAGGAATTGCTCAGTGCCATTAAAGAATATGTCGAAACCCCGGAAAATGAAGATAAAAGCCTGGGCGCTTTTTTACAGGAAGTGGCTCTGATAACTTCGGTCGAAGAAGGTGACAAAGACGATGACGATAAAGTAACCCTCATGACCATCCACATGGCCAAAGGGCTCGAGTATAAAAATGTCTATATCGTGGGAATGGAAGAAGACCTGTTCCCGTCTATGATGATGCTCAATAGCAGGGCCGACCTGGAAGAAGAACGTAGGTTGTTCTACGTGGCGATTACGCGGGCAGAGAAAAAACTTTTTCTTTCCTATGCCACTTCCAGGTATCGTTTCGGGAATCTTAAAACGTGCGAGCCCAGCCGTTTCATTGAAGAAATCGACCCTTCATTTATTAAAATCAACCGCAAGTTCAGCAGTCGCGACCCCATCCGTACTCCTTCATCGGAAAACGGGATTCCCCAAATTCAGGGAGGGTTTGCCAAAAATCTGGTTTCCGGATTGAAAAAGAAACCTTCACCGAATCAACAATCGGTATACAAACACCAGCCCTCCACTGATTTTCAACCAAGCGATACTACTCATTTAAAAGAAGGCATGAAGGTGGAGCATCCAAAGTTTGGTTTCGGTAAAGTATTAAAGATGGACCTTGATGGCGCCAACAGAAAAGCGCGTGTAGCCTTTGACCATTTTGGAGAAAAAACATTATT
>DNTA01000101.1 GCA_003500135.1 Cytophagales bacterium | reverse complement strand
CGTCCAGCGTTTAGCTGGACGTCAAAGCCAATCGCCAGTATTCGATCTACCTTTCCAAATTCATCAAAAATCGGGGCGTGTGTGGCATTAATGCAATATCTGCCTTTTTCGGTTTCAAACTCCATTTCCGTATTAAATGAATGCCCTTTGCCCTGGTTCTGGAATTGCCGGTCCTTAAATTTGTTCCCGATAGAATTGGTAATGATATGATCTTTCGTAATGCCGCTTGCCCGCAGCAATGTTTCATTCACAAAATGTACTTTTCCTTTTAAATCATATTCAATTACAATGAAGTGGTCTTTCAATGCATTCAATATACTTCTTGATTCCGCTTCTTTTTTGGCCAGTTCTTTCTGGGCATCTCTAATACTTTGCAGGCTTTTGCTAAACGCTTCTTCTTTATGCTTCAACTCTACATTCTGATCTTCGATGAATTGCTTTTGTTTGAGGATTTGTTCCTGCTGCTGATGCAATTCCTTGTTTTGAGATACAATTTCTTCGTTTTGTGCAAGTATCTCATCGGATATATTTTTCAGTTCCACATTTTGCTTTTGCAGCCGAAGCTCAAATTGGTGGTTAAGCCTTTTTAGAAAGAGTATGCAAAAACTTATGGTCATCCAGAGTAATACGTGCGTGCTTTTGTACAAAAGATAATTGTCACGAATCAGGTCAATATTAACTTCATTTTTACCAAACATGTCGAGCCATAGATCGAAAGTAAGGAGAATGATAAGATTGATCATCGATGCATAGATCAACAAGGCCCGCTCACTTTGAAAATCGAATAACAAAACCGCAAAAAAGCTAAGCCCGATGAAAGCTAAAGGAAGCCCTAAATAGTTGCCACTTTGTATGTCGCCAACCATTAATATCACAATCAGGATGATCAGGTTCGGCCCGGTGGACAATAGATAGCGGCTGATCCTGATGTGGTAGGTCGAATTGAGAAAATAAATAAACAGTAGAAATGGAACGAGCACAACAAAACTCATCATCAGGGCAAAGTCCTGGATATTATATTCCAAAACAATGCTGAATAGCAGCAAGGGGATCAAAAATATGACAATCTGGTTGCTCAATATTATCCCTCTGTTGCTGCTGGAATCGGCAGTATTAATTATGCCTGCATGAGTTATCTTTTTAAACCATTCCCCTCTTTTCATTGTGTATTTGGCGATGCTTACCTCAATATTATTTTACAAACATATATTTCAGCAAGATTATATACTGTTCAAATCTCAATTACCTAAATACATATAAAGTATTCGTGTAATATACGCAATCATTACATAGAATCAAGCGTTTGTATAGGAAATTATTCGAAATTTATTCTATTTATTCTTGATAAAGTATAATTGATAAAGAGTAAATAGCTCTATTTTATTCTGATTCGCCTACCGTAATAAATTCTAAAAGCCCCGAAAGAATAGATCAGTTGAGAGTATTCATTGGCGTTGAGCAGATAAAGATCATTACTTGAATTCAAACCGAAAAAATGTTTTTCATTGGCATAGCCCATGCCAAATAAAGTCTTGGCCCTTAATACAATCCCTGAAAATGAAAAGAGTTGTTGACCGGCTTCATCCAACCCATTCAATATTCGTACCGAAGATCCTTAAACCCAAATTCAGCAATAAGGCAGAATTTGCCCAATGGGCCTACGAAAACCCGGTTTTGTCGGGATTAACCCTGACAAAACCGCCTTATATTGGCGGTTTTCGTCATTTTGCAATAGAAAATTTAGTTTAAAACCCGAAAATTTTCCATTGCAAAATCTGGGTTTAATCACATATAAGGAAATAAACCATTTCTTTTTATTACAAAGGTATGTGCATAACCTCCTGCAAGTCCAAAATTTAGGGTGTTTAAATTATGCGTTGATTTAAGTGTGTCAAAGCCCGGTTCCACAAAACCAGGTACAAGTGCAGAATCCCCAACTACATTGTAAAATGAGAAACCTCCACCTACCAAAAACGTTCCGGCACTCCGCTTTTACCATTCGTTATGACTAAACACTGCCCGGAAAGAATATTTATCATGATTGAAAGTATAAAGAGCGCTTGCCCCAAAACTTATAGATTGAAGATCTGGGCGAATATAAATTTCAGGCGCCTGATTCGTAAACTGCTGATTTCTCCAAAAAAAGCCTTTATACATTTGTGCATTTATTGAGAAAATCATTTTTCTGGTAAATATATTTGCCTGAAAATCCAGCCTTCCCGTTTCGCAAATTCATCGTCATCATTATTAATGAATCCAGGTGAAAAGGCCACTCCGAGCCCCAGCCACTTGTAAGTAAAACCCAATCCGAGATTAAATTGTCCATTGGGGCTGTATTGCAGCTCTCTATTTGTCTCTAAATCTACAAAGCTAAATGTGTTGTATTTATTAATTCCATAACCATAGAGTCCGTGCTTATCCTGGTAGGAAACGAAGTATGTTTTAGTGGTGTCCTTGTCTATGGAGTCGGTTTTTAAGGCTGTGGCAAAGCAATCCGGGTTAAACCATCCAGCCAGTATAACAATAATAAAAAGGTTTTGTAATTTTAATTTCATAAAATGATCATCAGGAGCCCCTTCTTCGCTCAATCACGGGAACGTTTTTCACCACCATTTGCATGGTATTGCGCAGGCGCTCTTCCAATAACAACATCTTACCCGACTTCAGGCTTTCAACTGTCGTTTCATTGTAATGGCGGACCGTAATTAATTCCAGGCCCCTTATAAGGGTAACTTTAAACTTCCGCTCCATGTTTTCCGCAAAGCGGTCTACTTTATCATCAACATCATTGAAGCAAACACTGAAGCTTATTGCTGAATTCTGCATCATATTGACCTGTAGCCGTAAATCAGCGATGTGCTGAAAAATTTCAGAGATGTGATGCTCTGCTACGAATGAAAAGTCCCTGGTTGATATCTGTACCAGCGCCTGTTCTTTTTCCAGCGCCACAATAGGCGGATAATGATCTTCCACTTCATCCGATATATAAGTACCCTCGCCTTCAGGGTTAAGAAATGATTTCACCAGCATGGGTATGCTTTTGTTCTGCAGGGGCTTAATTGTTTTGGGGTGGATCACTTTCGCCCCGTAATAAGTCATTTCAATGGCTTCCCGATAAGATATCAAATCCAGTTTGGTAATGTTGTCAAATAGCTTTGGATCCGCTGTAAGTATTCCCGGTACATCTTTCCATATGGTCATGCTTTCAGCGTCGAGGCAATATGACAATATTGCAGCTGTATAATCTGACCCTTCCCTGCCGAGTGTGGTCGTGTAGCCATTGGTGGCGCTGCCAATAAACCCCTGAGTGATCACAACACCCCCATTATCCAGCAGTGGAGCAATGAGACCATGTGCATTTTTGGTGGTTTCGTCCCATTGCACCCACCCTTCACGATAAATATCATCGGTGATCACAATTTTTCGGGCATCCACCCAGTTGCTTTTCAAACCTTGTGCATTAAAGTAAGCTGAGACAATAACAGAGGACAAAATCTCCCCTCTGGACACCACCTGGTCGTATATCAGGTCGTACCCCTTATCGCGGTGTTTATCTAGTTGAAACTGTATGTCGTCCAGCACACTTTGTACCTCAGGCTTAATATTGACCTCCCCATCAAAAAGGTCATCAATGACTTCAAAATGCCTTTTTTTAATTATATCAAAATATGCATCCGAGCTTCCATCATTTCGCATATGCGCCGCCACCAGATTTTCCAACGCATCGGTCACTTTGGCAAAGGCCGACACAACGACAATCAACCGTTCATTTGGGTGCGTTTTTAGTATGTTATAAACGTTTTTGATAGCTTCGGCATCTTTAAGGGACAACCCGCCAAACTTGTAAACTTTCAAGGCTTTTTTCATTTTTTGACGCTTTAGACGCACGAATTTAACTAAAAAGCAAAAGCTTGGAAAAACAGTAAGAAATTAATCTTTCATACCAGTCGTAAAGGAAGATATAGCACGGCTTTAAATAAAATGTACAACAACCTTATTTGCAATAAAATGCCATCTATCCCACTTCAAAAACCAAAGCATTCCTTTTTTTAGTAAGGTTAGAGTTTTATATTGGTTATATTAGCAACATCACAGAAAAAACAATACCAATCATATGTCCAAAACCATTATCATTTCCAATCGACTTCCGGTTAAAATTCAAAAAGAGGGTGGAGAGCTAACCTACAAACCCAGTGAAGGGGGGCTTGCCACCGGTCTGGGATCCATATACAAAGAAGGTGACAATGTGTGGATAGGTTGGCCCGGCCTTTATTTAAAGAAAAAAGAAGATAAGGACAGAGTAGAAAAAGACCTCAACAAGGAGAATATGCACCCCGTCTTTTTAAGTGAACAGTTGATAAAAGACTACTACGAGGGCTTCTCCAATGAAACACTCTGGCCCATATTCCACTATTTTATGCAATATGCCCACTATGACCAGCGCTTATACGAAGCTTATGTTGAAGCCAACCAGCGCTTTTGTGAACAAGTGGCCAGGGTGGCAAATCCCGGTGATACCATCTGGGTGCACGACTACCAGTTGTTGCTTTTACCACAAATGGTACGCGATAAACTGCCTAATGTCTCCATAGGCTTCTTTCAGCATATCCCGTTCCCCTCATTCGAGGTATTTCGAATGATGCCCTGGCGCCGTGCCCTGTTGAATGGTATGCTTGGCGCCGACCTGATTGGCTTTCATACCTATGACGATATGCGTCACTTTTTATCTTCTGTGAGCCGGCTGGCAGGTATCAGCAACTCAGATGGGAAAGTAAATAACGGCAAGCGCGTCATCGAGGTGGATTCTTTCCCCATGGGGATTGACTATGACAAATATGCCAGCTCGGCAGCATCGCCCAAAACGATAGATCACGAAATACGCTTCAGAACTTCCCTTGGAGATACAAAGCTGATCATTTCGATCGATAGGCTCGATTATTCCAAAGGACTTCCGAAAAGGCTGGAGGCATTTGAATCATTCCTCAATCGCTACCAGGAATATCGCGGTAAGGTATCGCTGATCATGATCGTGGTGCCTTCGCGAAGCAATGTGATCCAGTATCAGGAGCTGAAAGAAGAGGTCGATCTTCTGGTCGGACGTATTAACGGACAGTTCGGAAGGTTAAACTGGACGCCGGTACATTATTTTTACCGGTCTTTCCAACTGGAATCACTATCCGCTTTTTATCGCATGGCACATGTAGGTATGGTAACTCCTATGCGCGATGGCATGAACCTGGTTTGTAAAGAATTTATCGCCAGTAAACTTGATCAAAAGGGAGTGCTCATACTCAGTGAAATGGCGGGTGCGTCCAAAGAGCTTTCCGAAGCTATATTGATCAACCCGAATGATGTCAACCAGATGGTAGAGGCCATACGCGAAGCATTGACCATGCCTGAAGACGAGCAGATCAGGCATATACAGATCATGCAGGGATCCATTAAAAAATACAATATTCACCACTGGGTAAAAATGTTTATGGGCCGGTTGAATGCCATAAAAAACAATCAGGATGCGCTGGCTACAAAAAATATTGATCATGAAGCCCTGACTGCACTCAAAAAAGACTACGACAGCAATAAGAAAAGACTGTTGTTCCTCGATTATGATGGCACGCTTACCGGTTTCAGGACCAACCCACAACAGTCGAAACCTGATATTGAATTGTTAGGTATCATTGAAAACCTGATATCCGATCCCAACAACCGCCTGATCATTATCAGCGGCCGCGACAAAACGACCCTGGAATCATGGCTGGGACATTTCGACCTGGATATCATTGCCGAACATGGTGTATGGCTGAAAGAGAAAGGACAGGGCTGGCACACACTGGAAAACCTGGACAGTAAATGGAAGAAGCAGATCAAAACCGTATTGGAGCAATACGTTGACCGTACACCGGGATCATTTATAGAAGAAAAAGATTATTCTCTCGTATGGCATTACAGAAAGGTGGAAACAGGACTTGGTGAATTGCGAACACGGGAGCTGGCCAGCCATCTGAAATATCTTGCTTCCAATAAGAACCTTTTGGTACTCGAAGGCGATATGGTGGTGGAAATCAAAAGTGCGCTGGTCAATAAAGGTAAAGCGGCACAAAAATGGCTGCAGAAATTTGACAGCGATATGATCATTGCCATCGGTGATGACTGGACAGATGAAGACACTTTTAAAGTGATGCCCGACACGGCCTACACAATTAAAGTAGGAAGCACCTCCTCGGCAGCTAAATTCAATGTGGATTCCCACAAGGAAGTACGCGCTCTGCTTAAAAAATTATCAGAGAAACCAGGCACTTCGTCCAGGAAGGGAAAGTCCAGGAAGTAAACGGGAAGTAAGGCCTAATCATTATACAGTCATTTCGATCAATGCATTCAGGTCGGCGAGGGAATTGGCCTCCCCGGGGGCTTTATCCCTTCGCCAACGGTGCATTCTAGGGAACCTTACTGCCACACCGGATTTATGACGGGACGATTTGCTGATCCCTTCAAAAGCAATTTCAAAGACCAGTTGTGGTTCAACACTTCGAACGGGCCCAAACCTGTCGATAGTGTTTTTTCGTATAAACCGGTCCACTTCTGCAAACTCCTTATCGGTCAAACCGGAGTAGGCTTTGGCAAAAGGTATCAGTTCGTTTTCGTGCCATACCGCAAAGGTGTAATCGGTATATAAATTAGCTCGCCTGCCGTGTCCGCGCATGGCATAGATCATTACGGCATCAATGGTATAGGGATCAACTTTCCATTTCCACCAGTCGCCTTTTTTCCTGCCCACACGATAGGTCCCCTCCTTTCGTTTCAGCATCAGCCCTTCACAGTTCAGCGGCCTGCTTTCCGACATTTCTTTATCAAGATTGGCCCAGCTATCAAACGATACCAGTGGCGATAACATCAAAGAATCGTTATTCGATTTACTTATGACCTCTTCCAATAGTTGCCTTCGCTCATATTGATGTTTTGCTCTAATATCCCTTCCTTCCCACTCTAACATATCGTAGGCCATAAAAACCACAGGTATTTCGTTCATGAGCTGCTTGCCCACATTCTTACGGCCTATACGTTTTTGCATTAAGGCAAAATCAAGCGGTCGATCGTTTTTATAGGCAAGTAATTCACCGTCCAATACCGTTCCATTCGGTAAATTGGCTGCAATATCATGTAGCTCCGGATATTTTTTCGTAACCAATTCCTCCCCTCTGGACCATATAAATATCTGATCTTTTCGCACGATTAGTTGCCCTCTGATACCATCCCATTTTCTTTCTGCCATCCATTCTTCAGGCCGCCCCAGTTCTTTTGCGTTTCCTTCAATGGCATAGGCCAGATAAAAAGGATATGGCTGGCTGATTTCTGACAGGTTTTGTCTGAATAATTTATCAAAAGTGGTGGTATCGGGACGCCAATCGCCCATAAGCTTGTGGGCCAATACATTTTCATCTATTTCCAGATATTTGCTCAATGCCCGGGTCATCAGCTTTTGGGAAATACCGATCCGGAATCCTCCGGTCATCAGTTTATTGAAAACGAAACGCTCAGAGGTGGTTAATTTCTTCCATGCCGCCTTTAGCGCTTTTTCTTTATCCGGCTCCTCCATATCGCGCAATTCAGCAAGATATCCCACCCAATACCCGAGGCTTTTATCTGTTTCTTCCCCTGGTTCCGGCAAAAGAAGGCTTATGGTTTCCGCCAAATCCCCCACCACATGATAACTCTCTTCGAAAAGCCACAAAGGAATGCCGGCCGCTTCAGATGCCCACTGACGTATCAAAGGTGCAGAGACCGACCTTTTCGGCCTCTTTCCCAAAAAAAGCGCCACTGCCCACAAGGCGTCCTGTTCTGATGCCTTTTCGAAATACCCCACCAAATATGCAACGCGCTGATTGGTTTTGGTCGTCGTATCCAACTGATCAATAAGGTATGCAAAATGGCGCATCATGAGGTCACCTCCTCATCCTCGTTGTCGGTAAAGTCAGTCTGCACAATATGTGCTTTATAGCCCTTACCTTTGAGCCATGTGGAAAAAATATCGGTGTATCCGTGTGTGACGTAGATATGCTCGGCCCCTGTAGCTTCAATGGCCGCATTGAGCCCTATCCAATCGGCATGGTCGGATAAAACGAATCCTTTGTCAACATTTCTTCTTCTTTTTGCACCACGGAGTTGCATCCATCCCGAAGCCATCGCCAGTCGATATGGCTTTAGTTTTCTCAGCCATGGCGTACCGATCACACTGGATGGGGCAATGACAAATCCGTTCAAAACTTCGTCTCTTTTGCTATCTGCGGTTATTTTCTGATGTGAAGGTATATGGTAACCTATTTCCTCCAGTAACTCGTTATTTACCTCAACCGCACCATGCGTGAATGCCGTGCCTGCCTCGTTGGCAAGGCCATGGATAATACGTTGCGACTTACCCAGTGCATAAGCCAATATGACACTGACAACACCCTCCCTTCTGTTTTGTACGATCCAGTTTTTCATGGAAGCCAGTACTTCTTTGCTATCGGGCCATTTGTATACCGGGAGCCCGAATGTACATTCCGAAATAAAATGGGAGCAATCCACCGTCTCGAAGGGAATACTTAACCCATCGCTTTCAAGTTTATAATCTCCTGATACCACCCATTTCTGGTCTTTATGCGATACAGCGATTTGAGCAGAACCGGGAATATGTCCTGCGGGATGAAATGAAAACGAAACCCCATTGATCTTCAGCGGTTCCCCGTAAGCGATTTCCTGAACCTTAATGTCACGCCCCAGGCGATGTTTCATTATGGGAATACTATGATGGTGTGCCAGGTAGTGTTTCATACCCCATCTAGAATGGTCGGCGTGCGCATGGGTGATCAACGCTTTGTTTACCGGCCGCCAGGGATCAACATACACATCTGCTTTTGAAACATAAATCCCACGATCGGTAAACTTCAATAAATCGTCCATATGAAAACTAACACTATGATAAGCAAAGGGTTTGCGACAGAGAAAAAAGAAAAGGCTGACTCCCGAGAGGGAATGCAGCCTTTTGACCTAAAGAAAACCAAACCTGCCAAACTAACTGCATATTAAATCGCTATGTTTGAAACAATTGACATTTTTTTCAAAAAAAAATAAACGGTTGAGCTAATGTTGCAATGCAATCCGTTTGAAACCCTTAAGGACAAAAGGATATGAAAAAGGGATAAGGAAAGTGAATGAAGTACTATTCGTACATTTCTTTAACAACCGAACTCATATTGGCGCGGTTAAAAAGATATTCCCGCACGCCTTTTTCATCTACTACTACAATTTTATCGAAGGTTAGCTGTTGTGACACCAAAATACCGCCAAAATACCGCATAACCCTGGTCTTGTAAGATAAATCGTCCATGCGGTTCAGTTCTATCACCGAATGAAAGGATTTGAAGGGATCGGGGCCATAAAC
>DNTA01000273.1 GCA_003500135.1 Cytophagales bacterium | reverse complement strand
ATGTCGAATACGTTCTTTTTTTAATGTTATAACAGGTTCAATCAATTTCAACACAAAAACCCCCCTCTGCCGCAAGTTTAGCGGAGCGTAAATTGTGGCTAAAATCCTTCAAGTTTTCAACTTGAACTCAAAATGGAGGAGAGCGTCCGCTCGGTGTTGGTGCTGAAAGTAAGGTGCCTTACCGGCAAACAGGCCTCTATGCATCAAACCACTTTTTCTCCAAAATCAATCACCGGGCGGACGCCCTATTCGAAGGAGGGTCGCAGGATCGCATGCGCTTAACCTACGACCAGAGGGGTGTACGCTAAGTGACATGCCCTGAATCTACTGCTTCTCTTCTGCGTGCCCGCCGTCCTGACAGCACTCGGGCAGTTTAGAGTATGCTTCCGGATCGCGCTTTTTGTCGTCAGCATGGTAGCCAATCTGTGTTATCCTGGTCCTGATCTTGTCGGGGTCCGTCTTTTTAGCATTGTACTCTACGGTTAGTATTTTGGTATCCAGGTCCAGGTCAGAAGATTTAACTCCTTTCTCGTATGCCATATCGCGTTCAATTGTGTTTTTACACATTATACATACGGCAGAAGTTTGTATCTCCACTGTTTTGGTCTGCGCTTTGGTCCCAAACGTCAGCGCCAGAAGTACGATGATCAATACATATTTTTTCATTGTGCTAATATTTTAATTTTTTGTTCACTTCTTTTAATTCGGTATTATTCTATTTTAAATCTGATGCCGGCATAGATCACACGGCCGGCGACAGGTCCCCACACCATCGAACCATCAAAATTGTTGCCAAAAGGATTTTGCGCATCAATGATCGGGTTTTCCTGCTTAAAATTCAACAGGTTTTCACCACCAATATATACACTTCCCCAGCGATAACCCCGGCTGATCTGACCATTCAGCAGCATGAAATCGGGTGAGAAGTCATTGCGTTGAAAATCAACGGGCTTGTCAGAGGTATTGGGTAGCCTTTGCCTTCCATTCCAGTTCCAGGTCAGGTCTGCTTTCCACCTTTCAAATTTGGTAGCATAAGCCAGATTTACAAAAATGCGATCCCTGCTCACAAAGGGCGCTTGCTGCAAGGTGTTGTTCGTGGTCATCTGCATATCGTAAAGCTTATAGGCGGCTTTAAGATCAAGGCCATTCATAAGTGCATAACTGGCTTCCACTTGAAAACTGTGGGCAAATGATCTGCCTCTCAGATTGTAGAGGTGAAGCTCGTCGGCACTAATATCCAGGTCATGCACCAATTGATTTTCAAAATTCGTATAGAAATAATCCCCGACGATATTCAGGGTTTTGCCCAGCAAGTTAACATCGGCCACGATGCTTCCGCCGGTATTCCAGGCTATTTCCGGCCGGAGGTCATCGCCAAAAACCATCCTGCGCGACGACACCAGCGCCTGGGTATTTTCCATGATGGCATTTGGGGTGCGGTAACCTTTGCCGGCAGATCCCCTGATTGTCAGGTGGTCGTTGAGGGCATAACGCACATGAAGCCTCGGGGTAAAATAGACCCCGAACATATTGTGAAAATCTGTTCGGATGCCCGCCACGAGCGTTAGGTCGTCGTTGGGCATGTAATTGTATTCGTAAAAGATACCCGGTACGCTTTCCACCCGTGAAAAGGTGGAGTCAGTAGTACTTTGAAGCTGTGATACGAACCGCTCATCGAATCCATCGTACAAATAGCTCACTCCGGTCTTGTATTGATGCCGGGTGTCGCCCAGTATATTTTGATAAATGGCATTGATGTAGGCGGTTTTCCCTGAACCGCTGTACAGTCTGCGACCCGCACCGCCGTCAAACTCATGGTAGCTCAATGAATACTGTATGCCCCAGCTTTTATAAGGTTTTTCAGGGAAAATGACCCCTGTTTTACCAAAAACTTCCGCTCTTTTGGTCGTATTCGTGAACCCATAAAGGTCAGACGACAACAGGTTGTCGCCAAAATTGAAACCGAGCTGACCTCCTGCTTTTTCGTCATACATCACCTGAAAGCCTATTTGAGACTTGAGGCGGTCGCCATCGTATTTGTATCTGTTCAACAGGTTTACCTGTCTGGATTTTGGCAGGTCCATAAAGCCATCGCTATTGCCCTCGACTTCCGTGCCTAAATAATTGCTGTGAAAAAGCAGGGCAGCGCTCCACTTATCGGAGAGTTTCGTGGCATGATTGGCATTGAGCTCTACCCTGCCAAAGGAATTGACATAAGCATTCAGGTACCACTTTTCACTGTTTTCAGGTTTTTTCAATTCGGCATTGATCTGCCCGGTCATCGATTCATAACCGTTTATCACCGTGCCGGCCCCTTTGCCTACATCGATGGATTGCAACCAGGTGCCGGGCACAAACGAAAGGCCGTACATCGTATTCAATCCGCGTACATGGGGTATGCCCTCGCGACTGATAAGCGCGTACTTACCATCGAGCCCTAAAATGCGAATGGTTTTGGCCCCGGTTACAGCGTCTGAGTAGGAAACATCCACGCTGGCGTTTGTTTCAAAGCTTTCCGAAAGGTTACAACAGGCGGCCTTGAGCAGTTCCTTTTCCGTGATCAACTCGTTGAGCGCCGGGTCCATATTATCTATCGAGCTGGTGGCGCTCCTAACTTCCACTTCGCTAAGTTTTGCCACATCTTCTGCCAGCGCTACCCTCATATTTTTGCCTGAAGTGGCAGAAAGGGTGTCCGTTGTATACCCGATATAAGAAAAGATCAACTGTGACCCCTCCTTCAGATCAGAAAAGAAGAACCTGCCGTCCCGGTCGGTCACCGTTCCTTTATCGGCGCCCATTACCTTAACCGTAACACCGATAAGGGCCTCTTTATCTTCTGATACTACTATACCGGAAACCGATTTTTGTGCCATACCCGGAAGTGACATAGCCAGGAATAGCCATATAATAATGTATTTAAAATGCATAAAGGTTAATATTCTCTTTTACAAAAAATGATTTTGCTGTGGGCGTTTTTCGCCGTGGTCAATAAAAGAGAAGTATCAAAGTCTGAAAACCTGATGAAGAACCTGCCGGTCAACCTGTAAGGGTGGGGCAGGCGAAATAAAGGTGGTGAAGTTTGTTGTGTGAGTGGGCTGATAAGCAAGAAGCGGTATATCATACAAATTGTCAAAGACAAGTTGATTTTCCGTGCTGCTTGCGCCTTTATCGAAAAAATCGTCGGAGTCTGAAGAGTAATAATCATTGCTGCAGCAGACGCCGGTGGTGATTGAGGTGTCTGTGTGAGGGTGATGTTCTTTATCACAGCAACTCATCTCATCCATGCCGCAGCTCAGATCAGTTTTGCCGATGCTGAGTGCATTTTCCACTTCAAAGCTGCCGCAAAAATGAATAGCCCATGTCAGGTTGATCTGGCCTGACATGAATATTAAAAACAACGTTATGGCTATTACACGCTTCATATTTAATGCAAAGTTCGCAAAATATCTGGAAAGTTCCTGCTATTTCGAACTAAACTACCGTTACGAACGAAAAAATTGAAAAGATGTTTACGTAGCGTAAATGAGTTTTGGCTTTTTTTCTTGCGGGTATATAATAACATAAATCCGGGAAATAACATTTAAGGATAAAGAGCAGCATACAATCTGTGGTGATCATTTGCCCTCAAGCCCTGATGAAATCCTTACAGGATTTATCAGAAGTCTCATCCGAACCGGGCGGTCTCTTCATTTGCTCATAAGTACAAGGCATGCGCTTCATCGCCTCGCGGATCTTCGATTTCTGTCAATTCGATTACTTATGAATGAAATTCATAACCTTTGAACCATTGAACCCATGAACTCTT
>DNTA01000132.1 GCA_003500135.1 Cytophagales bacterium | reverse complement strand
GAATGATATACAAATCTTCCCCGCCTTAAGAATCGGCCCTTTCCATTCTCACAATTATGGATTTTCCATCAGGGCTTATGTAAAAACCAACAAATGCATTAATGGCCTCAATGGGGTGCATTTCAAATTTTCGCGTTAGGCGGCTGTTTTAAATTCGGTTTTTAGGAGCTTAACTACATTGATCCATTGCCGGTTCATTTCTGTTACCCTTAAATTGGGCATATGCTGTGCCCCCGTTTTTGTCCAGTGTTGGCCTGATAGCTTGAGCCGCTTTTGAACTGCGGTTCGATGGGCCGCTTCGATAGCTCCCGATCCAATAATACCACTTCCCAGCTTCAGGTATTTTTTAATATTCCATCCGGTCTTGATTTGCCCGGTAGTACTCCAATGTCTTTCTGCAATGGGATAGTCTAGCTGCCAGTTGTTGTATATTTTTTATCACTAAGTCCAGTTTGCTTTTAAGTAAAAGCGCCTTTTGTACCTTTACCCACTGCTGGGCCTGCTTTTCCCTCTTTTTAAAATGGGAACCGGCAAAATCATGTAGGTATTGAACTGCATGGTAACAATCCAGGATAGAAACTGCCTCAGGGAAAGCCTCTTTGATCCAGTTTCTGATCCAGGTGGCCCCATCGGAAATGAATACTAAACGCTCCCCTAATGGGCCTTACGATCCGATCAGCGTATCGAGTTGTTTAACATGGTATTGATGGCCTCCTAAAGGCGCTACATATTGCGATCCTTTGATGTGGCCTGACTTTTCATCCCCCTTTATAAAATCCGAAGACTTAAATATCCGGCCTAATTTTACTTCTTTCCATTTTTCCTCCCGGGTCAATACCATCGATCCGTCTACTTCTACATACAAAAGGTTTGTTTTTGACAGACGGGGGGGGGGATAAAGTCTTTTCTGAATGCCCTGTTTTTCCAAGTTCTTCCCCATAGGTATCGGTAACTCTGTACACTTGCGCGGAACTTACGTCTACTTGTAAAAATTTCATGATGGCTTCATTACTCCTACCATAGCAATCCAACAGTCCGGCATAGACTATCACCTCTTGCATCCTGGGGCTTATCTGAAATCCATTCTTGCCTTCACTAAAGGGGTTCCACTTCGCTATTTCTCTCGATCCCAGGGTCGTAAAGTTTTTTTTACGCCTGTTCTGCGGTATCTCACCTAAGTTTTTCCCTAACACCTCTCGGCCTAAACCCCGCCTCAAGTCAACAAAAATCTTCTCGCAATCATAAAAGCTGTTCAACTGGTTCAGGTCTTGAAGGGCTTCATAGCGGCTCTCCGCTAAAGCTAAAAATCCCTACCTGGTCATAACGGTATGCGCTAAATTTATAATACGTCAATTTAATCAATTGCGCGGCAATTTGAAATGCACCCGGTGTGACCCGGGAAAAGGCACAAAGGAGAAAAGCCGCCTGATCTTAAAAGAAATATTTGTAGAATTTATAATCGGCAAGATTGATCATGGGCATGTCGCCATGGCTATTGCCATAGGCATATATGGGTTTGTATTCGTTTAAATCCAAAATTTCTTTGATCCTCCTCACTTTTTCCATTCCATTACAATTTGGTGTGGCAAATTTACCTGAAGCCTTACCATTTTCAAATGCAATTTCCGTAGCAATTAGTTCCAGGCCATGATCATCTGTCCATTTCTTTAACCAAAAATCCAGAGATGCAGACACAATCACTACTCTATGGCCCTGTTCCTGGTGCCATTTTATTTTTTCCAAAGCCGCGGGTTCTACAATTCCAGGTATTATTTCATTTCTGAATTTTGTACCGATTTCGTATAGATCTTCTTTTTTCTGTCCTTTTAAGAAATACTGCAATACTCTTTCTTTAGCTTTCCAGCCTTTTTTAATAATTAAAGTACAATAAAGTATATAAGGCATGCACAAAAACATACCCGCATAAAAACCTGAAGACCCAGCCTTATACTTCAAAAATTCAAGCAGGGAATCCTTGCGGGTAATTGTTCCGTCAAAATCAAAAAGCGCTAATGCTTTCATTCCAGGGATTATTGTCAAGCGCAAATATATATAATGAAATGGCTTGGCAAGGCTTTAAAACCAATAATTGTAATTCATTGAGATGGTTCCTTCATATTCTTTGAAAAATACATCGGGATTTTATTAATTTAGCTTGCCACAGCATAAAGTAACCTCTTATATGAAAATACATTTTGAAATTGACTACAACACTGACTGGGGTCAGAACTTGTATGTCACAGGTAACCTGCCTGAACTGGGTGCATGGGATACTGACAAAGCCCTGCGAATGACGTATGAGCCCTGGGATAGATGGGCTTTACATCTGAATTTTAAAAAGAAACCTTCCAACATTAGCTACAAGTATTTTCTGAAAGATGAAAATAGTGGTAATGTGATATGGGAATGGGGCGATGACCGTATTTTGAGTTTTGAAGACAATAATCCTAAACAGATTTATTTGAAAGATTATTGGCGCCCTCACGTCGATCCAAATAATGCCCTTTTTTCGGCTGCCTTCACCGATAACCTGATGAAGCGCAAAAAAAGAAAATCACGAAAGACACCTGAGAGTTATAACCATGTCTTCAGGCTACATGCACCACGTATCGATGAAGACCATGTTTTTTGCATTATCGGTAGTCATCCTGATCTAGGTGGTTGGAGTCAAAAGAAAGCGATATTAATGGACGACTCCAATTACCCCATATGGACGGCACAGGTGGCAATAAGTGAAGTGGATAAAGATGTAGCATACAAGTATGGCATATACAATAAAAAAGAAAAGAGGCTTGTTGCATTTGAAGCAGGTGACAACCGGCATATAGTATATCCTACCAGCTTTACCAATGAACACCTGTATATAAAATCAGATATTAATTTCAGGTATCCTTTTGGCAATTGGCGTGGCGCCGGTGTAGCTATACCCGTATTCTCCCTCAGGACAAAAGAAAGTGCAGGGGTCGGTGAGTTTCTTGACCTTAAGGCATTGATTGACTGGGCGGAAAAAACCGGCATGAAATTGGTCCAGATCCTGCCAATTAACGATACCGTAGCTACACATCGCTGGACTGATTCTTATCCTTATGCTGCCATATCTGTATTTGCGCTCCATCCTTTGTATCTGAGAATGTCAGCAATGGGCCAGCTCGAGGATAAAAAGGAAATGAAACAGTTTCTTGATAAGGCGAAAAAGCTCAATGAGAACCCGGAAATGGATTATGAAGCCGTAATGAAACTCAAATCGGTTTTTTACAAAAAGATTTATGATGAAACCAAGGATAAAGTACTGAACGATAAAAAGTTCAAGCAGTTCTTTAAAGACAATGAAGACTGGCTGGTGCCATATGCGGCATATTCTTGTCTTAGAGATCGTTTTAAAACCCCGAAGTTTACGGAATGGGGCGAATATTCTATTTATGATCCCAAGAAAATTGCAGAATTTACCAGTCCTAAGTCAGAGGCCTATGACGATGTAGCCGTTCATTACTTTATTCAATATCATTTGCATTTGCAAATGCAGGAAGTTGCCGACTATGCCCGCTCGAAAGGTGTGGTACTTAAAGGCGATATC
Source organism: Cytophagales bacterium (assembly GCA_003500135.1). Taxonomy (GTDB): domain Bacteria; phylum Bacteroidota; class Bacteroidia; order Cytophagales; family Cyclobacteriaceae; genus UBA10427. The sequence continues at coordinate 1,402 of DNTA01000132.1, read as the reverse complement.
CCTATTGGTATATACAGAGATAGTGTAGACGCATGGGTTGCACCTGAGTTGTACCACATGGACAAACAGGCGGGCGCTCCACCGGATGCTTATGCCATTGCAGGGCAAAACTGGCGTTTTCCTACTTATAATTGGGAAAGAATGGAGCAAAATAATTTTGCCTGGTGGCGAAAAAGGCTCACCCAAATGTCCAAATATTTTGATGCCTATCGAATTGACCACATTTTAGGGTTTTTCAGAATATGGGAAATACCTATCGATTCGGTGGAAGGTTTAATGGGCAGGTTCAATCCGGCTATACCAATGCATCGCGATGAGATGGTTTCCTGGGGCTTGCCATTTAACCACGAAAGAATGTGTAGGCCTTACATTCGTGAATATATGCTGTATGAAATTTTTGGTGAAAATGCTGAATTGGTGAAGAGTGATTTTCTGAACCATAAGTACAGCGATTTCTATGAGCTGAAGCCCGAGTATGATACCCAGCGCAAAGTGGCCGATCATTTCAATATAACCGATGAGGACGATATTGAAACCAGAAAACGAAAAGAACACTTTATGTACGGCCTGTTTACTTTAATAGGAAATGTATTGTTCTTTGAAGCAGAGGGCTCGAATGCAACGGCTTTCCATCCAAAAATCGCACTTCATTCCACCTATTCGTACAAAGAACTGGATGAGCACAGCAAACGAGTTGTGAATGATATTTACATTCATTATTACTACAACAGGCAGGAATCATTCTGGAGAGAAATGTCTATGAGAAAATTGCCTGCTATCGTAAATGCCACGAAAATGCTGGTTTGTGGAGAAGATTTAGGCATGGTTCCGGATTGTGTGCCCGGAGTTATGCAGGATCTCAATATCCTCAGTCTTGAAATTCAGCGTATGCCAAAAGGAGATGGCGAATTCAGCCACCCAGCCGATGCGCCATATCTGTCAGTGGTCAGCCCTTCCTGTCATGATATGTCTACCGTAAGAGGATGGTGGGAGGAAGATCGCGGAGTAACCCAAAGGTTTTACAATTCTTTACTGGGTCACCCAGGTAATGCACCTTTCTACTGCGAACCATGGCTGGATCAGGAGATACTAATACAGCACCTGTATTCACCTGCCATGTGGGCCATATTCCCGATACAGGATATCGTAGGAATGGATCCCGATTTAAGAAAAGAAGATCCCAAATCCGAGCAGATCAATGTACCGAGTAACCCGAGGCACTACTGGAAGTACCGCTTTCATAGGAATATTGAAGAATTGGTGGAAGAAGAAGCTTTCAATAATAAAGTGCGGGATATGTTGAGTATGTCGGGGCGGTTGAAAAATTTTTAATGGAAATATTAAAAAAGCCTGGTTTTAAACCAGGCTTTTTTATGTGTATCAATTTTCCATCTCCTTCTTT
>DNTA01000254.1 GCA_003500135.1 Cytophagales bacterium | reverse complement strand
GTTTGGCATGGCGGGCATGGCGGAGCAACCGGAGTTCTTCAGAAACCCGGAGATCAACCTACTGACCGCGATTGCCGCCACACTGCTACTCGTTTTTTCCGGTGCACTGGCCGGGTATTTTCCGGCAAGAAAGGCAGCAAAAGTAAATCCGATTGAAGCGCTTAGAGACGAATAACTGAACTGATAAATGGATAATTCATGTTTGATCAAGACAAATGGCAGGAAATATTTCACAGCATTAAGAAGAACAAACTCAGGGCTTTTCTTACCATGTTTGGTGTGTTCTGGGGGTTATTCATGCTGATGTTATTACTTGGTTCAGGTAAAGGTCTTGAAAACGGGGTAAAAAAAGGCTTCGATTCCTGGGCGACCAACTCCGGTTTTGTATGGACCCGCAGAACAACTATGCCACATGATGGCTTCAAACCCGGAAGGTTTATCAGGTTTGAGCTCGATGATGTAAAAGCGCTAAAACAAAACGTAGAAGGTTTGCAACACATCTGTCCCCGCAATCAGCTGGGTGGATTTATGGGTGGCAATAATGTGGTAAGAAACAATAAAACCGGTGCTTTCAGCATATACGGCGATATGCCGGAGTATCAGGAAATTCAAAAAGTAGATGTAACAGCAGGCCGACACCTCAACCCGTTGGATATTGAAGAAAAAAGAAAAGTAGCCGTTATAGGTAAAAGTGTGACAGGGCAATTGTTTGAATCACATGAAGATCCTATCAATCAATATATTAAAATCAATGGTATTTTCTTTAAGGTGATCGGTACTTTTCAATCAAAAAGAACGGGCGAAGATGCGGAAAGGGATACCCAAAGTATTTACATACCCTTCACTGCATTTAATCAGGCTTTTAGTTATGGCAATCGTGTCGGATGGTTTGCTTTTTCAGCCATGCCTAACTTTCCGGTAAGCACGGTTGAAGAAAATATAAAAAAAGTACTTCGTGAACGTCATCACGTACATCCCGAAGATGAAGCCGCCATTGGCTCGGCCAACTTGGAAGAAGAATACAATCAACTCAACGGCCTGTTTGCCGGAATAAGTGTGTTTGTTTGGATAGTAGGTATCGGCACCTTGCTGGCCGGAATAATCGGTGTATCAAATATTATGTTGATTATCGTTAAAGAAAGAACGAAAGAAATTGGGATCAGGAAAAGTCTCGGAGCAACACCGGCTTCTATCATAAGCCTAATTATTCAGGAGGCGGTATTTATCACAGCAGTAGCCGGATATGTCGGACTATTTCTGGGTATTTTGCTCATTGAAACCATAAGCTATGCCCTGGAATCCAAAGGGGTAGATACCGGCTTTTTCGGCAGGCCTGAAATAAATTTGACTGTTGCCAGCTCGGCCTTGATCGTACTGGTCTTTAGCGGGGTTTTGGCCGGGCTATTCCCGGCTTCCAAAGCAAGTAAAATCAACCCAATTGAAGCATTAAGAACAGAATAGTGGACCATTTTAATAATTGAAGGAAACCATGAAAAAAGTAATCACAATCGTATTGATCATTTTACTGGTGGCCAGTTTTATCGGCACCGGTTACTTCTTGTACAAAAAGTCGGAAAAACCGGCGGAAGTTTTTGAAACGGAAAAGCCTTTTTACACAGACATTGTGAAAAAGACGGTAGCCACCGGAACCATCAATCCTCGTAAGGAAATAGAATTGAAATCACAGGTTTCCGGTGTAGTTGAGGAAATTTATGTGGAAGCTGGAGACATTGTCAAGAACAACCAGCGCGTTGCCAAAATTAAAATCATTCCAGACGTTGTGGCATTGAATAATGCCCAAATGCGTCTTAAAACGGCTAAAATCAATTTTGAGAATGCCCAAAAAGAACTCAACCGTCAACGCGGTCTTTTCGATGATCAGGTTATATCGGAATTTGAATACAACCAGTTCCTTTTAGATTTCAACCTGGCCAGGCAAGAGGTAGATGCGGCTGAAAACAATCTGGATCTCGTAAAAGAAGGGGCATCCAAGAAGTCGGGCACGGCTTCCAATATCGTTTATTCCACCGCCAATGGAATGGCGCTGGATGTACCCGTGAAAGAAGGTACATTCGTGATTGAAACCAACACTTTTAACGATGGCACCACCATTGCTTCCGTTGCCGACATGAACGAAATGATCTTTGAAGGAAAAGTCGACGAATCTGAAGTAGGTAAAATAAAAGAAGGAATGGAACTGGTGCTTAAGATCGGAGCGCTAGAAACAGAAGAGATCACTGCCAAGCTGGAATACATCTCTCCAAAAGGAATTGAGGAAGAAGGCGCTATTCAATTTGAGATAAGGGCTGCTATCAATCGAAAAGAAGATGTTTTTCTTAGGGCCGGCTACAGCGCCAATGCCGACATTGTATTGGACAAACGTGATAGTGTTTTGGCCATAAAAGAAAGCAACCTGATTTTTATCGAAGACAGCACATTCGTTGAGGTAGAAAAAGGCGAGCAGCAATTTGAAAAGCAATTGGTCAAAACGGGGCTTTCAGATGGGATAAATATTGAAATTCTGGAAGGAGTAACAGAGACTGCTCAAATAAAGAAACTATAAACCACAGACGCAAAGTTGCGCCGCAGTTATAACAATTAAAAGCGGTAAACATGTTTTCAATTGATAAGTGGGAAGAAATATTTTACACCATACGCCAAAACAAATTGCGTACTTTCCTCACCGCTTTTGGTGTCTTCTGGGGTATTTTAATGCTCGTTATGCTATTAGGGGCCGGCCAGGGTTTGCAAAATGGGATCATGGCCGACTTTAGTCCGGATGCTGTTAATTCAATATGGTTCATGCGTGGGAAAACATCCCTCCCATATAAAGGTATGCCCCCGGGCCGTTCAATCCGTCTTACCGAAGAAGACCTGACCTCGGTCAAGAACAATATTGATGGTATAGAATACATGTCGCCGGAAAACTGGCTTAGAGGTTCATTCAATATTAAGCATGCAGGCAAAAGCGGCCCCTTTACCGTATATGGCGTCGGAAAGGAATACTTTAATATAAAAATCAATCAAAATTATCTTGACGGACGCCGGCTGAACTTCTTTGATAATATTGAAGCAAGAAAAGTATGTATAATCGGAGAACGGGTAAGGGATATTTTATTTGAAGAAGGCGCCCCGGTACTAGATCAATACATTAACATAAAGGATGTAAACTTCAAAGTAGTAGGAGTATTCAAAAATGATGTTTGGGGTGGTCAGTTCAACGAGCGGATTTACATACCTTACGCCACCTTTCAAAATTCATTTAATCCAAGCAAAAATGTGTTCCTTTTTGCCATAACTGTAGCTCCTGGCCATCGAGGAAAAAAGGTTGAACAAGATGTTATGGACTTGTTAAAAGCACGGCACACTGTGGCGCCTGATGACCGGGAAGCATTTTGGACACACAATCAGGAAGAGGACTACAATCAGGTAATGGGACTGTTTACCGGAATAAAGGGCCTCGTTTGGTTTGTGGGGATGGGGACACTTCTCGCCGGTATTATTGGGATTTCCAATATCATGATCATCATAGTGAAAGACCGTACCAAAGAGATTGGTATTCGAAAGGCAATTGGCGCTACCCCATGGTCTATTGTCAGTATGATATTGCTGGAATCAGTGTTCATTACTGCAATAGCCGGCTACATTGGATTATGCCTTGGTGTATTTATGATTGAAGGAATCAATATGCTGATCGATAGTTCCGGTGGGGATGCCGGGTTTTTCAGAAGACCTGAGATCAACCTGAATGTTGCCGTCACCGCACTAATCATATTAGTGATGTCCGGGGCCCTGGCAGGCCTTGTTCCAGCAATTAAAGCCTCGAAAGTTAAACCGATTGAGGCCCTTAGAAGTGAATAAAATACAATACCCAACTACCCGTAGCCATGTTGATCGATATTGATAAATGGCAGGAAATATTTTCCACCATTAAAAAACATAAACTGAGAACCACATTAACCGCTTTTGGCGTTTTTTGGGGGATTTTCATGTTGGTTGTATTATTAGGCGCCGGCAACGGCTTGCGAAATGCCGTATTTCGTAATTTTGACTGGGCCAATAATGTGGTTTTCTTATGGACTATGAGAACCAGTATGCCTTATCAGGGTTTTCAACCCGGAAGGTCAATCAATCTGGATAACCGGGACGTGGCTGCGATTAGAAGTTTCGCGCCTGAGGTAGGACTATTAGCCCCACGCACCGGATTGGCCGGTGATTATTCTATTGATCGTGGCAAAAAAAGCGCTTCATTTACAGTAATGGGTGACTACCCTCAGTTCAATCAAATTAAGAAAGTATTGATCACCGATGGCCGTTTCATTAATCCACTTGATATTGAATCGCGAAGAAAAGTGGCTGTAATTGGCCGGCGGGTGAAAGAATTGTTATTTGAAGATGATGAGAACCCAATCGGTGAACACATAAAAATTAAAGGTGTGTTTTTTAAGGTTGTTGGCACATTTGATACCAATAAAAGTGGTGACGAGGCTATTGAAGATGTACAAACCATACATATTCCCAACACCACACTTCAACAGGCCTTTAACCAGCCTAACGAAGTATGGTATTTCTCCATGGTACCAGCTCAGGGATATAATGCCTTTCAGGTTGAAGATAAGGTAAAGAAAATCCTTTCAGAACGGCATAAAGTCCACCCCGATGATGAAAGGGCGTTTGGTGTTGCCAATATTGAAGAGGAATACAACAAAATACAAGGATTATTCCTGGGGATATCTGGTTTCAGCTGGATGGTAAGCATAGGAACTATTATTGCAGGAATGGTAGGGGTTGGCAATATCATGCTTATTATCGTTAAAGAGCGTACTAAAGAAATAGGAATAAGAAAATCGATGGGAGCCACTCCCCTTTCAATCATAAGCCTTATCGTTCAGGAGGCCCTTGTAATATCCGGCGTAAGCGGTTACCTCGGATTATTAGTAGGTGTAGCATTGGTCGAAGGAATAGATGCTGCCATGCAATCGTCAGGAGCTGAAGTCCCATTTTTTTACAATCCTGAAATCAATTTTCAGGTAGCAATATCAGCTCTATTGGTCCTGGTTTTATCGGGTGTTTTAGCGGGCTTTTTCCCCGGAAGAAAAGCGGCGAAAGTCAACCCCGTTATCGCTCTTAAAGATGAATAAATGTATAACTGTGTCCCATTTTGGAACTATATCAAAACCAAAATGGGAAACATTTAGTGGTATACCGATACAAATCTTTGAATAAGTTCTGTTTTATCGACGAAAAAAGAGCTTTTATAGAATTTTTGGATTTTCGTCAAACTTTTTGGCAAACATTTTGTATATATTTAGGCATCCTCTTTATATTATTAGGTTAAGTTAAGGTTAAAGAATTAAGCCCGTAAACGACGGGCTTTTTTCTTTTATTGGCCTTCATTATAATCCAATCCGTTTAACATTACATAACAGCAAACTTAATATCTACCTCCATTAATATACCTTTGAAGACCTTTGATATAATGTATAAATATTGCTCTAATATTTCCTTAGCCAGCAAATGAATCTTTTGGCACGATTTTTATAAATATTACAAGTAATTAGGGCTTCCTCAGA
>DNTA01000309.1 GCA_003500135.1 Cytophagales bacterium | reverse complement strand
TCGGGCAAATCAACCCTGATGAATATTATTGGCTGCCTGGATACTCCAACTTCGGGGGAATATGTATTGAATAAAAATAATGTAAGCAACCTTTCTGAAAATGAGTTGGCCGAAATCAGAAATAAAGAAATAGGATTTGTATTTCAAACCTTTAACCTGCTTCCCAGGGCCAGCGCGTTGGAAAATGTCGCTTTGCCGCTTGTTTATGCAGGCTATGGTAAATCTGAACGAGATGAAAGGGCTATGGAGACCCTCGATAGCGTTGGATTGGGCAATCGTGCCCACCATAAACCCAACGAGCTCTCAGGTGGTCAGCGACAGAGGGTTGCCATCGCTCGTGCATTGGTAAACGATCCCAGTATTATTCTGGCTGACGAACCTACGGGAAACCTGGATTCTAAAACATCCTACGAGATAATGGGATTATTTGAAGAACTCCACAAAAAAGGGAATACTATTATCATGGTAACACATGAAGACGATATTGCCCATTACGCACACCGCATCATACGACTGAAAGACGGTCTCATCGAAAAGGATGAGGTTAACGAAAACATTATTACTTCCGGTGAGGTTAGTAGCTCATAATTCCTGAATTTTGTTATCAGAAGGGAAAAGAGCCGGGTCTTTCCGGACATATCTGTTTTTCTAATAAAATCATTTGATTGGATGAAAATTTATACCAAGACCGGTGATAAAGGAGTAACTTCTTTGCTTGGTGGTACACGGGTTTCTAAAGCACATTTGAGAATTGAAGCTTATGGTACGGTGGACGAATTAAATTCCTACCTCGGGTTATTGAGAGACCTCGATCCCGCAGGCAACGCCCCGCTCATTCAAAACATACAAGACCGATTATTTAGCATAGGCTCGTCGTTGGCAGCTGAAAACGATCGTGCAAAAGAAATGAAACCTGACCTGACCGATTCAGATATAGAAAGTTTGGAAAAGGCGATTGATCAAATGAATGAAGAATTGCCTCAAATGAAAAACTTTATCATTCCGGGAGGACATGTCAGTGTATCACATTGTCATATTGCCCGCTGCATATGCCGAAGGGCTGAAAGGCAGGTTATCAGAATGGCGGACGAAGAAGTGGTAGAACCGAATGTGATTATGTATTTAAACAGGCTTTCCGATTATTTATTTGTACTGGCACGTTACTGGGGCTTAAAGCTGGACGTAAAAGAGATCCCATGGAGGAGTAAAGGTTGAAAAATTGCGTTGTAAAGCGAAATAAAAATGTTAATTTTGATTACTATTTGAAATTTTATATGCTTTACTCCAATGGTAGAAACAGCGAAAATAAAAATCCGTAAGAAAGAACAGTCTTCATTGCCTCAGGTTGATTTCTCAAATATTGTTTTTGGAAGGGTGTTTTCCGATCACATGTTTGTAGCTGACTATCGCGATGGAGAGTGGGAAGATCTTCGCATTGAACCATACGAAGCTATGCAGCTTACTCCTGGTTTAATTTCTCTACATTACGCACAAACAATTTTTGAAGGCCTTAAGGCTTACAAAAATGATAAAGGTGACGTAATGGTTTTCAGACCGGAAATGAACCTGAAAAGGCTCAATATTTCAGCAGAGCGAATGTGTATGCCGCAACTACCGGAAGATATTTATATGCAAGGCCTATCCGAGCTACTTAGGCTCGATAGGAATTGGGTGCCCAATTTGCCAAATACCGCACTGTACATCCGACCGTTTATGTTTGGCACCGATGAATACATTGGGTTGAAATCATCAGAGACATACCGGTTCATTATTTTTACTTGTCCGGTTGGGGCTTATTATTCCAAACCAGTGAAAGTAAAGTTTGAGAGGCATTTCACAAGGGCTGCAAAAGGAGGAACAGGTTTTGCCAAAACCGGTGGCAACTATGCGGGTTCGCTTTATCCGGCCAAACTGGCCCAGGAAAAAGGATATGACCAATTGATTTGGACTGATGGAATTGAGCATGAATATGTAGAAGAAGCGGGAACAATGAATATCATGTTCGTAATCGGCGATACTTTGATCACTCCACATCCCGGGGACAGTGTATTAAAGGGGATAACCAGGGATAGCGTACTTACCCTTGCCCGTGATTGGGGAATGAAGGTAGAAGAACGAAGGATCAAAACCTCTGAAATTGTGGAGGCCATTAAAAACAATACTTTAAAGGAAGCTTTCGGGGTGGGTACAGCAGCTACCATCGCACATATTTCACTTATTGCCGACGATGAGACTGATTATCCACTGCCACCAGTAGAGAGCAGGGAGTTTTCTAATAAGGCTTTGAAAGCGCTAGATGATATAAAAACCGGTGTGACTGAAGATAAATTCAATTGGATTTACAAACTTTGATAATAGATAACGAAAAAAATAGTCTGTATCGCAAAGGTACAGGCTATTTTTGTGTCTGTTTATTTCTAATTCTTACTGCCGCATTTCAAGTTACTGCGATGGCTCAGTCTAAAATGCTACTATATAAAATTGGCAGTGAAAAAACGACAGTGTTTGAAGTAGATGATGAAATACGCTTTAAAGTTAAAGGCAGCGAATTTTTTAATAAAACAACCATTGTCCAATTCAGTGATTCCTCTTTCTTTAGCGCAGACTATGAGGTGTTGATAGGCGATATTGAAAAAATTGATATTAGAGATAAAAGACCGGAAAGTAGAAGTTTAGGAAAACTGGGTTCCTTTTTTATTTATGCCGGCGTGTTTTATGCAGCCGGAGATGTTTTTAACAGAGAAGTGATTCAAGACCTGGATAATCACGACTACACCAATACTGCATTGATTTCAGGTTCATTAATTGGGACAGGTGCGGTAATGAAAACATTAAACAAAGGATATTTCCGGGTCAATAAAAAAAGACGTATTAAAATAATCGATTAATAATGACAAGCGATCAATTGAAGGATTTAAAGGTCAGAGTAGAGGCCTTGAGGGGGTATCTTTGACTACGATGGGAAAAAGAAAGAAATAGAAGAGGAAGAAGGCCTGACCACTCAACCCGGATTTTGGGATGATCCTGAAGAGGCGGAAAAGGTCATGAAGAACATTCGGTCTAAAAAGATGTGGACAGAAAGTTTTGAAGATCTTAAAACTTCTTTGGAAGATGTGGAAACCCTGTATGAATTTTATGAAGCAGGTGAGGCATCGCAGGATGAGGTTGATAAAGAGTATGAAAAATCTCTTCAGGCATTGGAGGAGTTGGAATTTAAAAAAATGCTTAGCAATGAGGAAGACCAGCTAAATGCCATAATGGAGATCAACCCCGGGGCTGGAGGAACCGAAAGCCAGGATTGGGCATCAATGCTTTATCGCATGTATACCATGTGGGGAGAGAAAAACGGTATGCGCGTAAGAGAGATTCTTTACCAGGATGGGGAGACAGCGGGCATTAAGTCGGCTACCCTGGGTTTCGAGGGGGATTTCGCATATGGCTATCTTAAATCGGAAATAGGTGTTCATCGCCTGGTTCGCATATCACCATTCGATTCGGGTGGGCGACGACATACCTCATTTGCCTCGGTATTTGTTTACCCCGAGGTTGATAATAGTATTCAGATAGATATTAACCCTGCAGAAATAACCTGGGAAACATATCGTTCCGGAGGAGCGGGAGGCCAAAATGTAAACAAAGTAGAAACTGCCGTTCGTTTGCGCCATGCTCCTTCGGGTATAATCATCGAATGCCAGCAGGAGCGCTCACAATTACAAAATAAAGAGCGTGCGCTGAATATGCTCAAGTCAAAGCTTTATCAGCGGGAAATAGAAAGAAGAAACGAAGAAAGAGCCAAAGTGGAAAGTTCAAAAATGAAAATTGACTTCGGCTCACAGATCAGAAACTATGTGCTGCATCCGTACAAGCTGATCAAAGATGCCAGAACCGGCGTTGAAAGATCAGATGTACAAAACGTATTGGATGGTGATCTGAATGATTATATAAAAGCGTTCCTAATGGGCAAGAAATATGAGAAGCACGAAAAAGCATAATAGATATTGATAAAACTTAAAATAGAAAAGGCCTCGCAAGAGGCCTTTTTTTATTTTGATTCTTCTGCTTTCTTTTTCTTCCTGAGTTTGATCTTGAGTTCATCACTTTTACCGTCGTGGTCGGCCAAAATGATGTCGCCATCGGCAATATCTCCTTTGAGGATTTCTTCCGCTACCGGGTCTTCCAAATATTTTTGAATGGCCCTGTTCAACGGTCGTGCACCATATGCTGGATCGTACCCTTTTTCAGATAAGAAGTCCTTGGCTTTTTCTGTCAATTCAACTTTATAGCCCAGGCCTTCAATTCTTGAAAAGAGTTTGCCCAGGTTGATATCAATGATCTTGTGAATATCTTCTCGTTTTAGCGAGTTGAATACGATCACATCGTCTAACCTGTTCAGGAACTCAGGGCTAAATGCCTTTTTCAGAGCATTTTGTATAGTTGACTTCATGAATTCGTCTGTACCCATTTTTCTTGCCTGGGTACTGAAACCAATACCAGTCCCGAAATCTTTCAGATCGCGAACACCGATGTTAGATGTCATGATCATAATGGTGTTCCTAAAGTCAACTCTTCTTCCCAGGCCATCCGTTAGAATACCATCGTCCAGCACCTGAAGAAGAATGTTAAATACATCCGGGTGTGCTTTTTCGATTTCGTCCAAAAGCACTACGCTGTAGGGCTTTCTTCTTACTTTTTCAGTCAACTGACCACCTTCTTCGTAGCCAACATAACCCGGAGGCGCTCCTACAAGTCTGGATACGGAGAATTTCTCCATATATTCACTCATATCAATTCTGATAAGGGCGTCATCCTTGTCGAACAGATAGGTGGAAAGTACCTTAGCCAGCTCAGTTTTCCCTACACCAGTAGGTCCAAGGAAGATAAACGAACCGATTGGTTTTTTCGGATCTTTAAGTCCTACCCGTGTACGCTGGATGGCTTTCACTAATTTTTTTATGGCATCATTTTGCCCGATAACTTTATCAGACAATTCAGTATCCATGCCAAGCAGCTTCTGGCTTTCGTTTTGAGCAATACGTTTGGTTGGTACGCCGGTCATCATAGCGATTACCTCAGCAACGTTTTCCTCATTTACCTCGTAGCGCTTGGTTTTAGTTTCTTCCTCCCATTTTTCTTTGGCGATTTCTAATTGCTCAATAAGTTTTTTCTCCTTGTCACGCAATTGCGCCGCCTCTTCATATTTTTGGGATTTGACTACTTTATTTTTCTCAAGTTTTATGTCCTCAATAGAGTCTTCCAACTTAATTATTTCGTCAGGAACATGAATATTGTTGATATGTACGCGTGCACCAGCTTCGTCCAATACATCAATGGCCTTATCGGGCAAAAAGCGATCACTGATATACCGATCAGATAATTTCACACAGGCATCCACGGCTTCTTCGGTGTAGTTCACGTGGTGGTGATCTTCATACCTATCTTTAATATTATTAAGTATTTCTATAGTTTCTTCCGGAGTAGTGCTGTCGATCATTACGACCTGGAAACGTCGTGCAAGGGCGCCATCTTTCTCGATATATTGACGATACTCGTCCAATGTGGTAGCCCCAATACATTGTATTTCTCCTCTTGCAAGGGCCGGTTTGAACATATTTGATGCATCCAAAGAACCACTGGCGCCACCTGCTCCAACAATAGTATGAAGCTCATCGATGAATAAAATCACTTCGGGAGATTTCTCCAGTTCATTCATCACCGCCTTCATACGCTCTTCAAACTGACCTCGATATTTAGTACCTGCTACCAGGCTGGCCAGATCAAGGGTGACTACTCTTTTGCCGAAAAGCACCCGGCTTACGCGCTTTTGAATGATTCGAAGAGCAAGGCCTTCGGCGATGGCTGTTTTTCCCACGCCGGGCTCACCAATCAGGATTGGATTATTTTTCTTGCGCCTACTTAAAATTTGTGCAACGCGCTCAATCTCTTTTTCCCTTCCTACAATCGGATCCAGTTTATTGTCTTCGGCCAGTTTAGTTAGGTCGCGACCAAAATTATCCAGCACCGGAGTCCTTGATTTTTCCGCACCTTTTGATGATTCTCTGCCACTTCCTGAAGAACCGCTAAAAATCCTTCCCGAATCCTCATCACCATCGTCGGTGTCTGAAGATGCCATTGGATTTTCAGTTTGGTATTCAAGCAACTCTTTCACCACATCGTAATTGATGTCAAATTTCTCCAGGATCTGCGTCGCAATATTGTCTTCATCCCGTAAGATGGAAAGCAATAAATGCTCGGTTCCAATAAGTTGGCTTTTAAATATTTTGGCTTCCAGATAAGTTATTTTCAATACCTTTTCCGATTGCCTTGTCAGAGGTATGTTGGTAAGATTTTTCACGTTGTTAATGGCTGTTCCTTTTGTTGCCTGTTCGATGGAAATACGCAGTTCATCCAGCGACACTCCCAACTTCTTAAGCAAGCTAACAGCTACTCCTTCACCTTCTCTAATAATTCCTAATAGCAGGTGCTCCGTTCCGATATAATCGTGACCCAATCGAAGCGCCTCTTCGCGGCTAAGAGAAATTACCTCTTTGACTCTGTTTGAAAATTTTGCCTCCATATATAAGCAATCTTATGATAATGTCTTTTGTAATATATAAAATTATAGTTTCTATACCTTTAAAGCTACTTTACTAACTTTTATTTTAACGAATTCGTCGAATAATCGTTATCCCGTTTAAAATCAAGGTTGGCGCCGTCTAAAATTTCGGTTGCTCCCGGTCCGGTATTCATAATTAAATCAACTATGCTCAGGTTTTGCACAAAACCCTTGCCAAATAATTGTTGATACTTTTCAGTGTTAAAAACCCCCTTCCCTGAGTATTGTTTTTTTGGATGGATTTCTTTTCGACAATCAATAAAACTATCTGTATCAACAATTTCAAATTTTTCGACAAAAACTATATCCTTTTGCCATCTGAGCAACTTAATACATGTTGACAGAAGTTCTGAATTCAGATCTGCCAAAAAGGCATGTTTTTTCAAAATGGGGGTAGTGAAAGCTTCGAAGAAAAAATCAAAAAACGGGGCTTTACCATATGCGCTCTGTATACTTCTGATGTGATGTCTGGCCCATGTTTCCCTGTAATCGATCTTAACATCCTTAATTGGCACATTATTGTAAGGGTGTTGAATAGGCACTACTAAATTTTGGATTTTATTGGCGCCTAGTATCCGGCACCTGTTTCGGTAGGATTGTTTTAAAAATGGTTCTCCTAAGTCAATTATTGTCTTTTCGGCCTTTTTGATGCGATAAAAATATTCAAGGGGCGGGAAATATAATGAGCTTAGCGCTGTGTTCATTCTATTTCCCTTTTTTAAGATAATAAAGTGTGGAGCTGTTTTCTGGTGTTAGTACCTTTCGGGCCTGTTGAAGTATTTGATCCTTGTCCACAGCTCTCATCAGGTCAATTTCTATATTCACTAGATCTGTATCGCCCAGTAAAGTCGCGAAGGCAAGGTTCATCGCACGGTTCAAAATATCAAGTTGCGAGGCGATATGATAAGACTCTGCCTGGTTTTTTACTTTTTCCAATTCGCTATCTTCAACAATTTCCTCGCGCAATTCTTCGAGCACTTCACTGATGTAATTGTCGGCCTCGGCATGGGTGACATAATCTCCAAATTTCCCATTGACTACCAATAGCCCCGGGTCAAAACTTCCGGATACGTAGGCGTTGATAGAGTTAAAGACTTGATTTTGTTTTACCAGACGTTCATATAGCCTTGATGACTTTCCACGTCCCAGAATATCACTCAAAAGATCTACCTGATAGTACGAATGCTCAGTTCTGCCTGGCATATGAAAAGTTTTATAAATAGCATTAACAGGTACGTCGGCAGTTACCGTTTTTTGCCTGGCATGTGTTTGTGGTTTTTCTTTTGGCAATTTTCGTAGGGGAACATCCCTTTTGGGTATCGGGCCAAACCATTTCATGGCAAGTTTCAATACATCTGCATCTTTAATATTTCCCGCTACGACCAATACTGCATTGTTAGGTGCATAATGACGGTAAAAGAAGTTTTTTACATCTTCCATTGTGGCTCCTTCAATGTGAGAGATGTCTTTGCCGATGGTAGGCCACATGTAAGGGTGCCTATTAAATGCAAGTTTGCGCAAATGAAACCACACATCGCCGTAGGGTTGATTGAGGTATCGTTGTTTAAACTCCTCTATTACCACCTTTTTTTGAACTTCCAACACCTTTGGGTCGAAAGACAGTGACAACATCCGGTCAGACTCAAGCCAAAAAGCAGTTTCCAGGTTTTCAGCCGGAAGCGTCATGTAATAATTGGTCACATCAGGTGAAGTAAAGGCATTATTATCCCCACCCACTTGTTGAAGTGGGTTATCAAAATTTTCAATATTGCCCGAACCACCAAACATAAGATGCTCAAACAAATGGGCGAACCCGGTCTTATCTTCTGATTCATCGCGAGAACCTACATCGTAAATTAAATTGAAATAAGCCAGAGGTGTAGTGTCATCTTCGTGTGTAATGACCGTAAGGCCATTGTCGAGTATGTGTTTTTTATATTCGATCATAAAAAGTGGTAAAAGCCGCAAGTTAAAAATAATTACCTTTCTTTGGGGAATAAGCCCCATCGATTAGTTTTGGTAAAACTACATAACCCAATGCAATTCAATTCAAGACAGATCAGTCAGGAAAAGCTCCTGGAACTGTACAAAAATATCACCTTTCCACGGTTGATAGAAGAAAAGATGCTGATCCTTTTAAGACAGGGCAAAATCAGTAAATGGTTCTCAGGCATAGGCCAGGAGGCTATCGCAGTTGGTGTAGCCAGTGCAATGAAAAATGACGAATACATTCTACCTATGCACCGTAATCTGGGGGTTTTCACAACACGCCAGGTACCCATCGAACGGCTTTTTGAACAATTTCAGGGTAAGGATGGCGGCTATACCAAAGGCAGGGACAGGTCATTTCACTTTGGCGCTAATGAAAATCGTATTGTAGGGATGATATCACACCTCGGCGCACAATTGGGCGTGGCAGATGGTGTCGCACTTGCCACTAAACTGAAAGATCAAAAAAAGGCAACGGTTGTTTTCAGTGGTGATGGCGCAAGTAGCGAAGGCGATTTTCACGAGGCAATCAATGTCGCAGCAGTCTGGGATTTACCGTTGATTTTTGTGATAGAAAACAATGGATATGGACTTTCTACGCCCAATCATGAACAATACCGCTTTAAATCTTTCACAGATAAAGGTATAGGATATGGAATAAAAACGGTTCAGATTGATGGGAACAATGTATTGGAGGTATATCGTACTATCTCCAAGCTTTCAGAAGAAATCAGAAACGAACCCAAACCGGTTTTAGTTGAAGCGATCACCTTTCGTATGCGAGGTCATGAAGAAGCCTCAGGCACAAAATATGTGCCCAAAGAATTATTGGACCAGTGGGCTGAAAAGGACCCGGTGGATCAATATGAAGCGTATCTTTTTAGAAAGGGATTACTAAACAGCAAAAAGGTTCAGGAAATCAGGGAACAACATCAAAACAGGATAAACCAAGCTGTGGATATAGCATTTGGTAAACCGGAAATAGACGCCGATACCGATAAAGAAATAATGGATGTTCATGCTCCGCACGATTTCGTAAAAGTCAATCCAAAGAGTAAAAAAAACTCGGAAAAACGATTGGTTGATGCTATATCCGATGGGTTAAAACAAAGCATGGAAAAGTATCCTGAGCTGGTCTTGATGGGACAGGATATAGCCGAATATGGGGGCGCCTTTAAAGTTACCGAAGGGTTTATTAAGAAATTTGGAAAAGAAAGGGTTAGAAACACACCGCTTTGCGAGTCTGCCATCCTTGGAGCCGCCCTCGGACTTTCAATTATGAAAATGAAGTCGATGGTGGAAATGCAATTTGCTGATTTTGTGAGTTGTGGGTTTAACCAGATTGTCAACAACCTGGCTAAGGTGCATTATCGATGGGGGCAAAATGCCGATGTAGTGATCAGAATGCCAACAGGTGGTGGTGTTGGGGCAGGGCCATTTCATTCGCAATCTAACGAAGCGTGGTTTTTTCATGTTCCCGGGTTAAAAATTGTATATCCTTCTACTCCTTATGACGCTAAAGGGCTTTTATGCGAAGCATTTAATGACCCCAATCCGATTATGTTCTTTGAGCATAAATTGCTCTATCGTTCCCAAAAAGAGAATATACCGGACGATTATTATACGATACCTATTGGTCAGGGGAAAATTTTTCAACCTGGCAAAAAGGCGACGATCATCACCTATGGTTCAGGCGTTCACAAAGCTGCAGAAGTAGTGAAAAACAAACAATGGGATGTGGAGATATTGGATTTGCGTTGCTTATTGCCCTGGGATAAAAGCCTGGTGTCTGAAAGTGTGGAAAAGACGAACAGGGTTTTGATTTTGCATGAAGATAGCTTAACGGGCGGCATTGGTGCGGAAATTGCTGCGTGGATCACGGAACAAATGTTCGAAAAACTTGATGCACCTGTAATGCGTTTAGGAGCATTGGACACACCTGTGCCCTTTGCCCGAAATTTAGAAACGAACTACATGCCCTGGCATAAACTAGAAAAGAAAATCAGGTCTTTACTCAATTACTAATATTGTAATAAGTTACAATATGGTTTAGTGTTGCATTTGTCAATATGACTAAATTTGTATATCTAAGTAGTTTGGATCAGGAGTGCATGTGTACAGGTTAAAAGCGGGAGATTATTTTGTTTAAGTTTTTTTGGCGATTTTTTTTATTATCGGTTTTACTTTTTTGGCTTGGCGGGTCCTATCAAGAGGCTTATGGCCAAAATTATGGCAAACCAAGCGCCAAAACAGAAAGGCTGAAAAGACAAAAAAAGAAGGAGAAAAAGAGAAAGAGAAACCGGGATAAAATAAAGGTATCGCGAAAAAGAGCCAAATTTCTGCAGAAGAGCTACTACAAAAAGCGTTCTAAACTTACACAAAAATACGCTGGTACAACCCAGCTTCAGCCAAAAAGACGCGATTACAATGCCATCAAAGAGCGTGTAGAACGGAATCCTTCACGACAAAACCTTCAGTCACGCAATAAGCGAAAGTCAGTTTACAGGCGAAAATCGCGTGGGATACAAAAAGGCTATGGTGGAAGGCCTGTTCTCAGTCCGAATAAAAAGCTTGCCTATAAATACGGGGCTCGCACTTCTGGTCAATTTAAGGGACGATTCAAAAGGAATAAAAGCAAAAAGGATTACAGAAGGCAGTCTCGTCAGATGCAGAATTATTCGGGAAGCATATTTGTCCAGCCCAGAGCCCAACGACGTGATTATACCGAAATCAGGTCGCGTGTCGACAAAAACCCAGGTCGCTCGCGGATGAAGTCGCTTAAACAACAGCAGGCAAAATTCAGAAGCACAGCAGCAAAAACGCAAAAGTATTCAGGCAATATTATCAGAAACCCCAATTATCAGAAGTATAATGCCAAATACCGTTCAAAGGCCATGCATCTTTCAGAGGGGCAAATAAAATCAAAAACAATAAATGCCAGGTCAAACCTGCGCAAAAGAAAATCCAATCAATATGCCAATTTCCAGGGTGGTTACAAAGCCATAAGTCAACGTACAAGAAGCCAGTTATTAGAAGGAAAGTCACTCAATGTAAGTTCTTTTGCCGGTGACCGGAGAGCAATGTCAAGAAACCAAAAAAGAAAGTGGAACAAAAAGTATAGTAGTACGGTAGCACAATATCAGGGCGGTATCAAATCATACGGAAGCAGGGCCCGAAGACAACAATTAGAAGGGAAATCTAAAAATCTGAGTAGTTATCAGGGAAACAGAAGGGGGAACACTCAAAATCAAAAAGACAAGTGGGGTAAATATGCTTCGAAATACACATTGAAGCATTCAGGAAATATTAAAGGCTACACCCAAAAACAAAAAGATCAGATGCTTCAGGGCAAGTCGATGAACCTAACCTTTTATTCAGGCAATATCAACGCGAACAAATTTAACAGAAGCAGACAAAAACGCCGATCCAGCACAACAAAGGCAACTCAATATACCGGAAGTATTCAGTTGTTTAAACCCAGGGACCGGGAAAAAATGTATGAGTACCTGTCAATTGTTCAACACAATGATCGGGGCTTGATCAATGCAAAAAAGTCGAGTCGCGCAAGGGAACAAAGAAGAAAGGCATCTCATAAGGCTGCTATTAATACGGGCAATCTTCCACAGATTTCAAATAAGAGGCAAAAACATGGTTGGGAGTATTTATCAGATTTAATGCACCAGTACCAGGGTGAGATAAATTCTAAAAAAAGTACACGTTCAATGGGGAACCGAAGAAAATCCACACACGAGGCAGCAACATTCAGTGGTAATCTGCCGCAAATCTCCAAAAAGCGTCGTGATTATGGCTGGGAATATTTGTCGGGTCTGATGCATCAGTATCAAGGTGAATTAAGACAGAAAGATCGTCAGAGAAGTATTGATAAACGGAGGGAATTAAACGAGCGAATGGGCAGGTACCAGGGAGAAATTCGCTACAACGCCAAAACCAAGGAGCGAAATTTTGAGTACATGTCAAAAACTGCTCATAATTATCAGGGAGAGAAAAAGGTGTTGACGCAGCGTGGCAAAAAAAGGTACTACCAGGAAATCTCATCCCGTAACCTAACAATCAGTGGAGATTACAAGTTAAAATATCCGTGGTACCGTGATCTGGGACATCAAATCACCTCGGCCCGGGTTCACAATTATCAGGGCGGGCCCAAAAAGAGCTGGTTTGCCAGAATGTGGATGAAAATTACCAATAACGAAGAGGGTCTCAAGAAGACTGAATACAGACTAAAAGAACCGAAATACGACAGTAGAGAAGCTGAAATCTGGTATTAACATGATTTGGAACAGATTAGACGATTTAAATCAAATCGAAAGTATACAAAAAGAATCCAAAAAGGCTCCGGTTGTTATATTCAAACATAGCGCCAGGTGTCCGGTTAGCGCCATGGCATTCAACGAACTGGAGCGGTCGTGGCGCCAGGAAAATCATCCTGATGTGGAACCTTACTACCTTGATGTCATCCAAAACAGACTGATATCAGAAGGTGTAGCGGAGGAATGGAATGTAATGCACCAATCACCACAAATAATAATCATACATAATCAGGAGTGTATATACGACGCCTCTCATTCCGAAATAGATTACAGTGAAATAGATAGAATAATAAAAAGTGCACACCAAATGTAAATCCCTTTACATGTGATCGGGTCGATATATTGTTTTTTAAACAAAATTGACGAAATTGTAGTATATAAGCTTACTATGAAAAAACACGCAATCGTTTTATTGCTCCCTTTATTATTCTTCTCCACCATTCATGCTCATGCACAGTCTGATGGGGGGTATTCATATAGCTCTGAGTTTATTTGGGGTATCACCAAGGCCACGAATAGTGGATTAATTGGTGGTTTGAATGTCAAGTTTACCAGGGCGATTGGTGAAAGGCAATTCCATGGTTTTGGTCTTGAAATAGTCAATGTTAAGGATCCTCAGGAACAAAACGTCATATCAAACAGCACAGGAAACTCATTTATCTTAGGAAAACAAAACTATCTCTACAGCATACGGATGATGTATGACAGGGAGTTTCTGTTGTTTAAAAAAGCGCCTCAGCAGGGCGTGCAGGTGAACCTCATTTTTGCCGGCGGGCCGACCCTCGGTCTGGAAGCCCCATATTATGTAGAAATCTTACAGGGCAACATTACCAGAAAAGTCCCTTACACTCCTGATTTAAATGATGCGATAATTTTGGGTACAGGTAATATTTTTCAGGGTATAGGAGAGTCATCAGTGGTACCCGGACTGAATGCCAAAACCGCCGTAGCTTTTGAATTTGGGGCTTTCAAATCAAATGTGGTGGGGTTAGAAGTGGGTTTTTTGGCTGAATTATTCACAAGGGATATAGTACTTGTGCCAACTACCGATAACACCAATTTTTTCCCATCCGCATTTATTACTTTGTTTTACGGATCGAGAAAATAAGCTCTGATCCCAACAATTTACCTTCCAAATCATTTACTATCTTTGTAGCGTAGAAAGGAAAAATATGATCGAATTACCAGTAATAGAGCAGGAGAAAAAGAAGAAAAACCGGAAACCCAACTGGCTTAGGGTCAAATTGCCCGTAGGCAAAGAGTATGCTAAGGTCAGGCAACTGGTTGACAAACATAAATTGCATACCATATGTGAAAGTGGTAATTGCCCGAATATGGGTGAATGTTGGGGGGCAGGCACGGCCACTTTTATGATTTTGGGTAACGTTTGTACACGAAGCTGTTCATTTTGTGCCGTAGCAACCGGCCGTCCACCGGAATACGATGAAGATGAACCACAACGAGTAGCGGAGGCCATACAGAAAATGGGCGTTAAACATGCGGTAATTACCTCGGTAAACCGCGATGAACTGAAGGACCGTGGCGCTGAAATTTGGTATCAAACTGTACGTAAGGTAAAGGAGCTTAGTCCGACTACTACCATTGAAACCCTAATTCCGGATGTAAAAGGAAACTGGGACGCGCTTTATCGCATGATTAGCGCAGGTCAGGAAGTCGTTTCGCATAATATGGAGACCGTTGAGGGTCTTTACAGAAGAGTGAGGCCTCAGGCCAAATATCTCAGAAGCCTGGAAGAAATAAAGAGGATTAAAGAATACGGAAAAAGGACCAAGTCGGGAATTATGCTCGGACTTGGTGAAACCGACGATCAGGTTAAAAAATCAATGGACGATCTGGTGGCCCATGGGTTAGATATTCTTACTCTTGGCCAGTATTTGCAGCCCACCAAAAGACACCTTGAAGTGGTAGAATACGTTAGACCTGAAAAATTTGATTACTTCAGGGAAGAAGGTTTGAGAAGAGGATTGAAATATGTTGAATCCGGACCACTCGTAAGATCTTCTTATCACGCTGAAAAGCACGTCAATGTATAATGGATCTTGAAGCATTGTAAAAAAGCCCGTTCCCGACGTGTTTTTTTATGTCCCAGCATTTTCAGGATTTGTCCGTTCATGTCTCAATTTGCAAAATTGAGACTTTTTCATCCCGTATTTCAACATCTAAAATATCGAAGCGCCGTATCTTTGCAGAGGTGTTAAAGAAAAAATCTTTTAGTAAGAAATCAAATTAAGATAATGG
>DNTA01000075.1 GCA_003500135.1 Cytophagales bacterium | reverse complement strand
ATTAATCTTTTTATTTTTTAATGTGGGCTTTGCCCAGGTAAATCTTGGCCTTAAATTTTCTCCCACTTTTGTAGTCAACAGGCTAACTGAACAATCCGGCACAGCCAATGCTTCCAAAGGAGGAACAGGTTTTACAGCAGAGTTTGGTTTAATTACCGATTTTGGTTTTGATGAAGAAGAAAAATATTTTTTTAGCACGGGATTATTATACTTAAGTAAATCGGTCAAGCTTAATGTTTCAGAAGAATTCGCCGGGAATTTTAGTAATGATTACAATATTCAATATCTGCGTTTGCCTGCAACCTTAAAAATGAAAACTAATGAAATCGCCCTGGATAAGCGACTCTATTTTCAAATAGGTGGCAATTTTGATTTCAAGGTTCATGACAAATCCGATCAGGAAAACAACCAGGTTATAAATAAGTTCCGTCCGATAGATATTTCGTTTGTTTTTGGAACCGGAATTGAGTTCAAACTAGGCACAACCACCACATTGTTTGCGGGCCTTAATTATAATCATGGCCTGATAAATGCTGTAAAATCAACCGACGCAGCCTTCTTTGATAAATTGATTGTAAAAAACAATTCAATTGGAATTGATTTTGGCCTCCGGTTTTAATAAACCCAAATAACTATGCTACACCTATCACATTTGATTAAAATCGCATTTTCACTGTTTTTGCTGCTAGTCAATACCTTAGCAATAGCACAAAATAATATCATTGCCCCTTCCACTCCGCTACCTGTTGATCCCAATGTAAAAACCGGTCAATTGAAAAATGGGCTTACTTATTACATCCGTAAAAATGACAGACCAGAAGACCGCATGGAATTGCGGTTGGTTATAAATGCTGGTTCCATTTTGGAAACTGAAGCGCAATTGGGCTTGGCGCATTTTATGGAACACATGAATTTCAATGGAACGGAAAATTTTGCCAGAAATGATATCGTTGACTACCTGCAAAGTATAGGTGTGAAATTTGGAGCTGACCTCAATGCCTACACCAGTTTCGACGAAACTGTTTACATTTTACCAGTCCCGACAAATGAAAAACAAATGGTTGACCAGAGCTTTCAAATTTTAGAAGACTGGGCGCATAATGCATTACTGGAGGAAGAAGAGATTGATAAAGAGAGAGGAGTGGTTTTGGAAGAATGGCGAATAGGCAGAGGGGCAAATCAAAGAATGCTGGAACAATATTTACCTGTATTGCTCAAAGGATCGCGATATGCCGAAAGACTACCCATTGGCAAAAAGGAAGTACTGGAAAACTTCAAACCGGAAACACTTCGCGAATTTTACAGAGATTGGTATCGACCGGATTTGATGGCGGTAATAGCTGTTGGGGATCTGGATGTTGAGGAAACTGAAAAGCAAATAAAAGCGCATTTTGGAAGTATTGAAATGCCTGAGATCGTAAAGGAAAGACCAAACTATGACATTCCGGATCACGAGGAAACGTTAGTGGCTGTTGCAAAAGATAAAGAAGCCAGCTTTACTTCGATTAGAATTACCAATAAAATGGATGCCGGACCCCGTGAGACGGTTGGTGATTATCGACGTGAGATCTCATACTTGCTGTATACAGGCATGCTCAATGTCCGCCTGGATGAAATGACGCAAAAGGCCGAACCACCATATATTTTTGCTGCCACAAATTATAGCAAGCTACTGGCGAGAAACACCTACGCCTACCAGGCTTTTGCCAATGTACAACCGAAAAATATTAAAACAGCCCTGGAAACCCTGGTTACAGAAAATGAAAGGGTTCGTCAACACGGATTCATACAAAGCGAACTTGATCGCTATAAATCCGACCTTTTAGCTGCCTATGAACGGGCATATATGGAAAGAAATAACACGGAGTCTTCCAGATATGTAAGGGACTACATCAATAACTTTCTTGAAGATGAGCCAATTCCTGGTATTGAATTCGAGTACAATTATGTTAAAAGTATAATAGACAGCATTACCATTGATGAAGTGAATGCACTCACTTCAAGATTATTGTCTCCTGTCAATAGGGTAATTATCATAACAGCTCCGGATAAGGAAGAAATTGTAATTCCCCAAGAGCCCGAACTCCTGGACATCGTCAAAAAAGCGGAGCAAAAGGAATTAATGCCCTACCGCGACAAACTTGAAAATGCCGAATTGCTGGAAGAAATTCCAGTATCCGGAAAAATTATTGAAGAAGAAACAATAAGCGGGACAGACATTGATAAATGGACGCTTTCAAACGGTGCGGTAGTGTTTCTAAAAAAAACGGACTTTAAACAAGATGAAGCGCTTTTCTCGGGATATAGCAAAGGTGGTACCTCATTGTACCCAATGGAAGATTATTACTCAGCCACCTATTCAGATGGTGTATTCAGGGAATGTGGGTTTGGCAACCACAGCTCAGTAGACCTTCAAAAACTCCTTTCTGGCAAAACAGCAAGTATCAACACTTATATAAGTCAGAACTCCGAAGGTTTATCAGGATCGGCAAGGCCAAAAGATCTTGAAACGATGTTCAAACTTGCTTACCTTAAAATGACAGCCCCAAGAAGGGATACAGAGATTTTTGCTTCATACATTGCCAAGAATAAATCATTATATCAAAATTTGCTATCCAATCCGAACTACTATTTTCTTGATCAATCCATTCGGTTTATGTCACAAAATCATCCCAGGGCAAGTGGCTTTCCAAAGGCTGAAGAATGGGATAAAATAGATTTGGACAGGGCAACAGCCATATATCAGGATCGATTTCAGAACCCGGGCGACTTCTTTTTTGTGATTGTGGGTAATTTCGATAAGACCATGATCCGCTCATTGGTAGAAACCTACATTGGTGGCATTGCGGCCCAAGGTAAAAATGAGACTCCAAAGGACCTGGGCATCAGGCCACCACAGGGAAATAAACAACTTGATGTCTACAAAGGCGAAGATGATAAAAGTTCGGTGAAGATTCATTATCACGGCTTGTATCAATACGATCGAAAAACGAACTTCCACCTCACTGCGCTGGCCGACCTATTGGATATCAGGCTTGTTGAGATCCTGAGGGAAGAAAAAGGGGGTGTTTATGGTGTAGGAGCTAGTTTTAGTGGTCAAAAGTTTCCATATGAACACTACCGAATGTCTATCAGCTTTCCCTGTAGCCCGAACAATGTGGATGAATTGATTAAAGCTACACTGAATGAGATAAATGACATTAAAGAAAATGGTGTTTCTGAAAAAAATCTCCAAAAAATAAAGGAAGGTAAATTGAGGGAAATGGAGGTGAAGATCAAAGAAAACAACTATTGGTTGAGCGCTATCCAGGCATATCAGGTTTATGGGTACGAAATGAGTGAAATAGAGGCTTATCAATCAAAAATCGAAGAACTGGAATCTGAGGATATCAGGAATGCAGCGCTCAAGTATCTAGACGGTGAAAATATTGCCACCCTGATACTTTGGCCGGAGAGTTTCGAAAAGAAGCCTTAGATACTCAATTTCATCTGTTCTTTTAAATTGGGCAGGACTATAGTAAAAGTAGTGCCCTGTGTTGGCTTTGAGCTTACCTGAATATTACCAAAAAGCTTCTCAACAGTTTCTTTTACAATGTATAAACCAATACCCGAGCCGGTAACTTCGTTGTGCGCACGGAAAAACATATTGAAAATTTTATCGAGATACTTTTTATCTATTCCGATCCCGTTGTCGGATATAATCAACCTGCACTCATCGTTATTGGCATCGACCTGTACTCGAACAAACTGATTTTCTTTTCGCCTGTCCCTGTACTTTATTGAATTAGATATCAAATTATTCAATACCACATTTAGTCGGGCAAAATCTGAATAGAAAGGTACAATATTATTGATTTCTATTTTCTTGTCCACATTTTCAGAACCCACGGCAAACGCTTGGCTATCGAGTATTCGTTTCAGTAAATGGTTAAAATCAATTTCGCTAATATTTAGCTCTTGTCTGGAGTTTCTGGACAGGTTAATAATATCAAAAATAAATTTATCAAGTTTCTTAACGCTCTGTTCCTGATATTCGATAAATTCTTTGAGTTTGTCTTTATCTTCTTCAATACGCATGACATTTATGAGGCCCAGAATTGAGATGAGCGGAGCCCGAAGATCGTGAGAAACACGATACACAAAACTGTCGAGTTCGCGGTTTACTTTCTCCAGGTCTTTATTTTTCTCGAGAAGCGTCAGTTCTTTTTTCTTTAGCTCAGTTATGTCTTTTTGGAAAACAGCCACCCCTTTAATTTTTCCTACTTCACGAATAGGGAAGGTGCGTATTTCAAAGACCTGTTCATCATCCTTCAATGGATTTATTTCTGTTTCGATATAAACGCCGGCTTCTCCGTTAAGGGCGCTTTCATATCGCTCACGCCACATTTCACGGTCATCTTCCAACGAAATTACGTCCAAAATGTGCTGATGTACCTTTGGACTTGTATTGTAGTGCAGTTTCATGGCATCGGTGAAGGCCACATTGAAGTCAATAAGCTCCATTCTGCTATTGATCAGCCATATAAGGCTGTCAGAATTATCGAGTATTGATCTCAGGTTAGACTCCTTATCGATGATATCGACAATTCTTTCCGCTACTTTATACTCAAGGTTCTGATTGAGCTCTATTAATTCATTTATGATGAAATATATATCGCGGTGCACTTGTGTAACACCATCAAAAAGCATTTTGAAAGGGTCTTCAATATCTGTATCCAGTTCAACCGGATTAAAATGCTTTCCCCAGGAAACCTCACTAAAGGCTTTCATTAATACATCTGATTGTTTCCTGAAATGCTTTCTTTCACTCGTGATCTGATCGATCAATTCGTCCTTTGACAAATTTTGCAGTTGCTCTTGCTCTTCAGCTTCATTTTTTACCGACAACTCTCGCGTGACTTTTTCACCAGAAACTATTTCTTTCAGCGCTGACCTGACATTATCAACGATTATCACTTTTTCGTCTTCATCTTCATGAAAATAATTAAATAACCTGAAAACGGCATCGTCATCTTCGCTTGTACAGATATAACGCTTGACAAAAAAACGCTTTATCTTTTTTGAAATATTTTTAAATGACTGTCTTACCTTAACTGTTATACCACTCACTTCAGAGATATCCCAGATTATGAAAAGAGTTTCACGACCTATTTCATTGAGTAGGTATTCCAGGTTTTGAAAAGCATTGGTAAATACATCTACATCGGCTATGCCCGTCGAATAAATCAAAAAAATGTCTTCACCAATAAGGAAGTACTCACTTTTATAGGTGCCGTATTGTGACTGGTAGGTGTATTCACGAAAATATTGTATTGGTAGCGTTTTTCCTGAAATGCTTATTACATCACTGTATAACCAGGGAATGTCAATATTTATATCCTTCTCATCTTTCAAATCAGTGTCAAAATCTATTTTTAAATCGATATTTACAGCGCTACTTTAAACAATTTACAAAATATATGTAAAAAAAAGGGCTAATCATCTAAGCTGTTGATTAGCCCCTAAAACAGATATGTAAGTTTTAATGCTTACTCATTCACATTTTTTCGATGGCGTTCGACAAAATCTTTGACTTGAGCTACATCCAACTGTTTGGCTACAATCTTTTTGTCCCGATCAAGTAAATACATTTTAGGCGTGCTTTTCACATCATAATAGCCGCGATAACCCCTTGCATCCACAACATTTATAAAGGTAAGGCCATGCTCATTTACAAATTTGTTCCATTTATCCTCCTCTGTACTTATATTGACTGCGTAGACTTCTATTCCATTGGGCTTCAGTTCATTTTCATATGCTTTTTGAAGTTCGGGCGTTTTCTTTTTACAATGCCCGCAATCGGGATCATAAAAATAAACCACCGTATACTCTGAATTAATTTTATACAATGGTCGTGGATTTCCACTTATGTCATTCAAAGGCAACGGAGGCGCCTGTTTTCCAATCAGGTTGGGTTTCAGCTCTTCTACACGTGTCCTTAATTTATCGATCAGTTCTTCATCAGCCCATTTAGCTTTTCCGTTCAGGTAATATCTATCAACAAGTTTCACAAAAACGGCGTCCATACCCATCAAGTTCGATGTTTCGTATCTGTTGGTCAGCGTAACCACCCAATACCTGTACGTTTCTTCATTTGCACTTGCACGATCGATAATTTCCTGTGCCGATTTCGCTATGCTATCAGGATGCGGCACTGTTAACTTATCCAAATAATCCATAACCTTTTGATGAAAAAAAGGCGTTCTGAGCATCCTTGGATCATTAAGGTCCAGGTGATCAAAATAATGTGCTTTATAGTATTGATAACGTTCATCCTGACTTCCGGCTGCTACATCGTCAGGGAGTCTAATGTCCATTGATGATTTAATAATCTGAGCCACCAGCGATTCAGGATGTTCTTCGACAACTCTTTCCTTGTAAGCTTCAATTTCCTCAGAAATACTTATAATTTTCTCTTGCAATGCCTTTTGTTCCTCTTCCGGAACACTTTCAATCTTCTGGTTGATATCCCTTGCCACGATTTGTTTTTCATTCATAAAAGCCCGGAAATCCCGGAATAATTCATTTTCAGGAGACCCGTTGACTTCCATATTTGAAACAAAATCTGCCGTATCGGTAGTGATGCTGAAATTTTGATTGGCTACAATGATCTCGAAATACACTTTGTCAGGGGCATAAATAAAATATATACCCCCTGTTAAGGCCTTTTCTCCTTCGAATACATACACCCCCTCTTTGTTAGCTGTTGTGGTGTCCTGAAGGTATTTTTTTTCTCCAAATGGGTACCCGAGAAACAATTCGCCCTGATCAAAACCTTTGATTTTCACAGCTATATTGTACCCCTTGCCTTCCTGTGCATGAGTTGAAAACAAAGTCCCAAACAAAAAAATGAACGATAATAAATTAGTTCTCATATTCACTAAGCTTTAAAAATTTTCTTTATGGCCCATTTCAAATCTTCGGGCGTATCAATGCAAATGTTATCGTATTTGGTTTCTGAAAGTTTTATGGAGTAACCGTTTTCCAACCACCTGAGTTGTTCCAGTTTTTCGGATTTTTCTAGCGACGAAACGGGTAGTTTGGTAATTGAAGCCAGCACGTCGGTGCGATAGGCATACACTGCCACATGCTTATAAAAAGACTGGTGTTTCATCCAGTCCTTCTTCTGTACGGATTGTACAAAAGGAATTGTGTGACGACTAAAATATAAAGCATTGTGGTTTTTATCGAAAACAACCATAACCTCACCATCTTTATATAACTCGTCCGCGTCATGTACTTTTGCTATCAGTGTGGCCAGTTCCACTTTGCCATCGAGTAAACCGGCACATTCATCAATTTGTTCGGGGTGAATAAAGGGTTCATCACCCTGAATATTGACCACATAATCGTATTCTCCGCCAATTTTCTCCAGCGCTTCGGAACATCTGTCTGTTCCCGACTGGTGGTCAGCGCGAGTCATCACATAGCGCCCACCAAATGTTTCAACTTCTTTGGCAATAGCTTCATGATCGGTTGCTACATATACGGTATCAAGCGCCGAAGATTTCTTGGCCTGCTCATAAACCCTCCTGATCATCGACTTGCCTTCAATATCAGCAAGCGCCTTGGCCGGAAAACGTGTAGAAGCATATCTTGCCGGAATAAGCCCCAATATTTTTATTGGATCATTCATTATCTGTAATTTCCCTTACTTTGAATGAAGTGCCACTTTCATCTATAATCTCGACTTTTTTGTCTTTGCCAATGTATTCACCCCGGGTATACGCATCAAAAATTTTGCCATTTATCAAAATTTTACCACTCGGCCTTAAAACTGTAAATGTTGTTCCTTTTATGCCAATCATGGATTCTTTTATAAACCTGGATGTATAACCTTCGCTGCGTTGCTGTGTGCTCACCAGCGCTATTCTGTCAAAAAATTTGCTTTGTGTAAGTCTTACCCCACCAATAAATGCCAAAATGACACTGCCGGTAAAACCAGCAAGTGTGGTAGCTATGGCAATAACGACTTTTTCCACACCTACAAACTGAAAATCAAACAGGTCATTATTCAGCATAATCAAAACCAACGCACCGAGCGCAAGTATAATACCACTTATACCTGCAATGCCAAAACCCGGTATTACAAAGAATTCGAGAATAATGAGCCCGATCCCGATGATGAACATGATTAGTTCCCAGTTCTCTGCCATACCATTTAAGTAGTAGGGCACAAAATAAAGCGTTAGGGCAACAATAGAAGCGGCCAGTGGAAAACCTACGCCGGGAGTTTGAAGCTCAAAATATATCCCTCCAATTATGATCAAGATGAGAATACCACTAATAAAAGGGTTGAGGAAAAATCGGATGATTTTCTCAGTACCCGATAACTCAAAACGTATGATCTCGGCATTTTCAAGCCCTACTCTTTTCAATATTCCGTCTATATCTTCAACTTCTGCTTCGCAAAAACCATATTTTATTGCTTCAGAAGTTGAAAAAGTAATTACTTCGCCAGATTCTGTGATTGAATCGATCTCAATTTTTTCATCAACCATCCCCTCCGCTATTTCCGGATTTCTTCCGCTGGCTTCGGCGGTAGAGCGCATCATAGAACGCATGTAAGATTGATATTTGTCAGGTGCCGCTTCACCGGTTTGATTGACCACTGTGGCAGCGCCAATACTCGAACCCTGTGCCATATAAATACTATCGCAGGCTATACTGATCAAAGCCCCTGCAGAGGCAGCATTTTTATTGATAAAAACATAAAGTGGTTTTTCGTAATCCAAAAACCTGGTCCTTATCTCATCTGCATCATTGACCGCACCGCCATAGGTGTTCATGTCGATAATGACAGCATCAACGCTATCTTCATTGGCCTTATCCAGCGCCAATTCCGTATAACGATTCATCCTCGGATCGATTTGATCATCTATTTCCATGACCAGCACTTTTTGCGCCGAAACATAGCCGCTAAAAATAGTCAGGGATAAAAAAAGTATGTAGGCCTTTAACGATTGCATCTTTTTAAATTTTGCACAAAAATAAAACGAATTTATTAATCACAGTTTTTGCTGTTGCGTAAATGTAATAAAGCTTAACATAAACAAGTGTGAAATTGATAGAACTGTTCGCATTTTTGCACGTTATTTGATAGAAACTGTTTATGTATCTTGATAATTGGAGTGGTTATTCTTTTTATCTTTGCAAAACGGGTACGTTTTTTTACACGATAATACTTTTTAAATATGTTAAACAGGTTCCTTCTAATCTTAATACTGACTTTTGTATATCACCTCTCATTCAGTTTTAATCTTCTTGATAGCATTGGCGCCACTACAAGGGCCGGAAAGACTTACATAGTACATGTGGTAGAGGAAGGAGAAACCCTATACTCCCTTTCCAGAAGGTACAGCACTACCCCAGACGCTTTATTGGCAATCAACCCCACCCTAAAAGACGGATTGAAGGCAGGGCAAAGGATATTTATTGATATAGTTGCCCAAAACAAAAATTCTCTAAGTAAAAGCAATGATAATAAAACACATACTGTACAGAAAGGTGAAACCTTGTACTCCATTGCCCGGGAATACAATATCAATATAAAAGATTTGAAAGATTGGAACGATTTACCTGGCAATAATTTATCGGTAGGCCAGGTTTTGGCCTTGAAAAAAACAGATACTTCCTCAGGCACGAAGGAAAGCAGTAATAAAAATATTAAGCATTCCGGAAAAACTCATACGGTAAGCGCTTCTGAAACACTTTACAGCATATCCAGGACATATAATATAAGTGTAGAAGATTTAAAAAGCTGGAACAACCTCAGTTCCTCTGAAATAAGCATCGGGCAGTCGCTCGTTTTAAAAAATCCTGATTCGACACCACAAAATGAAGTTTTGGCTTCAACAAAAAAGGAAACTGAAAGTAGCAGCACGGTAAATAAGGCAGATCAGAAACCTGAAATCAATCGAAATGCAACAGCATCCAACGCAAGTGTCGAGATGAACCCATCTAAACCTGCAAAGAAAAAAGTTGAATCGGGAATTGCCGAAGTGATTGAAGGCACTGCAGAAACCAAAAAATATCTCGCTCTGCACCGTACAGCGCCAATAGGTACAATTATGCAGGTGAAAAACGAAATGAATAATCAAAGTGTCTTTGTTCGTGTAGTTGGCAAGGTACCAGACACCGGGGACAACAATGGCATACTGATCAAAATATCCAAAAAAGCCTATGACCGATTGGGGGCTGTTGATGCGAAATTTCCTGTGGTAATTTCATACATCCCTTAATAACCTCTGCGTGCGGAATACACAGGTTAAAACTCTGCTGGACGAATTATACGACAAATTCAATAAACCTGAATTTATCGAAGAAGACCCGATATCCATACCTCACCTTTTTACAAAAAAACAAGACATCGAAATAGCGGGGTTCTTTGCTGCTACCCTGGCCTGGGGTCAGCGAAAGACCATTATCAACAAGTGTCAGGAGCTTATGCAGCTTATGGATATGGCCCCACATGATTTTTGCCTGAACCATGATGAAAAGGACCTAAAAAGCCTGATCCATTTTAAACATCGAACTTTTAATGCGACAGACCTTTTGTACACGATCGGATTTTTACAAAATGTATATACAGAATATGGCTCTCTTGAAGAAATTTTTTCCTTTGGGCCTATCAATGATTCGGGAGCAATAGAAAACGGGCTTAACCATTTTAGTGAAAAATTCACTGCCCTGCCTCACTTTCCGGTACGAACGGGCAAACACGTTGCCAGCCCTGCTAAAAAGTCGGCCTGTAAAAGGTTGAATATGTATTTGAGATGGATGGTCCGACAAGATGACAGAGGGGTTGATTTTGGCTTATGGACAAATATCAAGCCGGGTCAGCTTGTGTGCCCCCTGGACGTACATGTAGAACGCATCGCTCGCAAACTGGGCCTTTTGAAAAGAAAACAAACCGATTGGATGGCAGCGCTGGAGCTCACAGAAAATCTCCGAAAATACGATCCGGAAGACCCGGTAAAATATGATTTCGCCCTGTTTGGCCTTGGCGTTCAGGAGAAATATCTTCTGTTTGATTATTTACCCCAATGAGCAGGATCCTGACGCCATGCTGCTAGCGCTTCCTTATGGGCTTCAGCTACTACTCCCTGCCTTAAAGCTTCATCAATCAGATGATCATAATCACTAAGGGCAACCAGCTGTAAATTTGCTTTTGAAAAGTTCTCTTCTGAAACCTGGAAACCATAAGTGAATATGGCCACCATACCCAGCGCCTCAGCCCCCGCTGCCCTGAGACTCTCCACGGCTTTTAATGAACTGCCCCCGGTAGAAACCAGATCTTCAACCACCACAACTTTTTGTCCGGCTTCTATTTTCCCTTCTATCATGTTTTCCATTCCATGTCCCTTAGCTTTTGAGCGAACATAGGTAAATGGTAAGCCCAGCACATCAGCCACTAAACTCCCCTGGGGAATACCGGCAGTAGCAACGCCTGAAATCACTTCTGCCGATGGAAAACTATCCTGTATACAGCCCGCCAGTAATTGTTTGATGTATGTCCGAACTTCGGGAAAAGACAGTGATAATCGGTTATCGCAATAAATGGGGGATTTCCAACCCGAAGCCCAGGTAAAGGGTTGGTCGGGTCGAAGCTGAATAGCTCCAACAGATAATAATTTGGAAGCAACGATGGCTGCATTTTTAGAGTTGAAAAGTGATACGGACATAATATATTGTTTTGGCGCACAAATATAAAAATTTTTGATGGCGCTCTATTTTTTTTATCCTTGCATAACAATTGAAGTGGCATGAAGATTTTTATTAACGACATTCCCGTCAATATTATCCCACCGGAAAAAACGAGGTCAACCCATGAATATGACCACATCTATGAAACTTCTGAATTAGGATTCGACATTTCAAAAATAACAGGGGACACATTAATCAAACATGCCTCAATCGACCATATAAAGAGCTATCTGACACATTTAAAGCAGAATAAATACAAAAAACTGGAAGAAGTAACCTTTATAGTTGATCAATATGACGAAGTGAAAAAGAAGTTAAAGGCGATGTTTACTATTGTGATTGCCGCCGGTGGACTTGTGGAAAAAGGTGATGATGTGCTTTTAATCTATCGCCTGAAAAAGTGGGATTTGCCAAAAGGAAAGCTTGAAAAACACGAATCTATCAAAGAAGGTGCGATAAGAGAAGTGGAAGAAGAATGCAATATCAAGGTTAAACTGGAAGAAAAAATCGGTAACACCTGGCATACATATAAAAGAAATGGCAAAAACATACTAAAAAAGACCATTTGGTACCGTATGGCCTGTATTGATGACCAGAATATGAAACCACAGGAAGAAGAGGATATAGAAGCCATACAATGGATGGATCAAAAAGAGTTAAAACAAGCCTTTTACAATACTTACCCTTCGATAAGGCATGTTTTTAAGAAATATTATAAGCTTCAGAAAAAACGGGAAAATCAAAGTCTATAAGGCAAATAAGGAGTCACATCACCTTCGTAGCGGTGAACTTCCCTGATTATTGAGGAACTGATGAATGCATATTCAGGCGAGGTAATTAAAAAGACCGTTTCCAGATCGACATTTAGCCTTTTATTGACTTGAGCAATACTATTTTCATATTCGAAATCGGTTGTATTCCTTAAACCTCTTAACAAATATTTAGCATTATAATTCCGGGCAAGTGTGGCCGTCAAGTCATTGTACGTAACCACTTCAATAGCTCCTGAATTATCAAATGCTTCCTTTATTTTTTCTATCATCAGGTCAATATCAAAATACCTTTTCTTTTGAGAATTGTGTCCGATGCAGATTACTACCTTATCAAAAAGCTGTAATCCTCTTTTTACAATATCTTCATGCCCTTTGGTAAAAGGGTCAAAAGATCCTGGAAACAAAGCTACTTTGGGTTCTGTCATGAGCCTAGGTTAAGCTTGAAATGAAGATAAAAGATCGAAGTATTGATGCTCCGATATTTCATCAAATACATAACCCATATTGATATATGAAGGGCGATTACCAAAGTGAAGGTTGTGAATATATTTTTTAAGCTCGTTATAATGCGGTGTATTGCGTCCCAAAAACCCGAAAAGCCTTACCTTTTCATGTTTTAGGTCAATATTCATTTCTTTCGCAACCATTCTGAAATATTTCACATATTCATCGAATTTTTTTATCTCAAACCGATTGTAAAACTGTAGCTTTCCTGACTTCACCACCACTACGTGCATAGAAAAACGGTCAATATAAAGCATCATAGCATTTGATCCTCCAGTGATCATCCTCACGGCGCCGTATATTAGAACGCTACTTTGATGAGAAAATTCCAGTTTTGTACCGGGGTAAGTCTTTTCAAAGTAGTCCAGCCAAATCTGATCTACAGAAAACAGATTGATCATATTTTGCTCGTTATGCCTCGTATTTAATATGGAATGTGGCAATATTGAAGGTTTCGCATTGATATAAAGCAAAGCAGCTTTATTTTCTTCATCGTACAATGGCTCAGGAATGAGGCTGAATTTTTTTCCTTTAAAAATGATCTTTATTTTTTTCCAGAAGCCTGCAAGAAGTAGATGGTGCTCATAATAGAGTTGACTGACAAAATGTAGTTTATCCTCATCAGTAGTACTTTCCTTTAAAAGATAGTCCTCCAAGAGCATTACCCGTGCATTTCGGGTATCGACTACCATAAGTTGTAAGTCACGAACCCCAATCATGACCGACAGCTGGTAGTGATCCAACTGATCGATATCAAAATTGGGGTCTTTTACTTTTTTTAAGAGCTTAAAATCAGTCGTAATCTCGTTATTCAATGTTTATTCCCAGTTACCTGATGTCGATACGTCAATCCTTGAACCAACTTTTAGAGGCTCTTTTATTCCGCCTTCAAGTCTATCAGGGTTGATTGGATTGGTATCTTTCGCCTCGAAAACAGAAACCGTAAGGCCACCTTTTTCTATTTGACCTGCAAATAATTCAAATTTCTTATCTGTACCTGGTATGTAGGGTAATCTTGAAAGATCTTCAATTCTCGGCCAAATCAATTTAACAACAGCATCCTCTTTTGTAACTTCTTCACCATCTTTTACATAAACCCTTTCTATCGTGCCAGCGTTTCCAGCTCTAAGTTTCGTTGACCGACGGCTTTGGCTACTTCTCAACTCCGCAAGAACATCCTTTTTTTCTACCGTTTGGCCTTCTGAAACATTGACTTTTTCCACTACACCATCAATAAGTGCTTTTACATTGTTTTTGATCACAAATAAAGAATCTTTTACGGGTACATATCCCAAAGTGTCAATCTCAATGTTGACACTATCCGCACCATATTCCAGCGTAATAACCGTCTCTTTTCTTTCTATCAGATACACCCTTCCGGTATCTACAAAACTGATCAAAGAGTCCCAGTTTCCGGTATATTTGCCATGAACCGCCTGAAAAGCAATTTCGGCATCACGAATCATTTTAAGTTTATCAATCACTAAGGCTTCCTGATCTGCAATCAATTGATCCTGGTCGATCTTAGACTTAACACTGTCTACAAGAAAGTAGGCCAAAGCCACGGCAATCAGAAAGAATACAACAGAAAAAATTTTGGTGAGATTCATTTTGCTAACATTTATTTTCTGCAAGTATAATTATTTTCCTCCTATTAATACAATTTTTTGCCAAAAGCAATTGCATTAACCTGAATTCTTCAATAAAGTAGAATTTGTCGAAAGGGCCATATATTTATTGACTAATCGAGCCAAAAATCTTCAAATACCAAAGATTAATTTGTTTTAAATAAGCAGGTCCACGAAAACCACATTTCACATATATTAATGATAAAAATGCGATATAAAATTTTGCCTCATGGGATAAAACACTTGAAGCAAAAGTCCGGTTCAATATTGGGTACGCTTAATATATCCTTTTTTTTCAAAAATTTTGTTCAGATCACCCAACTCCCAAAAGGCATTGTGAAGATGACTGCTCGGCATGGCATTTATTTTATCTATATCGAGCCACTCCACTGATTCAATTATTTGATCTTTAACACTCATTTCTGGGTCATGCCCTTTTTTTAATGTCCCTCCCCTGCTTTTTACCTCAAAAAAAAGCTCTATTCCATGTAGCGGTTTATTGAG
Organism: Cytophagales bacterium; assembly: GCA_003500135.1. Lineage (GTDB taxonomy): Bacteria > Bacteroidota > Bacteroidia > Cytophagales > Cyclobacteriaceae > UBA10427. Next base: position 34,568 of record DNTA01000075.1, on the reverse strand, counting down.
ATATTCATTGACAAACAACAATTCTTTTACTTCAACTTCGAGCCCAGTCTCTTCCCTGAATTCCCGTTTTAACGTCAGCTGTGCATCTTCACCATACTCCATTCCTCCACCAGGTGGCGCCCAAAAAACCCCCGAAGCGCCAATAGACTGGTGTTTAACCATTAAAACTTTGTCCTTTTCAATTAGTATTCCACAAACACGTACTCTTAATCTATTACCATAAGTTTGGTTGATGATATTTGATTTACTTCCCATTATATATTGAATGAAATGAATAGAGAATTGATTCAGTATGTTTATCGAGTGATGAAAAAATGTTAACTATGCCAAAAATCGCGATTTAACGTCAGATGCCCAAAATTTCCAATATCCTTCGACAGAAATTCCCCTATGAGCCCACAGAGGGCCAGGCAAGGTTGTTTAATATGCTAGATTCTTATGTTGAAGAAAAAGAGAAGAAAAAGTGCCTGGTGATCAAAGGGTATGCCGGAACGGGTAAAACAAGCCTGATCAGTACTTTAGTAAATGTTTTTCCACTTTTTAACCTGAAATATATTTTAATGGCGCCCACGGGACGCGCAGCCAAAGTAATGAGCAATTATGCAGGACGTCCGGCTTATACCATACATAAAAAAATGTACAAACAGGTAGCTGATCCGGCATCAGGTGAACTGCAATTCAAAAAGGTTAAAAACTATCATACCAAAACCGTTTTTATAGTCGATGAGGCATCTATGCTGTCTGACAAGGCTGAATTTGGCAAAAACAGCTTAATTGCAGACCTCATCCATTATGTATTCGAAAATGAAGACAACCGACTGATCCTGGTTGGTGATTTGGCACAATTGCCTCCTGTAGGTGCAATGGAAAGTCCAGCTCTCGACGAAAACTACCTCAAAGATCTATTCCGCCTTAAAGTATGGGCAATTGAGCTGAAAGATGTGGTGAGGCAGGAGGCAGGATCGGGCATATTGATAAATGCAACCAATTTACGGAATTCCCTGTCTGTGAAAAATCCAACTATTCAGTTTAAAACAAAGAAATTTCGCGATATCTACAGGATGAATGCCGACAAGTTAGAAGACGGCCTTCAGTATGCGTATCAGAAATTCGGTGTTGAAAATACGACAATTGTCTGTAGATCAAACTGGCAGGCTGTTCAATATAATCAGTTAATTCGGCGAACGATCATGTATTACGATGAAGAGTTGGAAGCAGGTGATATTCTGATGGTCGTTCGCAATAACTATCAAACCATAGATACTGATAGCGAAGCCGGATTTATTGCCAATGGCGACTTTGTTGAAGTTCGAAAGATCATCGACTTTGAAGACCGATATGGCTTTCGCTTTGCAACCCTGCGGCTGCAAATGATCGACTATCCGGACATGGAACCTTTCGATGCTAAAATAATTCTGGATACTTTATATACCAAAACGCCGGCATTGAGTAACGAACAAAACCGTAGCCTGTACCAGCAGGTAATGGAATCTTATAATGATATAAATACACGTAAAGCATTAAAGGAGGCCTTACAAACAGATGAATATCTCAACGCCCTGCAGGTGAAATTTGCCTATGCGCTAACATGCCATAAATCGCAAGGCGGGCAATGGAAAATCGTGTTTGTAGATCAAAGCCTTTGGGGTGATATGCAACTGGGCCACGAATATATACGTTGGTTGTATACAGCAGTGACGCGGGCAACCGAAGAATTATATTTATTAAATTTCAAACAGGAATTTTTTGAATGAAAACTATTTCCTTGATCCTTGCCGTTTTTTTATTCGGCGCCTCTCAACTCGAGGCGCAGGTAAATACCGATAGCTTGCCGAAAGCCCGGTTGTTAATTAAAACTGATACCTACGATTTCGGATATATGGAAACAGGTGAAAAAACCAGTCACACTTTTCAATTCGAAAACGTGGGGAATGCCCCACTCATCATTGACAAAGTGCTCACCACATGTGGTTGTACGGTGCCAGATTGGACAAAAGAACCTGTTAGCCCTGGAAATTCAGGTCAGGTTAAAGTAGTTTTCGATAGTACCGGAAAAATGGGGCGGCAAAATAAGGTCATTACAATACGATCAAATAACACCGAAGGTGACGTAAGGTTGATCCTTAGTGGAATGATAATACCCAAAAAGGAGTGATTAAATTGCTTTGTAAATTCCAATTGCCATAAGTACCCAGCCAGCAAAAAGAAAAAGGCCTCCGACAGGGGTGACCGCACCCCATTTACTAATACCGGTAAAGCATAAAATATATAGTGACCCGCTAAAAACCACCATTCCGGCCATGAAACTATACCCCGCAAAATTGAGCAAATTACTTCCCGGGTACCTGGTCATCAAAACACCTAGCGCCAGCAACGCCAGCACATGATAAAATTGGTATTTTACTGCTGTTTCATAGGTATCCAAACGCCCCTGTGCTTCCAGGATCGGCTTTAGCGCATGCGCTCCAAATGCTCCCAGGCCCACAGACAGCGCTCCGGCTATGCTTGCAAAAATGAATATGAATTTATGCATGTTTATTGATAGTTTCTTTCACCAAAAATCTTACTGCCTACACGGATCATATTGCTGCCCTCTTCAAGCGCCACTTCGAAGTCTCCACTCATGCCCATAGATAAAATATCCATCTTTACATTGGGCCGGTCAATCTCATTTTTAACACGATCAAAAATGCGTTTTAAATTTTTAAATTCTTTCCGTACCTGAGCCATGTCTTTAGTAAATGTAGCCATTCCCATCAGGCCATTAATCTGGACGTGTTCATAATTGCCCAATGCTTCCCCGTTAAGAATTTCGAACAACCCATCTTCAGACAAACCGAATTTCGACTCTTCCTTTGCAATGTGTAGCTGCAACAAACAAGCTATCTTTCTATTGGCTTTTCTGCCCTGCTTGTTCACCTCTTTCAACAGTTTCGCGCTGTCGACAGAATGGATCAAATGTACAAAAGGTGCAATGTATTTTACTTTATTCGATTGCATGTGCCCTATCATATGCCATCTGATGTCTTTTGGCAGTACTTCATATTTTGCGGTAAGTTCTTGGGCCTTGTTTTCTCCAAAATCAAGGTGCCCGGCATCATAGGCTTGCTTTATATCCTCTTCTGGCTTCGTTTTACTTACTGCTACAAGAGTGCAATTGTATTTATCCGTCAAACTTCTTAATTCCTTAATGTTCCCTGCTATATCCATATATTCCAAAATTTTACCTTCGCAATAGGGAAATTGATTTTTTATGTATTTTGTGTTTTATTTTTTAAAGTTTCAAATGTAGCAAAATTATGGCGATCCTGGGATCACTTTTAAAAAAGGGAATTAGCATACGGGAAAGTATTGAACAAAGATTTACAACGCCGCTCGACCTGCAAAAAAATGAATTGCGCAAGCTTATGATAAGCGCCTGTGAAACAAAATTTGGCAAGCACCACCAATTCAACAATATTCTCAAAAGTTTTAAAGACAAAAATTCCAAAGCCTTTTATACTGCCTTTAAATATGCAATACCAATATATGATTATGATAAAATATTTGACGAATGGTGGCACATGACCCGTGCAGGCAAAAGTGATATTTGCTGGCCCGGAAGGGTCAAATATTTTGCCATGAGTTCCGGTACTTCTGGCGACAGCTCAAAATATATCCCCGTGACCAGGGAAATGATAAAGGCCATAAAAAAAACAAGTATCAGGCAGCTGCTTACATTGCCATGGTATGATCTGCCCGATGGACTCTTAAACAAAGGTATCCTAATGCTGGGGGGCAGCACTAACCTGAAAAAGGCGCAGTCTTTTTATGACGGTGATTTATCAGGCATTACGGCAGGCAAAATACCTTTTTGGTTCCAGCATTTCTACAAACCCGGCAGAAAAATAGCCAAAGAGACCGACTGGAAGACCAAGCTTGATGAAATTACACGCAATGCGAATAAATGGGATATCGGGTTTATTGTTGGGGTACCCGCCTGGATACAGCTTCTGATGGAGCAAATTATCGAACATCATCAATTAAAGAATGTTCATGATATATGGCCCAACCTTAAAGTATTTGTACATGGAGGTGTGGCATTTGAGCCTTATAAAAAGGGTTTTGAAAAATTATTGGGCAAGCCTATTCAGTATATTGAAACTTATCTGGCCTCTGAGGGCTTTGTAGCATTTCAGTCGCGCCCTGACAGCACAGGCATGTCAATGGCGCTCAACAACGGATTATTTTACGAATTTATACCGTACACACCTGAAAATTTTGATGCGGAAGGCAACCCAAAACCTGATGTTGAAACTTTGATGATAGATGAGGTACAGCAGGATAAGGAATATGCCATATTGCTGACAACCTGTGCCGGGGCATGGCGATATCTGATAGGCGATGTGATCAAGTTTACATCATTAAAGAGCTGTGAAATTGTAATAACAGGCAGAACGAAACACTTTTTAAGCCTATGTGGAGAACATATGTCGGTCGATAATATGAACCAGGCAATTAAGCAAGTTGAAGACACTCTGGATATAGATATAAAAGAGTTTACAGTTTGTGGCTTTTCAGAGGGAATACATTTTGCCCATCGGTGGTATATCGGCAGCGATGATAAATTTGATACCGAAGAAGCGAAAAAAATACTTGATGAACATCTCAAAAAAATAAATGACGACTACAACACTGAAAGAAATTATGCCCTTCAAAAAGTTTACCTGGAAGCGCTTCCAAGCGATATGTTTTACAGGTGGATGAAAGCAAATGGTAAAGAAGGAGGTCAAAACAAGTTCCCAAGGGTGTTGAAAAAGGATAAGCTTGCCAATTGGCAAAATTTCTTAAATTCAACCCGAGAAGTAAATCCAAATCAGTGAACGCATTCTTTGAAGGCATGATTTTGGGGCTGACCCTCACCGTTTTGGCAGGCCCTGTGTTTTTTGCCCTCATTCAAACCGGCATTAACGAAGGTTTTAGAATGGGATGGGCGCTTGCCATAGGGGTACTACTTTGTGATGCAATTTACCTGTACCTTGCTTTTCTGGGCATCAATTCAGTAAAGGTTTCACCACAAATGGAAACTATTTTCAGTATTGCAGGTGGGTTAGTACTGCTTGGCTTTGGGTTAAAAATGATTTTTGACCCGCTGCCCAAAAAAGGAGGCCCCACAAAATCGGGAAAGAGGCATCATGGTTACCTTAGGAAGTTTTTTAATGGCATACTGATTAACGGCATCAACCCATTCGTGGCGCTTTTTTGGCTCAGCATTGCCGGAATTGCTTCAGTCAGATTTAAAAGTGATGTCAATGCCAATTTCCTGTTTTTCGGAGGCATTTTGGTTACCGTGCATAGTACGGATATTTTAAAAATATATCTTTCCAAGAAGCTTCGCGAATTACTTACTTCCAGGTTGATCATAATTCTTAACCGGATAGCAGGTATTGCATTTGTTGGTTTCAGTCTCAGGCTTTTCTATTTCGGGTTCACCTCCGCATCCATTGGATTAAATCCATAGAAGATTCTCCACATAGAGTAGTTTTTCATTTATCTCCTTTCCACATCATTTACTAACTTAGCCTCCAAAATCATAAAATTATGGATAAACAAGCAAAAGATTTTTTGTACAAATACCTCAATAATGAATCTCCTACAGGTTTCGAATCATCGGGTCAACAAATTTGGCTGGAATACCTTAAACCTTATATCGACGAATACATCAGCGACACCTATGGGACAGTTGTGGGTGTGATCAATCCAAAAGCGGAATACAAGGTAGTAATAGAAGCCCATGCCGATGAGATATCCTGGTTTGTACACTATATCAGTAAAGAAGGTTACATACATGTTATTCGAAATGGCGGGTCAGACTACGTGATAGCCCCCTCAAAAAAAGCAAAGATCCACACCGATAAAGGCACTGTTCCAGCTGTATTTGGCTGGCCGGCGATTCACGTTCGGGAAAAGCGGGAAGAAGGCGGCAAAATGGATGTGGAAACAGTTGTGCTCGACTGCGGGGCCAGCTCGGATGAAGAAGTCAAAAAAATGGGCGTACACGTAGGCGCTGTGGTTACCTTTGATGACACTTTAACTGAATTAAACAAAAACTGGCTGGTAGGCCGCGCACTTGACAACCGGCTGGGTGGCTTTGTGATTGCCGAAGTAGCTCGCAGACTAAAGGAAAACAATGTTGATTTGCCGTTTGGCCTTTACATAACAAATGCCGTTCAGGAAGAAATTGGTCTTCGGGGAGCACAAATGATCGCTCAACGCATTAAACCCAATGTAGCGATTATAACTGATGTATGCCACGACACCACCGCTCCGGGTTATAGTAAAGTAAAACAGGGTGACCAAAAGGCAGGAAACGGCCCTGTATTGACGTATGCACCGGCAGTACAAAATAACCTTTTGAAAATGTTAATTGAAACTGCAGAAACGAAGAAAATACCATTCCAACGATCTGCTTCTTCAAGATTTACCGGTACTGATACTGATGCTTTTGCCTATTCCAACGAAGGAGTTGCCTCGGCATTGATATCTATGCCGCTGAAATATATGCATACTACTGTTGAAATGGCACATTTCGAAGATGTGGAAAACACCATAAAAATGTTTTACGAATTCCTCGTTGCCTTAAAAGCAGGCCATGACTTCAGGTATATAAAATAAAAAATGATTTAAGGAGACTGACCATACGGTTGTCTCCTTACTTTTTTACAACCTTAAAGCCTATTTCATCCAAATGCCTCCAAAAAGATGGATAGGATTTGTTGACAACTGAGGCGTCGTCAAAATACAGCTTTGTCATTAATGCCAAAGGAGCAAAGGCCATGGCCATTCTGTGGTCTTCATAAGTATTTATTTCCAACTTATCAGGAAAATCATTGCCCGGGGCCACCCTCCATACGCCGGTGGAAATTTCTTCCAAGCCAGCGCCGAATTTTGCCATTTCAGTTTGAAGTGCAGCTATACGGTCTGTTTCCTTTATCCTCAAGCTTTCTAAACCTTTAAATATCGCGGGGATCTGTAAGGCGCCACATGCTACGCTAACTGTTTGCGCCAGGTCAGGACAGTCGGAAAAATCATATTCAAACGTATGAAGTACATTGTTTTTGGTCAGGGTCACTCCATCTTCTTCAAATTGTGTTGATACACCAAGATTTCGCATGATGTCAGATATGGCGATATCGCCCTGAAAAGAATTTTTACGTAGGCCTATCAGTTTTACTTCTGCACTTTTGGCCAAAGCCACCATGCTATACCAATAACTAGCCCCGGACCAATCAGGTTCAACCTTGTAGTTGGCTGGAACATATGGTTTTGGTTTTATTTCGATGATGTTTTTGTCGACGTTGGGCTCAACGCCGAAAAGCTCCATTAACGATAGGGTCATATCAATGTAAGGCTTGCTACCTACTTTGCCCACTAGTTCCAGTGTGAGCCCCCGTGGCAACATTGGTGCAATCATAAGAAGCGCAGAAATATACTGGCTGCTTACATCGCCCCGAATGGCGATTTTAGCTGACCCTTGACCTACAAATTCGATGATGCGATGTGGTGGAAAACCTTCTTTTTCCAGATATTCAATTTCTACCCCTATTTCCCGGAGTGCATCAATCAATAGCTGAATTGGCCTTTCTTTCATTCTGGCGGTACCCGTAAGGCTTTTTTTAAGGCCTTTTACGGCGGCATATGCTGTTAAAAACCGCATAGTGGTACCGGCATCGAGTACATCCCAAATTTCACCAGTATCATTTAATAATTTTGACATGGTTTGGGTATCTCTGGCCTCGGAAAGGTTTTCAATGGTACCGCTGCCGCCCGCAAGTGCATTGATGATCAAAACCCGGTTACTTTCACTTTTTGAGGCTTCCAAATTGATAATGCCCCTTAACGCATTGCCAACCCAATCAACTTCCAGAAGTTCTTTATTCATTTTCAAACTAAAAATTGAATATTTAAATGTTTTTTATTACTTTTCAAATATTATCAAACCATAAATCATAACAATGCACCATGAATTTTGTTGTTGGTATGATTTATGCTAGTCGTATATTAAACCTTCTTTCAAAACATGAAAAAAGTTCTTAAAATCACTTCATTTTTAGCAACAGGCGCCATATTGGGAGCCCTGGCTGGTAAAGTAGCTTTAGACCTAAACAAAGGCAAAAGGCAAATTGTAGGTAAAACCAAAAGTGTTCGCGATTATCTTATCAAAGATGGTAACGAAGGCGATGCCTCATTTATTTAGCGCTAATTTTCCGGTTATATTCGTTTATCGCCCAGTAAAGTTCTTCTTTACTCAATTCAATATCGAATGCGCATTGGCCTATTTTTTGTAGCAATGTGCTCAATACTTTTCCATTTCTGTTCTTTTTATCCTGAATTGTAAGATTGATTATGGCATCAAAAAACTTTTCAGGAATCCTTTCTAATGGAAAATTATCCATCAAATAACTGATGGCCGATTGACTTTCATCTTGGGATAGCCCGCATTTTTTCGATGAAAGTAAAGTCTCCGCTATCATCCCCATGGCAATTGCCTCACCATGAAGCAACGGATTATCAGCATGATTGAGGTAATGCGTTTCGATAGCATGGCCGATTGTATGACCAAAATTTAATGTTTTGCGCAAACCCTGTTCTTGGGGATCCTGAATAACCACATTTTCCTTTATTGTAACCGAGTGCGGTACTACCTCATGCCAGTTTTGTTTATGCCATAGATTTCGACTGATATCCTCGAAATGCATGGAATCAGAGATGAGGGCATGTTTTACCACCTCTGCAAATCCCGACCGAATCTCCCTGTCTATGAGAGTATCCATAAAAATGGTACTAATTATCACCGAATCGGGCTCCCTGAACATCCCAATATGGTTTTTAAACCCATCGAAATCAATACCCAATTTGCCGCCTATGCTGGCATCGACCTGGGCCAATAAGGTAGTAGGCATATTGATAAAGCGTATGCCCCTTTTGTAGGTGGCGGCGCAAAAGCCACCCATGTCGCCTATGACCCCTCCTCCAAGATTGACCATCACACCTTTTCTATCAAATGCCTGATTGGTTAGCGCCTTCCATATTTCAATACAGGTATTTAGGTTTTTATGCCGTTCTCCACTTTCAATCTCAATTAAAACATGATCATGGGGTAGGGCTTTCTCTATGAAAGGCAGGCAATGTTTTTTGGTGTTTTCATCAACCAACACAGCTACCCTGGAAGGTTGTAATCCCAACAGCTTTTCCTCCAGAACACTGGCCGGTTTATCGGTAAAAATAATGTCGTGTATTGATTTATTCACTTTTGTCCAAAGGGTTATTCAGTATGGCTTCCTGTCTTTTTATGGAAGCGTCGTGAATCACTTTAAAAAGCTCGGCCATAAAATCCGGATTCAAATTTAGCTTTTCCGCCCATTGCCTGCGCGAATCAGATATTTCTTTCCATCTGTTCTTTTGAAAAACCGTAACATTATTGCGCTTTTTATACTGACCTATTTCTTCCACTATGTCCATTCTTTGGGCAATGATTTCGTATAGCTCCTTGTCCACATGATCGATCTGGTGCCTTAATTCTTCCAGGTGGGTTATGAACTCCTTATCTTCAGAAGTAGGTTTCCGGTATTTCAGGTTCCGCAAAATGTTCCCAAGTGAAGTAGGGGTGACTTGTTGTGCTGAATCGCTCCAGGCATTGTCGGGGTCACGATGGGTTTCAATCATTAATCCGTCGTAATCGAGGTCAATGGCCCGCTGTGAAACATCAAAAATATGATCCCTGGAACCGCTGATATGGCTTGGGTCGCAGATAAGGGGCACATCCGGCATTTGATTTTTAAGATCAATCGGAATTCGCCACATTGGCAAATTGCGATAACTTGTTTTTTGAAACGAAGAAAACCCCCGATGTATCGCACCAATTTTGGTAATACCAACGTGCCATAATCTTTCCATTGCGCCCATCCATAGCGCCAGGTCAGGGTTGATCGGGTTTTTAACCAGAACGGGAATGTCTACACCACGAAGCGCTTCGGCAATTTCCTGCACTGTAAATGGATTTACCGTACTTCTCGCGCCAATCCACAACATGTCAATATCGTGCTTTAGGGCTGCCTCCACATGTTGAGGATTACCTACTTCAATACTGAAATACAAACCGGTCACCTTTTTAACATTTTGCACCCATTTCAAAGCTTCATGGCCTACACCTTCAAAATTATTAGGCCGGGTACGAGGTTTCCAAATACCCGCACGGGCGATGTTGATCCCTACTTCCTTTATCTGTTTGCAGGTATCCATGAGCTGCTCTTCTGTCTCAGCGCTGCAAGGACCTGCAATCATCATTGGCCTTCTGCTACCAAAGCCCCAACTATCTAAAGTTTCAATCTTCATTTCTATCTTGGCAAATTTGTGTTTATTTAGAAAAAAATAAGGTACAGGAGTAAATTATTCGTTAAAATGAACCGAGAAATAGCATTTTCTGATACAGCAGTAGCCTTTTCCTATAAAAGTGATGAGGACTTGAAAAAAAGTTTTTTGCTTTTTGCATCTATCAATAATAATCTTCTGGTAAAATTGGGTACAAATATGGTGAAATTCGCCTTTAAATTAAAAGTACCAATTAAAGGAATTATCAAAAAAACTGTCTTCAGTCAATTCTGTGGTGGTGAATCAATACAGGATTGCGAAAAAACCATCAATACACTTGCCAAATATAACGTAAGAGCGATTTTAGACTATGCGGCCGAAGGTGAAAAAAGTGAAAGTGTTTTTGACCAAACGGCCCGGGAAGTTATTCGTACTATCGAAAAAGCCGCCGGAAACCCCAATATTCCATTTAGTGTTTTCAAACCTACAGGCCTGGCGGCATTTGATGTCCTGGCAAAACTACATGTTGGGGAAGCGCTAAATAATGAAGAAAAGCAAAGGTATGAAAACGCGAAACGCCGCTTTTTTGAAGTAGGTAAAAAAGCTTTTGATAAAAATGTAAGGCTGTTTATAGATAGTGAAGAAACATGGATTCAGAATCCGATTGATGATCTGGTATATGAAATGATGGCAGAATTCAATAAAGAAAAGGTGATTGTACACAACACATACCAGATGTATCGAAAAAATATGCTGGGCAATTTGCAAAAGGCAATAGAAAAGGGCAGGGATAAAGGCTACAAAGTGGGCGCCAAACTTGTTAGAGGTGCGTATATGGAAAAAGAAAGGGAAAGGGCAGCGGAAAAAGGCTATGAAGATCCAATAATGCCCAATAAGGACGCTACAGACCAACAATATGACCATGCTTTGAAACTATGCGTCGAAAACATAGATATAATATCGGTATGCAATGGCTCACATAATGAAAACAGCAATTTATACCTTACAAAACTGATGTCTGAAAATGATATAAGGCCCGATGACGAACGTGTATATTTTGCCCAGTTATTTGGCATGAGCGACAATATTTCTTTCAACCTGGCCAAGGCTGGTTACAATGTTGTGAAATATGTGCCTTATGGCCCAATAAAAACCGTTATGCCATACCTGTTCAGGCGGGCCGAAGAGAATACAAGTATAGCAGGGCAAAGCAGCCGAGAACTTCAGTTTGTGAAAAAGGAACTATCGAGGCGAAAAAAGGAAAACAGGAAGTAGTTCAAATGCACACACAATCCAACTTTCACAAACATTTACAAGTACATTCTTGATAGGTATATACCGAATGCATTTTCTTTAATGCCGTCAGTAATTGAAAATACCGGTTTAATACCTATTTTTGCAGCTCAAAAAAACAGAGTGGAATGCTTTTAAGTGAACAAGAACTTCGCAGAAGGGAAGAAAAGACTGAACTGGAAAAACTCGGGATCAATCCATATCCGTCGGAACCTTTTGACGTAAATGTAACCGTAAGGGATATAAAAGAGAACTACGAAAAACGAAAAACCGACTATAAAAACATCTCTATCGCCGGAAGGATTATGAGCCGTCGGGTAATGGGTAGCGCTTCATTTGCCGAGATCCAGGACTCAACCGGGCGTATGCAGCTTTATTTCAGAAGGGATGATATCTGCCCTGACGAAGACAAATCTAAATACAATACCGTATTTAAAAAGCTTCTGGATATTGGCGATATTATCGGTGTGAAGGGATATGTGTTCACCACACAAACTGGTGAATTATCCATTTATGTAACAGGATTTTCGGTACTCACCAAGTCTTTACGTCCATTACCGATTGTTAAAGAAACCAAAGATCAATCGGGCAATGTGACACAACATGATGCGTTCCAGGATCCTGAATTGCGCTACCGCCAACGTTATGTAGATCTTATTGTAAACCCTGAAGTAAGAAAAACATTTGTTCAGCGCTCGCAAATGGTCAATGAAATGCGATCATTTCTGAATGACAAAGGCTACCTGGAAGTGGAAACCCCCGTATTGCAGCCACTATATGGTGGTGCATCGGCACGCCCTTTTAAAACACACCACAACACACTGGATATGCAGCTTTACCTGCGGATTGCCAACGAATTGTATTTGAAAAGGTTAATAGTGGGCGGTTTTGATGGTGTATTTGAGTTTGCGAAAGACTTCAGAAATGAAGGCATGTCGCGGTTCCACAACCCGGAATTCACACAAGTCGAGCTCTATGTGGCCTATAAAGACTACAACTGGATGATGGAACTGGTGGAAGAAATGATTGAGAAAGTGGCTATCGCATTGCATGGCGACACCAAAGTAAAAGTTGGAGAACATGAGATAGATTTTCAACGACCATGGAAACGCTTCACAATGTTCGAGGCAATTGAGCACTTTACGGGAGTTGATATTTCTGAAATGGATGAAGGGGCGCTGAAAGACACAGCAAGAAAGCTGGAAGTGCCCATTGATGAAACGATGGGAAAAGGTAAGCTAATCGATGAAATTTTCGGTGAAAAGTGTGAGCCACACCTTATCCAGCCAACTTTCATAACAGATTACCCAATAGAAATGTCTCCCCTGGCTAAAAAACATAGGAGTAAAGAAGGTCTGGTTGAGCGATTTGAGGCGATTTGTAATGGTAAAGAGATTTGTAACGCATTCTCAGAACTCAATGATCCAATAGATCAGCGAAAAAGATTTGAAGATCAACTCGCCTTGCGTGATATGGGCGATGAGGAAGCAATGGTGCTTGATGAAGATTTCCTGCGCTCTTTGGAATATGGTATGCCACCAACAGCCGGTTTGGGAATTGGAATTGACCGACTTGCAATGATCATGACCAACTCAGCATCTATACAGGAGGTTATCTTCTTCCCTCAGATGCGCCCGGAGAAGAAAACGGTAATGGCTACTGATGCAGATTATATGGAGTTGGGGATTCGTGAGGAGCTTGTACCGATAATTCAAAAAATAGGTTTTCTCACTATAGAAGATCTGAAGAGCGCAAACCCCAATAAACTTTTTAATGATATTTGTGGCATGCGTAAAAAAATGAAACTAAAGGATGTGAAAAACCCCACACCTGAAGAGGTTTCGACCTGGTTAGGGCAATAAAAATAGAAAAGGAGCCATTTTGCTCCTTTTTTTATTCTTTTAATACTTCTATTTCAACTCTTACATTCCTTTTCGCAGATACATCGTGCTCATCGTAGAGCATTTTCTTGCCTCCCCAGCCCTTGGTATCAATTCTCTTTTCATCTATACCACTGTCCACCAGCCACATTTTAACTGTTTCCGCTCTCCTACGACTTAGCTTTTTGGCAGATCCATAACCCTCCGGATTGTCACTTCCAATTCCAAAAAAGTCATTTTCACTTCTTAAATCGATGATTTTCCCTGCAGCATTCCCATTGGTATGTCCGTGAATTTTTATCTCGTAATTTTCGTTTTCCTGCATCATATTCAGCAAACTATTCAACTCAATCTTGCTCTCCTGCTCCATTACAACGGCATCGGTAAAAAAGTAAACATTGTACATAATCGCAACGTCACCTTTACTATAACGTGATAATAGGAAACGAACATAAACCGTATCACCCTTTACTGTCACCTGATCAGCGCTATCATCGTATGGCCCACCAAGCGTCATTTGGATTTTTTGCCTCTTATAACCAAAAATCTCACATAGGAATATCGCTTTATTAGTTCCATTATTTGGGTCGGGCACCATTACCAACTCATTGGCAGGAAGTGTAGTTACCACTTTGTTCCTTTCACCATCAAGGAAGATCACATTGCCCGGAACTTCTTTCATGGTGGTAGCATGTACCGTACCAAAAATGAAGGGATACTCTTTTAAGTCTTGCTCTTTTTCTGATATCGCAGTTTCTTCGCGATCGGGTTCCTCCTCAATAGCAATATTTATAGCTGCATCTTCAGCTTTTTCTTCCTGAAGCGCCATATTTTGTATTTTTACTCCACCTTCGGGAAAATACCTTAGTATCCATGCATCTTCAAAACCGTCCAGCGACCTGTAACTTCTGTATTGCCCCAAAAGGTCATCAAAATTCAGACTAAAAGCGAGATAAACATAATTCAGCTCATTTACTCGGTTGTACCCAATTTTATTGAGATGGCCCTGATCCCGGATTATATCACTGAAGCCTCTTGCATTTTTAGGAACTTGAAAAACTCCCGCTACTAAATAATACCCTTCTTTCAACTCTCTGAACCCAGACTGGGCACTGGTATAGAGTGGTATTATGTACAGTGACAAAAGAAGTAAATAGCTGTAAAGTTTCATAGTTAAGGTAGTTGGTTAAAAAATGCGCTTACCTGAATTTGGCTCGCTGAAAACTACCTGTCAGAATATAACTGATGCGTATGGTAGTAACGAAAAGTTGATCATTTGACTGATCTCCTCGTAGATTATCCGGATGTTCATCCCCATATCCAGGGTATACTCTATATGTCTCACCATTATACTTCGAAACATAATCATAAGGCGCTAAAGTAGCCTCACTTATTGCATTTTCATCCCTTCTAATTCCTGAATTAACAGCAACTTCCTCTCTTGATCTGTCAGACATAACTCTTGCCAAATCGCTATCCAAAGCCCCTAAATCAACATATAATCCCCCGACATCATCGATGTAATCTGTAAACAGAATACGGTACCCGATTTCCAAGCTCAGGTCCAATCGTTGGTTTACTGCAAATCTGCCACCAATTCCAAGTGGAATCGCCGGCTGGATCAAACTATAGGGCTTAACGTCATACGCATCGCTGTATTGTCCTTCGGTGCCCAGAGGTTTCAGGGCTACCCACTCACCTGCGTTAGGCATTGTTTCTCCAGTGAAAACATTTACATCAGGAACCTGGGCTTTTGGGTTGTGGTATATCAGTGATACTCCTGCAAAGGCATAGGGCACAATTTTCAACCTGTTTAAAAATGTACCGTGATTGGGTATGAAGTCATACTGCACGCCGGCCATGAATTCATAAATGTCATTTCTAAAGCTAAGGTTTCTTACATATCGATAACTACCGCTTTCATCGTATGGATCTGCCGATTCAAAATCATCGCCACGTAATCGGCCCCAGTTGAGCCCGGCCACGATAGAAAGCGCCGGGGTGTAGCGATAAGAAGCCATAATACCAAATCCAGGACGCGTAAATGATATGTCGGTACTGCCAATACCCGGATTAGGCGCCAAATCCCCAAAGTAGTTGAGGGCATTGACATTTACGCCGAATGACAAATAGCGCTTATTTTTGGTGAAGTGAATAGATCCTCCTTTATATTTCGATACAAATTTGTTTTTCTTTTTTAAATAGCCTTTTTTCATTTTATGACTTTGTGCATCGACTTCCATATTAAGTACAAAAAGCAAAGTCAACAGACTTAAAACAAAAATCCTGATTTTCACGGTACTACCTTTTACTTATAAATTTACTTAAAATATAGTTTTAACACGAAATAATGAAATTTTCGGCGAAATATAAATGTTTTTTCGATGAGTCTATGTTTTCAAAGGTTAATTATCCCACCAACTTCGTTGACGATTGACCTTGAGATCCTGTAAAATTGATGATTTTGCGTTTATCGTGAGGTTGTATGATTCGTAGCGCCCGAATGGCACCCAGTTAAATGCCATTTGCCAGCAATGAAGATCTCGCGAAAGGCCCATTGAGGTTTGGGTGAACTCGCCTTTTACAAAATCAAACCCAGAACTAAAATTCATTTTCCACTTTTCCGTCAGGCTGACATCACCCCGGAATTGAATTGATTGAGTGATTTGTGCGTCATCGAAACCCCTTCTCGAATAATTAAAATTATAATTAACACGCAAATTCCAGGGAACTTTGAAGTCTACATACAAATCTGGGTTATTTTCAATATATTCCAGCATTAACTGTTCCTCCGGGCTTAAATCTGCATCATCCAATTCATCGCGTATTTGGTTCTTTTTGTCCCTTGCTTCGGGATTGAGGTTCATACTCAGGGCAAAATTAAACCGTGACAGTTGCCCGAGCCCCTGTCCGGCATTCCAGGCCAGAATGTCGCGTTGTGTTTGTCGGAGGCGTTCCCCATCAGCGGACTGTAGTTCATAAATATAGGGATCAATAGTACCCCCAAAGTTCAGGTCAACCTTATCCTTGAACAATCGTGTGCGCCCATTGAAATTGAAACTTGAAAGTTTAAAAGAGTCGGCCAAAAAATTGTACCCCGTTGATAATGAAAGGTTGTCGAATATTTTGATTTTCCTGAATTCCTGAGTGGAATCATCCTTGGCCTTGACTTTCATTTCGATATTGTTGCTGAGAGAGAAATTGGCACTTGCGCTCTCACCTCTTCCGGGCGCGCCATATGCAAAGCCTGCATACCTCGATAGAAGCTGGGTATTGCCCAACGAATCGGATTGAACCTCCTGGTAATAACCGAATTGTTCTGCGGAGAAATCGGGGCGATAGCTCAAGCTAACTGAGGGGGTCATTACATGCCTGATGGCGTTGATATTGCCCTTTTTAAAATATACGGTTCCGTACAACCGGGTATTGAGCGAGGCGGAAGCGCTGTATGAAAAAACCCTGCTGAATGTATTGAGGGTATCGGTTAAAATTTCATCCCTCTGTTCGTCATACCTGTAATCCAGTTTTTTGAAGTACCATATCTCATCATAATTAAAGGAAGGTGATAAGGTGAAATATTTAAGCGCCTTAACTGAGGTGGAAATAGGTATTCGATGACGTATCCCATTTTGTGCATTTTGCCACAACACATTAAAATTAGCAGCTGTAAAATCATAAACAGAATCTACCTGCTCCCCCTCATTATTTTCAAACCTGATATTATTGGAAACCTGGTTGGTCCCCGTCATGGTCCAGCTAAAGTTGAGTTTACTGTACCACGAATCTTTATTACCGATGTTTTTAAAAGGTGTCTGACGGTTCATATTGAATGAAAAATCGGGAAGCAGTACGTTGTATACACCGGTTTGAATATTTTGCTGCAAACGACTACTCATATTCAAACTGAATGGCGTGTTACGAAATGAGGTGGAATAAGAAACACTCGAATTAAAATCCTGGTTTAGGGTGTTTTGTAAATCAAAACCCGGGTTATTTTGATTAAAAGAACTGCTACCCATACTAACAGACGCTGAAAAGCGACTATTGCCTTTGGATTGTGGCGAATGGCTCCAGTTAAGCCAAAAATCATTGACAACAGTTGAATCGCCTTCTGCCTCTGCCACTTGTTTATTATACCTAAGGCTGAACCTCCCATTAAAAGCATATCTTTTTTTGTAAGTCGACCCCATATTAAGACCCCAACTACCCTTTGAATAAAGGTCAACGGTAGTTTCGAGATCTACATAATCATTGATGGCAAAGTAATATCCGCCATTTCGCAAAAAGTATCCCCTGCGTCTTTCATAGCCGTAAGTAGGCACCACTACGCCAGATGATTTTTCCTTGGGGATAGGAAACATGCCAAAAGCAAAACCCACCGGTATGGGCATGTCCTTTACACGCATATGAAACGGGCCTACCATTACCTTTTTGTTGGGGATCATTTTGATCTTATTGGCTTGTATATGAAAGTGTGGCTCGGGTTTATTACAGGTGGTATATATCGCTTTGTTGATAAAAAGCTCATCCCTTTCGTTTTTGTAAACCTTTTCACCTCTGATATTAGCTTCCTGTTGCTCGGTCACTACCCCATTAATTATGGCTTTGCGGGTATCAAAATTATAGGTCATGTCATCGGTATAGAATACGTCTCCGCCATCTTTAAAAACCGGTTTGCCTTCTACATTCCCTAGGCTGTCAGTCCTTCCTTTGGCCCTGATTAATTTTGTGATGTAGTTTATTTCAATCTCGGCTGCACTTAATTCAATTTGGCCGTATACGATTACCGCTTCACCATAAAGCCTGACAATCTGGTTGACAACATCCATTTTTATGGAATCTTTGGCATCATAAAGGATTGTGGTTTCTATATCTCCTACCGACGGTTTTGCCTCAACTGTATCAGAAGAAATAGTATCAGATTCCAGGCTGAGGGTATCAACCGGAGATAGTTGTGCCACAGTATCTGAATTATTTAGGTTGGCAGGGGCAGTTTGTTGCGCAATTGCAGGGAAAAATAAAGATCCAAACAATGCAGTTGATATGAATATCCTTAAAAATGACAACCCTTTTTTCAGATTTAAATAAAAATTATGATTTTTACGTAAAGTTAAAGCAACCAATACGATTAAAAGAAAACTAGTGAAAAATTTTGTCAGCATCATATCATTGACCCTTCTCTTCACCCTGGCATCCTTTATCCCGGTGGGTGTAAGGGACATCCGGGTGAATAAGGTGGTAATTGATGCCGGACACGGGGGCAAAGATAGTGGAACAATTGGAAAATTCTCTAAAGAAAAAGATGTCGCTTTGAAAATTGCCCGGGAATTGGGCAGTATCATAAATAAGTACTTAAAAGATGTGGAAGTAATATATACACGAGATAATGACACCTTTGTAGAATTAGAACAACGTGCCCAATTGGCCAACAAAAATGGTGCCGACGTGTTTATATCCATACATTGCAATGCCGTTCCGCGCAATAAGGAAAAAATATACGGTACAGAAACTTATGTGATGGGTTTACATACCTCTGAAGCAAACCTTGAAGTGGCAAAAAGAGAGAATTCCGTGATTTTGCTCGAGGAAAATTATGAGGAACGCTATGAAGGTTTCGATCCGAATGCCCCGGAATCCCACATTTTGTTTTCCCTGTATCAAAATGCTTATCTTGAAAATAGTCTTTCACTGGCTCAAAAGGTGGAAGATCAATTCAAAAATAGGGTAGGTCGTAAAAGTCGTGGGGTCAAGCAGGCTGGTTTTTGGGTGCTCTACCGCACTTCAATGCCAAGTATATTGGTAGAAGTCGGGTATTTGAGTAATCCCAAAGAAGAAAAATACTTAAATGACGATTTGGGCCAGACCTACATCGCATCGGGCATATTCAGGGCTTTCCGCGATTATAAAAACGAAATTGAAAACGCACATTAAAACCAAACTCCGTGAGCGTATCTAAAGAACTAAAAGTGGGCTTATTGGCCATTATTTCAATCACTATCCTTTATTTCGGATTCCAGTATCTGAAAGGTAAAGACCTTTTTACTTCCAATTCCAAATATTACGCGGTCTATGAAAACATCGACGGCCTAAAAGTTTCCAACCCGATCATTATCAATGGTTTGAACGTTGGGGCTGTAAGCAAAATCCGCATTATGCAAGACCGTGGCAACCTCGTTTTGGTGGAAATGGATATAGACGGCGAAATTAAGATCAAGAAAGGCGCCAGCGCTAAATTGATGAACACCGACCTACTTGGCAGTAAAGCCATTGAAGTATTTTTGCCTGTGGGCGACAGGGGGCTATTAAAGGAAGGCGACACATTAAAATCAGAAGTCGATGCCGGTATCGCGGCTTTTTTGGAAGAAAGCGGAAAACCTATTGCTGACAATCTTGAAACCACAATAGCCAGACTTAACGAAGCGCTGGCAATACTGGTAGATAATCGTGAAAAGCTCGATGGCACATTTACCAATATCGAAAATTTTACATTACGGTTAAACACACTGCTGGCGCGCAATCAGGCCAATATTCAACAGCTGCTATTTAAACTCAATGCCAATGCCGACTCCCTTCTGGCGCTTCAATCGGACATGAGGCCTGTGTTGCGGGAATATCAGGTTTTGGGCGACAGTTTGAATAACATTCAGTTCAGTCAAACAGTTCATAAGCTTGATACAACGCTGGCCAATCTGAATTCAACCTTGAAGAAAATTGATGAGGGCAAGGGAACACTCGGCAAACTGGTAAATGACGATTCGCTTTACATCAATCTAAATAATACGGCAAGGGATTTGGATTCGCTATTAATTGATCTCAAGCAAAATCCCGGGCGATACGTTCAGTTTTCAGTTTTTTAATAATTGCCTGATTTAGATTTTCTATTTTCTTTATTGCAATTGGAATATTTTACTTTTTTGCCGTAACTTAAATATTTTGGGTCGCCATGCTGATTGCATTTTTATGGAAGAAGAATTGAACAATAGGGAATTAAAAGCGCTCGTATCATTGCTCGACGATGAAGACAGGCAAATTGTAAACCAGGTAGAGGAAAAAATCATTTCGCTGGGAAACGAGGTGATTCCTTATCTGGAAAGGCATTGGGAGCAAAATTTTAACCCGACTACTCAGAGAAGAATTGAAGACCTTATCCATACCCTTCAATTTGACGAACTCAAGAGCAAATTGGTCAATTGGCGAGAAGATGGTAATCATGATTTGCTTGAAGGTATGTGGCTGGTTGCATCTTATCAATACCCCGACCTGGAGTTTTCCTATTTGAAACAGGAAATTGAGCAGCTGTTCTACGAGGTTTGGCTGGACTTTAAACAAGACATCCACCCTTTTGACCAGGTGAAAATCCTGAACAATGTCATGTTTACCAAAAAGAAGTTCACTGCCAATACCAAAAATTTCCATGCGCCGGGAAACTCGATGATCAATGTTGTATTGGAAACAAAACGAGGCAACCCAATTTCACTTTGCGTGGTATATATGCTACTTGCGCAAAAATTGAATCTGCCCGTGTACGGTGTGAACCTGCCAAATCTATTTATCCTCACTTACAAAGCCGAGGAATTGCAGTTTTATATAAATGTTTTTAACAGAGGCCTGATTTTTTCAAAGGCGGATATCGAAAACTATATAAACCAGCTTAATTTAAACCCCATCGATAGCTACTTTGAGCCTTGCAGTAACCTCGATATAATTAAAAGGGTGTTCCGTAACCTGATTATCTCTTTTGAAAAACTTGGGGAACACCATAAAGTAGATGAAATGAAAAAATTGCTCTACGCTGTCAGCAATGAGCCCGAGGGATTGTTGTAATTAAAAACAGAACACGATGTAATTGCCCTTGATTTCCCAATAATTCAAAGCGATTTTAGAAAACTTCTTACCAGCCCTGAATTCAGACTTAATCACGTCTCTTTTTACAAGGTCGAATGGCGCTATTCTGATATCCTCTCTAAAGCTTAAATTTCGCTTTCCCTTCAACTTGTATATCGCTTCCTTGCCAGCCCAGTAAACACATAACTTATTTATATCCTCACCTGCATCTTCATACTCCCAATTATTGAGAAACCTGGGGGCTACTTTCAGTAATTTATCCTGGGGTTTTTCAATATCGATACCTACCGGAAGCTTTTTGTGCAATATAGCAACCGCAAACGGTGAACTGTGAGATATCGAAATATGATATTTATGCCCGACTAAATGAGGCTTATTATATTCGTCTTTGACAATGCCGTAATAGGACTCTCCCAAATCTTTGAATATTTCCTGTAAACACCTTCTGCTTGCCAGTGATTCTTTTCGCTTTGTCGGGTGATGTACCAAAGACAATTCCTCCTTGCTTTCTTCGCTTAAGATAACATTCTGTTCCAACTGCTCGAGCGACTCGGTGATTTCCCACATACACCAATAAGAATTGGCATTTATTTTTCCTTTTTTATAAACTGGCATTTCGCTGGGTTATATCATATAACACTTAACAAAAACTGTAATGATACGTTGTTTGGATTTGATGTTCAAGTAAATTCGCGGCTTGTTTGTTAAATCCAAATAGTGAGTTTTACTTCAAATATAAAAATTTCTCGAATCTCAGTTCAATATCATGAAGGTAGCCGTTGAAAAAAAAGCAGCTTTTCAGGGACATAAGGACAGTATTTTCGCACTGGCAGGCGACTATGACAGCAGCCGTTTTTACACTGCCGGAGGTGATGGACTAATTGCGGAGTGGGATATTGAAAAGCCTGGTGAAGGAACTTTACTGGCCAAGCTCGACGGGTCATCCTATACAGCATTATTTGAAAGAAATCGCAACAAATTGATAGTCGCACAAAACCATTTAGGTGTCCACCTGATTGACCTGGACAGCAGAAAACACGAAAAATCGATCCAACTTTCAACCTGTCCTTTTTACAGCCTGCTTACAGATGGCAACCTGCTTTTTGCAGGCGGCGGAAACGGCATTATTTATATGCTTGATTTAACCACTTACGAACTCAAACACCAATTTAAATTGAGCGATAAAAGTTGCCGGACACTTGCCAAACACCCTACAGAACCAATAATTGCTGCCGGTTACAGTGACAATAATATCTATGTAATATCACTTAAAACACATGAGGTATACCCTATAAAAGAAGCGCATAGAAATAGCGTATTTTGCCTCTCCTTTTCTCCTGACGGAAAATATCTGATCAGCGGCGGCCGCGATGCCCATCTGAATATTTGGTCCACAGATGACTGGAGCCTGCATGAGAATATTGTAGCTCATATGTACACTATCAATTTTATCGAATTCGCCAAAGACGGCAGGCATTTTGCTACAGCGAGTAAAGACAAAACCATAAAAATCTGGGATGCCGGGAGTTTCCAACTACTCAAGGTGATCGATAAGCCCAGACATGGTGGCCATGGCAATTCGGTCAATAAATTATTGTGGAAAAAGAGGGAACGGCAATTGGTATCATGTAGTGATGACCGAAGCGCTATGGTCTGGCGCTTACAGTTTAATGAGCTATAATTGAATGATTTATGGCTAAAATTTGTATTTTGCATCTTAAATATTACATGTGACATCCGGGCCATTGGATTTTTTTTCATGAGAAGATCGCTTCTGGAAAGCAAAGTTTCTTGACATTGAGCAAACAAAGCGCTACTTTTTTTTATGTCACGTTTAGTTTGCGAAGCGTGGTCAAATGAAATTTTAACAAAAGAAAAAATGAAAATTACACCTATCGAAATTCGGCAAAAAGGCTTTGAAAAGGTTTTCAGAGGCTATGATAAAGATGAAGTGAATGCTTTTTTGCTATCGCTATCGCACGAATGGGAAAAATTAATAGACGAAAACAAAGAACTAAAAATAAAGCTGGAAGCAACTGAGCGCGAAGTGGACAAACTCCGCGAAGTAGAAAACTCTCTTTTCAAAACTCTCAAAACTGCCGAAGATACGGGCAACAACATGATCCAGCAGGCCAATAAAGCCGCCGAGCTTCAGTTGAAAGAAACAAAGATGAAGTCGGAGAACATCATGTCAGATACCAAAAAGAAAGCCAAAGACATGATTGAAAAGGCGGAACACCAAGCTAAAGATATTGTAACAAACACACTGACCGAAATAAAAGACCTTGAGCAGTCGTACAGCATGATCATGGCCCTGAAAGAAAACCTGATCTCAGAATTAAAGAACTTCACTTCCGACACCTTGGAGCGAGTAGAAAACTTTAAGGCGAAAAAAGACAGGTTCAATATTGACCAACATTTGAAAGCCGCAAAAGATTTTGCAGCCCGGGTTGAAGAGAGCAATTATCTTGAAAAGTTTAAGGCGGAAATCGAGGACCTGAAACTTCCGGAGATTAAGAAAAAACAAAAGGAAACAGTGAAAGACAACTCAAAAGAATCGAAAGAAAGCGGATCATTTTTCGATACAATAGAATAATATGGGAAGAATTTCGCTTGAGGGCCTCGAGTTTTTTGCTTACCACGGCTTTTATGATGAAGAGCAAAAAATCGGTAATAAGTATGCGGTTGATGTTTGGATAGACACTGAACTATACCAGGCCGGTATAGATGATAAATTATCTGAAACAATAAATTATGAAAGCCTTTATGAAATTATTAAAGGTGAAATGGCCAAACCCAGCCGGCTGCTCGAAAATATTGGCACAAGAATTATCAATAGTGTACTGGGAGCATTTCCTCAAACAAAATCAATTACCGTAACGATTTCAAAATTTAATCCTCCAATAGGTGGTGTTTGTCACCGCGCGGCAGTTACTCTGGCAAAAGACAACCCCCGGTGGAAGGACCTTACTGATCGGGCGTAAGAAATTTAAAGCCCTTTTTGGATTCCTCTTCCAGATAATCTATTTCTACTCCCATGAGGTACATCGTGTCTTTTTTTTCAATAAAAAGCCGTATACCTTTCATTAAAAATTCGTTGTCCTGATCAGTTTTTTCATCAAAACCAATGATGTATGACACTTCCTCACATCCTCCCCCTTTTACTCCAACCCTCAATCCATAATCTTCAGGAATCGATTTCCCTTCCATTATGTGTTGAATTTGTTCCAGCGCCCTTTCTGTAATTCTAATGGGATTAATTTTTACTGCCATGAAGCCCTATTAATAAAAGTTAGACTTTTGTAACTGTATTACTCGGAAATTGATTCACAAAAGTAATGGAAATCGACAAAACGATTTGAACAAATCCATAATTGGTTCCACCTGTTGATTTGAGATATTAGCTAAATCCAGATAAATTGCCGAACTATTATCTATAATTCATCAAGGAATGTATATTTACGGGCATTGTTCGATGAATAGAAAAAATTCAATGAAAGACTTCCTTGACCTTCTGAAGATTGTATTGCCGGCAGCGGCAGTAATATATGCCATGTACCTGATGGCTCGCTCCTTTATACGAAAAGAAATAGCTGAAAAGCAACTGGACATTAAACGCGAAATGTCCAAAGCAGCATTGCCCACACGCTTGCAGGCTTTTGAACGCATGTGTCTGTTTCTTGAACGGATCAGTTTGAATAATTTATTATTAAGGCTGAACCAGGGCAACATACCTGCCCGCCAGTTGCAGCCCCTCATGATCCATGAAATACGAGAAGAATACAATCACAATCTGTCGCAACAGATTTATATGAGCAATGAAAGCTGGGATATGATAAAAAACACTGTAGAACAGGTGATCAGTATCATCAATTCTGCCGCTGAAGGCATGGATGAAAAGGCCTCCGGTCTTGATTTGGCAAAAAAGATAGTCGGAGAACTTTCAGAAAACGGAAGTGATCCCACGGAGGCAACCTTAACATTTGTAAAAAACGAAATTCGGTCTATCTTTTAGCGCTTAAATCAAAGATATGCGAGAAAAAGTAAAAAGATATTTATCAGCCCTATCTGAAAGGGCATCTAAAATAGCCAATAGTCCCGAAAAACTGGAAAAACTGGCTTCAAAAGCCTCTGACAAACTCAACGCTATTGGAGTGGAGTCCGGGGCAATAAAAGAAGGGGCCCACGTCTTGGTAACATTCATAAGAATGATCCAGGCATATATTAAAGGTGAATACAGAATTGTTCCCTGGCAAACACTTCTGGCCATTACCGGTGGCGTGCTCTATTTTCTGATCCCTTTGGATGTGATCCCTGACTTTATACCAGTGCTGGGATTTGCCGATGACATCGCAGCCTTATTATGGATTTACAAAAGTGTGCGCAGTGATGTCGAAGATTTTGAGCAGTTTTATATTGCTGCCAAAACGGAAGAAACGCCAGTGAATACTCCTGAAAACGATCAATAAATGGTTGTACATAAAAACCAAAACGACAATAGGCTGCGTGACCTATACCTTGCCAACCAGTTGCTCACTGATGATGAAGTGATAAATTACGCCAAAGAGGCTGTAAAGTCTGAACTTCATGCAATTACCGTTAATACTGCCTGTGTAAAGAATCTGGGCACAATACTGAAAAACAGTAAAACCAAACTTAGGGTGGCTGTGGGTTTTCCTTATGGTCAGCAATATTCTGAAATCAAATATCTCGAGGCCAAAAAAGCTATTGTAGATGGAGCAGATGAAATTCTGGGAATACTGAACCTTGGCAAATGGCTGTCACAGAATTGGAATTATATGGAACAGGAGATTAAGGGCCTGGTAGATGTGGCGCATTACAATAAAAAAACCCTGGTACCCGGCTTTTTCCCGGGCTGTTTTGAGTCATTAGAATATTATCAAATACCAAAGTGGATCGAAAAATATGGCGTGGATGGGATACAACTCTTGGACCAAATGTCTCCAAGACCAAAAAGTAATACCGAAAATACACATCATGTTTTTGAAATCATGCTTCGTGAACTATCTGAAGAAACCCTGATCTATTTCAGTGAAGTGCCGAAAAAGCCCCAACTTAAAAACAAAAACCAGATATTCAGTAAACAGCTGGCTATTAACTAAAAATGCCCATGCCTGAAGTAGCTACAATGGCCTTGATTTTAGTATCGGCAATCACTTTGATCATTGTGGGTACCACACTATTTAAAATTCATCCCTTTTTAGTCCTTTTACTTGTCAGCATAGTAGTAGCTTTTGGTGCGGGCATACCTCCGGCAGAAGTAGCCCCGTTGGTCGGAGAAGGGTTCGGTACGATTTTGCAGCAAATAGGGCTAATCATTATCGTGGGTACAATAATGGGCATAATTCTTGAAAAGTCGGGGGCCGCTTTGAAGCTGGCAGAAATGCTATTGAGGAGTGTAGGCCGATATAATCCCACCCTGGCATTGTCTTGCATTGGGTTTATTGTTTCCATCCCGGTTTTTTGTGATTCCGCATATATCATTCTTTCAGCGCTAAAAAAGTCATTGATCAACAGAACCGGCAAGCCTGCCATTTCCATGAGCATTGCACTTGCAACCGGCCTATATGCCGCGCACACCTTTGTTCCTCCCACCCCCGGACCTATCGCAGCAGCAGGAAATTTACAGTTAACCCAACATTTGGGCTGGGTTATTTTGTTTGGTGGCCTCGTGGGCATCACTGGAATGATGGCAGGATACGTCTGGGCTGTTTTTATGGGCAAGAAAATGAAAACAAAAGAGGATGCTGAAGCACAGGCCATGAAAAATATTTCAGATAATCTTGCAGAAAATCCATTGCCCAAAGGATATAAAGCGCTGACTCCCATTCTTGCCCCCATTGTTTTAATTACTTTAGGTACCGTAGCATCGTATCCGACGCATCCACTTGGAACGGGAACGCTGTTTCAATGGTTTGTCACACTTGGCAATCCTCTTAACGCGCTGTTAATAGGGTTGTTTTCATGCATTCCACTGCTTCCTGTGTTAAATAAAGAAACACTACACGATTGGATTACCGAAGGCATTAAAGCAGCAGCGCCTATTTTGTTGATTACAGGTGCCGGCGGAGCATTTGGTTTTATTTTGAAGGCAACAGAAATCGGGAGTATGCTTAGTAGGGAATTACTTGATCCGTCATTGGGCCTGGCGCTTCCATTTCTTTTAGCAGCGATAATGAAAACATCCCAGGGCTCCTCTACTGTTGCCTTAATAACTACCTCGGCAATTATGGCCCCCTTACTGGCTGAGTTACAATTAGCTACTACCATGGGACGCACACTGGTAGTCCTGGCCACCGGTGCAGGCTCCATGACCTTTTCCCATGCCAACGACAGTTACTTTTGGGTGGTTACTCAATTTAGCAAACTCACCACGCGCCAGGGTTATTTTGCCTTTAGCGCTGCAACAATAATACAAGGCCTCATTACCTTTTTAGCCACCCTTTTCATATCATTTTGGATGTAAATGGGTTCTATCACATTCGAGAAGTATCAAACTGCTTTTGCCGGAATAAATGATTTATTAGATTTACAGCAGATGAAATTTCTTTACCCTACTTTTTTATGGGCACTTTTCACACTAATTGTGCCTGTTATCATTCACCTTTTCAATTTCAGAAAAGCCAAAAAAATTTATTTTTCCAATACCGCCATGCTTCGTAAGGTAAACGAAGCAAGTACAGCTAAAAGGAAAATTAAGCATTATCTCATTTTAATGAGTAGAATGCTATTTTTAGCCTTTCTGGCGCTTGCATTTGCCCAGCCTTTTTTAATTGGTGAAAATCAGCCCCAGGGCAATGGTGAGGTGGTCATTTATCTGGATAATTCATTCAGCATGACCAGTTACCACGCTGAAGGACTGCGCGCCATTGATCTTGCGGCAGGCTATATTGATCAGATCGCTAATGCATACCCCGCAAACACACGTTACGCCCTGATCACGAACGATTTTGACAGCCGCTCTTTCGGAGGGATGAAAAAAGATGAATTGAAAGAGTATGTGACAGAGATAAAGGTTTCACCTAACTCGATGTCAATGGGTAAGGTGTACGAGGCAATGGAAAAAATGATGGCACAATCACCCCAGGCAAAAGATGTTTTTTTGGTATCGGATTTTCAAAAATCAGTTCATGAAACGATTGTTCCATCTCAACCTGATACCATCAACCGATATACCCTTTCACCGGTGTCGCTTGAGAGCGCTGAAAATATTTACATTGACTCTGTATATCTCGAGAGGCCATTTCTTTCAGCTGAAGGTAAAAACAACCAGCTTAATGTTATGCTAAAAAATACAGGCGCCTCCACAAAAAATGATGTGCTTGTGAGGTTTTTTATCAATCAAATTCAGGCTGCCTCGGCAAGTGTAACGGTTGAAGGTGGAAAACTGGCTGAAATCAGTTTTGACATAAGTACCTCGCTGGAAAATTTCAATTCATGCCGGATTTCCATTGAAGACTATCCCACGGTTTTTGATAATGACTTTTATTTCATTATGGCCCAAAGCCAGCAAGTGAGCATTTTGGAAATACATGATGAAAATGCACCACAGGAAATAGGTAAAGTATTTGAAAATGAGGCGCTTTTCCGATTGGACAGACAAAATGTGAATAATGTAGACTATGAAAAGCTAAGTCGATCTGACCTGGTGGTACTCAACGAACTCAACACCTTATCGGAAGCTCTATTAAACAGGTTGGAGAGTTATATTCAGTCAGGTGGTGACCTGTTGATCATTCCTTCTTCCACGGCGCTGGATCAGCTATCGGCGCTCGTGCCAGGATACCAGGGCATTGATGGACCAGGTGCAGAAAAAACAGATATTGCTCCGCCTGACCTCGACAATCCTTTTTTCGAAAACATATTCGAGTCTGCCACTGATCGCATTGATATGCCCGCGGCAAGATCAGTGGTAAGTTGGGGTGGATTGAGACAAAACCTCTTATCACTACGAAATGGCCAACCATTTCTCTCACGGTTCAGTAAAGCTACCGGTAATGTGTACGCTTTATCAAGTCCATTGCGAGCAGATTATACCAATTTTCAGCGTCATGCGATATTTGTGCCGACGATGTACAAAATTGCACTTCAAAGCAAAACGCAATTTCAAAACCTGTATTATAGAATCGATGAGCCCAACGGTTTTTTAACGCTCGACAGCATCAGCGTCCAACAGCTTGTTAAAATTCAACCCGTTGATCAGGACGAAGAAATTATCCCCATTCAGCAATTTGTAAATGACCAGGTATATTTTGAACTGCCTCCATTCAGCGTCAGCCCAGGATTTTATAAAGTACTGCTTTATGACAATGAAGTGGCGTTAATTGCCTTTAATCATAACAAAATTGAATCTGACCTTAAGCAATACTCCATACAAGAATTGAATGAAGCTTTTGCTTTACAAGAAAATGTAACGATTTTTGAGCCCGAAGCACGTGCATCTGTAGCAAATGAAATAAAAGAAAGCCGTTTTGGCATAAGTTTATGGCAATACGCTTTGATCGTCGCGTTATTCTTTTTGTTGGCGGAAATACTGATTATAAGATTTATTAAGTGATATGAGCTTTCTGTTAAAATCGGCAACCATTGTAGATCAACATTCTACTCATCATCTTTCTAAAAAAGATATACTGATCAATGACCAGGGCATTATCGAAAAGATAGGAAGTATTCAAAAAGCGGATGCTGAAGTGATAAGGAGTGACAACCTAACGGTATCACCGGGCTGGTTTGACCTAAGGGCTAATTTTTGCGACCCAGGTTATGAATATAAGGAAGATCTATTCAATGGTTTAAAACTAGCTGCTGCTTCGGGATTTACAGCAGTTGTGCCGGTACCCAATACCAAACCGGTAATCCAAAACAAAAACGACATCAATTATCTTCAGCGATTCAATGGCCAGCAGACGGTTAAGGTCTATCCTTCCGGGGCCGTCACCATCGATTGTAAAGGCTCAGACCTCACAGAAATGCTCGATATGTATCATGCCGGGGCATTGGTTTTTACCGACGGACATATGCCCATATGGAATACCGATATCTTGGTGAAAACACTCATGTACCTTCAAAAAACCGGGGGCTTGCTGATTAACCGTCCTGAGGACAAGCGCCTAACAGCATTTGCAAGTATGCACGAAGGGGAGCAGAGCACTGTTTTGGGAATGAAGGGCATGCCTTCGCTTTCTGAAGAGATCATGATCATTCGCGATTTGAACCTGCTCAATTACGCCGGTGGCCGGATTCATTTTAGCACAATTTCTACCGAGAAGGCGGTGAAAATAATTAAAAAAGCAAAAAAGAAGGGCGCCAAAGTGAGTTGTGATGTTGCCGCATATCAACTGGTTTTCGATGATTCTTTACTGCATGACTACGATACAAATTACAAGGTGAATCCACCTTTGCGCGAAAAGAGCGACCAGAGAAACCTGATAAAAGGCGTAAAAGAAGGAACGATCAATGCCATTGTTTCTGCGCATGAGCCACAAGATGAAGAATGCAAAAAGCTGGAATTTGACCTGGCCGACTATGGCATGCTAAGCCTGCAAACGGTTTTCCCTAACATAGTAACTGCCAGTGATGGAAATGACCTTGAGCTTTTTATCGATAAACTGACATATGGCCCCCGTACTGTTTTAGGACTGGAAACACCAACCATTGAAACCGGCAATCGCGCTGAAATAACAGCTTTCGACCCAGATGATACGTGGTGGTACGGTGGAGCGAATAACCTGTCCAAATCGCATAACTCACCCCAGTTGGGCCAGGAACTTAAAGGAAAAGTAATTGGTGCAATCAATGGAACGCATCATCACATTAATCATTTTGTGAAACCATGATCAGAATGAATTCCCCATATGTAAGGGTGCCTTTACGCTTTGGCTCAGTGGGCGGCCTGGTGAGTATAGCACTATTTGTGGCCCTTTATCTGCTGGATAAAAATCCATTGGTTACCATCCGGATTGCCGATGTTTTCATCATTCCTATTTTTATTTTTTTTGGAATAAGGGAATTCAAGGATTATTACAACCAGAGAAAGCTTCGCTTCTGGCAGGGTATGAGTATCGGTATCGCCACATATGTCATTATAGCCCTGTTATCTGCCATTTGTGTATTTATTATTGTTTATTTTGTTGATGATGCCTTATTTCAAGACTTTGTATCGAATAGCGTTGCTGATTTATTAGATAAAAAAGAAGCATTATTGGAACAGTTCGGGGAAGAATCCTTCAATGCAACCCTGAAAAAAACGCGCGGCATGAAAAAAATTCATTTGCCGGTAGATGATTTTACTAAAAAATGCATTGTAGGATTGTTTCTTACTATTGTTTTTTCAATTATTTTAAGGAAATAAAAAACCAATTGCCATGGAAAATCAATTTCAATTCAAAAAACTTCTTAAGTATGGTGTCATCATTTCATTGGTGAGCATCATTTACACTGTAATTTTATATGTCGTTGACATCACAATGATGGTGTCGTTTTGGAATTTAGCTATCAGCCTTCTAATAAGCATCGGATTGTTGATTTGGGCTACATTGTCCTATCGAAAAGAAGTAGGAGGATACCTGACCTTTAAAAATGCCTTCTTAAGTGTCTTTGTAATGAGTATAATTTCAGGGATTATTGGTACTGCTTTCACCATATTACTCTTTAGTGTGATTGACCCAACTTTACCGGACACCTTGAAAGATGCAACAATTGAAATGACGGAAAGGATGATGACCAGTATGGGAGCACCTGAAGATCAAATTGATAAAACACTTGCGGAATTAGAGGAAGAAGATCAATTTAGTACTGGGAGTATGTTAAAATCTAATTCTATTAACTTCCTTGTTTTCAGCTTGATCATTTCCCTTATATTTGGAGCAATCTTTAAAAAGAGCAAACCTGAAGTAGAATAATTTGGATATATCAGTAGTCGTACCGGTATTTAACGAAGAAGAATCATTAGATGAACTTTGTGAATGGATAGACCGTGTGTGCACATCACACGGTCTTTCTTATGAAGTCATTCTCATTGATGATGGCAGCGCAGATGCTTCCTGGCACATCATGAGTAAAATTTCTGTTAGCAACCCCAATATTCGCGGATTTCGCTTTAATCGAAACTACGGTAAATCTGCAGCGCTTAATACAGGGTTCAAAGAAGCTGAAGGTGAGGTGGTCATTACCATGGACGCCGACCTGCAGGATAGCCCGGATGAAATACCTGAGCTTTATGATATGGTGACCAAACATGGTTTCGACCTTGTTTCAGGTTGGAAAAAAAAGCGTCACGACCCGATCAGCAAGACAATCCCGTCCAGGTTTTTCAACTTTGTAACGGGTAAAATCTCCGGCATCAAGCTTCATGACTTTAATTGCGGACTGAAAGCCTACCGCAAGTTAGTGGTCAAAAACATTTCGGTATATGGCGAAATGCACCGTTATATCCCTGTTATCGCCAAATGGCAAGGCTTTAACCACATCGGTGAAAAAATAGTAACGCACCGCCCTCGCAAATATGGTATAACCAAGTTTGGTTTCGAGCGGTTCATTTTTGGGTTTCTCGATTTATTGTCGGTCACATTTGTTTCGCGATACAGAAAAAGCCCGATGCATTTTTTCGGAACCATGGGCACATTATCCTTCATCGCGGGTTTTATAATTGCTGTAGGCATTATTGGCCGTAAGTTATGGGGTTTATATCATAAATTACCTGTTCGCGATGTGGTAGATCAACCATTGTTTTTTCTGGCACTTGTGGCTTTAATAATTGGTGTACAGTTATTTCTTACCGGCTTTATCGCCGAAATGTTTACCCTCCACGCCGAAAAAGACAGCAAATATTTAATCGTGGAACAAACCAGACATCATAAACCTAAACCAGACAAAAAAGTTAGCTAACCTGACTGGATACTATGCCCCGTTTTTCCATAATCGTACCTGTATATAATCGACCGGAAGAGGTGCATGAATTGCTTGATTCGATCGATCAGCAGGAATTTCGTGACTTTGAAGTTTTAGTTGTTGAGGACGGATCAAATATTCGATGTATCGATGTAGTAGACGCATATAAGAATAAATTTAAGACGAGATATTTTTACAAAGACAATTCCGGCCCGGGCGATACGCGAAACTATGGTATGAAACAAGCAGAAGGCGCTTGGTTGTTGATTTTTGACAGCGATGCCATGCTTCCTAAACACTATCTGAGTTTCCTGGATCAATACATTCAAACTCATGAAATTGATGCCTTTGGCGGGCCCGACAAGGCGCATCCCGATTTTAATGAATTGCAAAAAGCCATAAGCCATACCATGACGTCTTTATTTACTACGGGCGGAATCAGGGGAAGAAAAAAGGCATTGGAAAAATTCAATCCAAGAAGCTTTAACATGGGATTGAAAAAGGAAGTATTTGAAGCCACGGGAGGTTACCCGAATATAATGCTCGCTGAAGACACCGATCTTGCCATACAAATGCATAAAGCGGGCTATAAGGTAGTGCTAATTCCCGAATGCTTTGTTTACCACAAAAGACGGGTGAGCTTTAAAAAATTCTTCAGACAGGTAAAAAATTTTGGCTATGGTCGTATACTGTTAACACAAAAACACCCTGATACCTTTCGGCCCTTTTTTCTTTTCCCTACTGCCTTTTTCATCTTTCTGATTCTGAGCATGCTTTCAATGTTAATATTTTGGAAATGGTGGCTTTTGGCACCTCTTCTATTCTACCTCTTACTCATATTTAGTGAAGCGCTGATTGTAGAAAAAAATCTTAAGGTTGCCACATTAAGTATTTGGGCAGCCATTTGTCAGCTGTGTGGATATGGTCTTGGGTTTTTGAAAGGTTTTTGGGAAGTGATGATCATGAAAGACAGCAAATACCTTTCGCAGGGAACAGATGCGCTTAAAAATGCACAATAAAGTCCATTCATTCCAGCCATAATCAAACAAGACAAATCTCATACCCTGGAATTTCTACTAATCATTTATTTGTCAAAAAAGCTAATTCAAAGTGCAATTTTCTTATTTATCCCCCTCTAACGATTTTTTCAACATGTTATTAGTCTTTTATAGGGGTTTTTATTATTTTTTGTATGATCGATAATTCCGTTGAAATTGAACAGGGCATTCCGGTCAAACTGAACACCCACCAGGGATTAGCAGCAATTAAGATAGTCCTACTTTGTCAAGT
>DNTA01000183.1 GCA_003500135.1 Cytophagales bacterium | reverse complement strand
TAAATTACCAGTAGAACCTTTTATTTAATTCCTTTACATCAATATGTTTAGGCATTTATTTGCTTTTTCAGAAGTGAACAATACGAAAATTTCTTGCAGACATCATAAATGATTAACTGTAAAACATTTATGCTGTTTGAATTCAAAATAAACATAAAATGGATTAAAAATTACATAACTCAAATAATACCCATTTGTCAATATCAGATTATTATATTTTCTTTAGTGACAGAAAGATTTTTATCGTAGCTACTTACCTTTTATATGAAAATTCTAAGATTCCTGTTTTTTTTCTCTTTAAGCGCTGCAGCAATCTATCAACTCAATATTCCACATGGGAATATCCCGCCACTAGGAAAATTGCTTAACCCATCTTCTGGTTTCTGGCAAAACACCTACCAAAAACACAAAGGAGAAAATAAACCCTTTCACGGGCTTGAACAGGAAGTTGAGGTTTATTTCGACCAACATCACATACCGCATATTTTTGCAGGCAATGATCACGACCTGTATTTTGCTGTGGGTTATATAATGGCCGGGCAAAGACTTTGGCAAATGGAATTTCAAACCCACTATGCAGCTGGTAGAATTAGCGAATTAGTTGGTGAAAGGGCACTTGAACTGGACCGTAAGCAACGCAGATTGGGCTCGATAACCTCTGCGGAAAAAACTTTGCAGAAGTGGATGGGGAATATACAGGTGAAAAATATGCTGGAAGCTTTTACCGAAGGCGTGAACGCTTACATAAGTGAATTAAAACCAGAGGATTACCCCATCGAATACAAAATTCTGGACTATGCTCCGGAAAAATGGGCCCCGCTGAAATGTGCATTGCTCATTAATTATATGTCAGCTACACTAAACCTGAAAGAATACGACATTGAAAACACAAACCTGTTAAAAAAGCTGGGGCCTGAATTATTTAATATGTTGTACCCCGATTATATAGAAGAAAGTGAGCCTGTGATCCCAACAGGAACACCATGGGAATTTGAGCCTTTGCCCATACCTCCATCGTATGATTCCATTGTATTTTTAAGCGGCAAGATAAATCCATATGATAAAACCCCTGATGGTATTGGAAGTAATAACTGGGCCGTGCATGCCAATCACACTCAAAATGGACACGCATTACTTGCCAATGACATGCATTTAAGCTATCGATTGCCTTCTATTTGGTTACAAATGCACTTAAATGCACCGGGTGTAAATGTATTCGGCCATGTGATACTGGGGGCGCCATTGGTTATAACGGGGTTTAACGACTCTATTGCCTGGGGGATTACCAATGTAGCCAGGGATGTTGCTGACTGGTACGCCATATCATTTCGAAGTGAAACTAAGGAGGAGTATCTTTACGATGATAATTGGCTCAGAACACAACGCAAAATCGAAGAAATAAAAATCCGAAATGAAGACCCATTTTATGATACCGTTTTTTATACCCATTTAGGCCCTGTTGTCTATGACAATTCATTTGGAGCAGATAATGAAAGAGTAAACCTGGCGCTGAAATGGATCACTCACGAACCCACTTCAGAAGCCGAAGCTTTTTATAGGCTGAACCGGGCAGAGAACTATGATGACTTTAAAGAAGCTATTTCCTATTTTGCCAATCCCGCCAGCAATATGGCCTTCGCCTCCAGCGAAGGTGACATAGCCATGCATGTACAAGGGCGGTTTCCGCTTAGATATCAAGGTCAGGGTCGTTTTGTATTGGATGGCACTACTTCACGTACCGATTGGAAAGGCTACATTCCCACCGACCACGTGCCTCAAATTTTAAACCCTGAAAAAGGATATGTCAGCTCTGCCAACCAAACTTCCACCGCGAGTGATTATCCGTATTACAGCTACCATACTTCATACGAATTCTTTCGAAATAAACGTATCAACCAGGTCCTGGACAGTCTTCCGGAAGCTACCCCTGAAGATATGATGGCGCTACAATTGGATAGCTATAATGTTCTGGCCTCCATGGCTTTACCAATCATGCTCGACAGCATGCCGATAAACGAACTTAGCGAAACAGAAAAGGAAGTGTTTTTAAACCTAAGGCGATGGGATTATGAATATTCAACCAACAGCAAACTGCCAAGTTATTTTTATCGTTGGTGGCGAAACTTTCGAAATGCATTGTGGGATGAGGTAAAAATGGGTAACAATGCCTACTATTATCCACGGCATAATATTACACTGGCCCATCTCAAGGCCGAACTCGATAGCTCATTTTATGATATAGTATCAACCGAAAAAAATGAAGGTTTGAAAGACATACTCCTCTCAAGTTTTCAGGAAACAATAATAGAAATAGCCGAGTGGGAAAATGAAAATGGTGATGCTGACTGGTATAAATACCGAGGAACTGACATAAACCATATGCTCCAAATCGATCCTTTCAGCTATAAAGATATCATGGTTTCCGGAGGACACTACAGTGTGAAAAGAGTTGACCCTGTAGTGGGCGCTTCACAAAGGCTGGTTGTGGAAATGGGCCCGGAAATAAAGGCATGGAGCGCTTATCCCGGCGGACAATCGGGCAACCCCGGGTCACCCTATTACGATCATTTTCTGAAAGATTACCTCAATGATCAATACATTGAAATTGACTTTTTTAACCGGCCGGAAAATGCTGGCCAGCCATTTTTGGATACTTTAAAACTATCACCTGCTTTATGAAAATTGTTTTTAAAATGATACTTATATCCGGTATCACCTTTTTTTTACAAGGTTACTTACCCTGGTGGCTCCCCGCTTTATCAGCGTTTTTTGTAAATGCTATTATTGCCAATAAAAAAGGGTGGGCAGCTCTTGGAAGCAGCTTTTTTAGTATAACAATTCTATGGGGATGGCTGTCGTGGAGGGCTTACCAAAATGGCGCGGACATTCTTGCTGAAAAAATGGCTTTATTATTTCAAATTCCGGCGGGCGCTTACCTCGTGATCATTGTGGCGGTGTTCGGGGGTATAATTGCTGCTTTAGGCGGCCTGTCAGGACACTACTTCCGAAAATTATTTGAAAGAAAAAAACAAGTTTATTACTAGAAGTCAGGGCATATTTTATTTTTGCCAAGATCTAAACAATCAACATGGCATTAAACTACATCTGGATTGGCTTTTTTCTTATCGCTTTTGTATTTGCATTGGTAAAGCTCATTGTATTTGGTGATCAGGAGGTTTTCACCAAATTGTTTGATGCAACAATTGACAGTTCAAAGCTGGGCTTCGAAATTTCACTCGGCCTGACCGGTGTTTTGACATTCTGGATGGGATTGCTAAATATTGCTGAAAAATCAGGAATCACAAAGATCATGATCCGATGGTTCGGCCCCTTTCTGGTCAAACTTTTTCCCAATATCCCAAAGAACCACCCGGTTTTCGGGCCGATATTATTGAACATTACAGCCAATATGTTGAACCTGGACAATGCCGCCACGCCAATTGGCCTGAAAGCTATGGAAGGTATGCAGGAATTGAACCCGGACAAAGATAAAGCCTCCAATGCACAGATTATGTTTTTGGTACTCAACACTTCAGGGCTTACTATTTTGCCAATTAACATAATGGTTTTCAGGGCGCAGCTTGGTGCAGCTAATCCCGCTGATATATTTATCCCAATATTGATTGCCACCTTTTTTTCCACTATCGCCGGACTGATTGCAGTAGCTGTTTATCAAAAGATCAACCTTTTGGATAAAACGGTTCTGATCTATTTAGGCTCCCTCACTGCCTTTATCGTGGGCATGATCTATTACTTCACTACACTGGACAAGGAACAGATCAGGCAAATTTCAACACTGGCCAGTCACATCATCTTATTTACACTCATTATAGTGTTTATACTAATGGGAATAAAAAGCCGCCTCAATGTTTACGAAACCTTTATAGAAGGAGCTAAAGAAGGTTTCAAAGTAGCTGTTAAAATCATACCTTATCTCGTAGCCATGCTGGTTGGTATCGGGGTTTTTCGTCAATCAGGCGCAATGGGATTCATAGTGGATGGGATTGCCTTTATATTTCATTCGGTAGGAATGGACACCCGGTTTGTGGACGCCTTGCCCACAGCCATAATGAAACCACTTAGTGGAAGTGGCGCCCGTGCCATGATGATCGAGACAATGAATGCTTATGGAGCTGATTCATTCGTTGGGCGAATTGCCAGTGTTCTACAGGGATCTACCGAAACAACATTTTATGTTTTGGCGGTTTATTTCGGCGCTGTGAACGTGAGAAATACAAGATATGCTGTTGTATGCGGGCTTATCGCTGATATCGTGGGGATTATTGCGGCAATAAGTATTGGCTATCTCTTTTTTGTTTAATTGATCGAGGTATTCGTGCCATTCCACGAATATTATATCATAATGATAGACAAGTACAATTGTTATTTATATTTTAGTATAACGTTTTAGAAGATCTTTAAGGTCAAAAGGGATTAACATGAGTGAATTAGAGTTGAAAAAACATCAGGACAAGATTTATGATCTGGCAAAAAACCACTTCTTAGGTGATTTTCCTGATGGCTTACCAATAGAAAAAGCCTATTTACATATTGGCATGTATATGGGTTGGATAATTGATCATGATTTGTACTCTGGATTTTTTGAAGATGAAGCCTCAACTGAGATCTATCGCTTCAAAAGAAGGGAGTTGGGATGCATTATTTTGGCAGAAATTTGGGACGGTTCCTTATCGTTCGACTTATTCAACCGGCAAGGCAACATGT
The DNA here is from genome assembly GCA_003500135.1 of Cytophagales bacterium. GTDB lineage: Bacteria > Bacteroidota > Bacteroidia > Cytophagales > Cyclobacteriaceae > UBA10427. The sequence continues at coordinate 286 of DNTA01000183.1, read as the reverse complement.
TTACATCGTACTACTATTCAGGAGGCCTGTTTCGAAATGACTACCTTGACACACTTGTAACTGATAAGCCCAGTATTTACCATGTCGAAGATACCTGGGAAAACTATGAAAAGATCAATTCCCGCGTTAGTATGCGCTTTGACGATTGGAAGAAAATGACACAATAAAATAGCCGGATCAACCGGCTTTTTTATTATCTGAATTTTCCTTTAAGCATAGCCAGCTTATCTTCAAAACCCATGTCTTTTTGACCAGATTTCTGTTTCCTGTTTTCCTCGGTCAAAAT
>DNTA01000057.1 GCA_003500135.1 Cytophagales bacterium | reverse complement strand
TGAAAATTTAATATTGAATTAATTTTCACCTATTAATACTACCATAAGTGCAATATCATTTTGAATAGGTTTGAATATATACAATATATTTTAACAGGTAAAGGCTTTGTTTTATCCATATTAAGCAGAAAACGTTTGCAGAAAATATTCTATTCGTTGGCAATCCGGTTTTTTATCCATATTTTCGTACTTTCAAACCTCAATATTTGCTTAATCAACTAAAGGCAACTCTTTAAGACCAGTCCTATATGCTTTGAAATTTTTTAATCAATTAAATATATGACTGAACAATCAACAAAATTAGCATTACCGGTTGGTGTAGCCCTTGACCGGTTCATTAAACGTAAACAGGAAGATTTCCCATATGCTTCAGGTGAATTATCACAGCTTTTGAGAGATATAGCGCTTGCAGGTAAGATCATCAATGGAGAGATCAGGAGATCTGGTCTGGAAGGTATTGAAGGGCCTTATGGAACCGACAATGTGCACGGCGAAAAGCAACAAAAACTCGATGTGATCGCCAATATTCGCTTTCAACGGGCATTAAAGAACGGTGGTGAAGTGAGCGCCATTATTTCCGAAGAAGAAGACAAGGTGATTAACCTCGATTGTCCGAATGGCAAGTACATAGTGGCTATGGATCCACTGGACGGATCTTCCAATATTGATGTGAACGTATCTATTGGAACAATCTTTAGCATTTACCGCAGGGAGTCTACGATTGGCACTGACGTCGATGACAGAGACTTTATGCAAAAGGGAAGAAGCCAGGTGGCGGCAGGTTATATTTTGTATGGGTCATCAACAATGCTCGTATATACAACCGGCCGGGGCGTAAATGGCTTTACCTACGAACCTTCATTAGGCGAATTTTTTCTGTCACATCCTAATATACGGATGCCTGAATCAGGAAACATTTATTCGGTAAATGAAGGGTACCTCGACTATTTTGATCAAAGTGACAGGGATTTCATTCAGGATTGTCGTGATAAGGGCTTTACTGCCCGCTATATTGGCTCATTGGTGGCCGATTTCCACCGCAACCTGATGAAAGGGGGTATTTATATGTATCCTTCAAACAAAAAAAGCCCGGAAGGTAAGCTGAGATTGCTCTATGAATGTAATGCACTGGCATTTATAGCTGAACAGGCCGGAGGAGCTGCCACAGATGGTTTTCAACCTACACTCGACATTGACCCATCAAGTCTGCATCAACGCGCTCCATTATATATCGGGTCAAAAAATTTAGTGGAAAGCCTGTTGTCGTTTAAATAATAACCTGTGGATTGCCTTCAATTGAATACCCCGAAGGCAATCCTGTTTTTCTTATAACCGGAAGCGGTAGGTGTATTTCAAAATAAAGGTATGGTAGGCAGAACTTTTGAATAGTTCCGTTGTGAGGTCATTTATACGTTGTCCGGGAATGAACGGTGTTTCGCCATCTACATTTGAGGACCAAACAACAAACAGGGTAGAGCCCGGTATATATTCCCAACGCAGTACCATATTGGAGCGGAATTGCTGGAAGTTAAAGTTGGGATCATCAATAGTGACATCCTTTTCGCCATTTCCATCCAGATCGATAGTATAATTGTGGCCTTCCGAATTAAAAACTATCTCCTCTCCCCCAAATGTATGGAACCTGTCATAGTAGTCATCCGCTTTCGATTGGGTTACCTTTTTAATGGCATTGTGGCGGCCTTTTGATACAAAAGGCTGTCCCTAAAACTGAATAGACAAATCAGGATTGATGTTGTAAGTGAAGCGCATCGAAACCCCCAGTGTCTTTTGATCGATCCTTCCCAACAGGTAATAATTTTGATTATCAACAGATTCTGTGGTGATGTATTGCATCTTGTTGGTGTTAGCTTCATAATTGCCTTCAATACTGATGTTCAGGTCATCGAAAGGCCGGTAGATCAACTCCGTCTAGATACCCAGACTATTACTGAAATTATAGCGGCCCAATAATTCCAGCCATTTATATTCACCCTGAGTCGTTTTCTGTTATCACTACCCCAGAACCGCCACAGGTTGATGCCATCGGGATAACGAATAGCCGGTCCGCCTCGAAGGTCGGCATTACTGCGCTGGTTGCCTTAATAGGTACTGCCGAAACTAAAACGCATAAAAATCTTGAATTGCAGGTGCGTGTTCATATTGAAGGAAGAAAGCATGTGCACACCGTCAAAATCCTATAGGGAATACTCGTTTAGATTGATTTGAAATCTTCTGAATATTGAAAAAGGTTCCAAAATACGGTACTGCATCCATCCGAACTGATTGATTTCATTGGCTACTCGAAGGAAACCCAGGTCGTTTAGTTCATATTCCGGTGTGCGGTAGATGGTTCAGGTTTCCATCATTATATCATCTCCCATTTTACCAAACTTAATGGTGCCTGCCATACCTGTGAGGTCGGTACGCGTTGTGTCCAGCTGCCGGTTCCGGGGATCGGGCCATTGAAAAAAACGTTGACTGGCCTCTTGTCTATTGGTTATAGCTTCTTCACTACCATTGACCTGGCTGATCGATTGCTTGATATGGAGATAGTATGTGCGGTCTTTCCAATAGTGCATAAAGTCTATCCCGGCGCTGTATGCATCCCTGTGAAGAAAATTGAGGTGCGGCTCGTCTATCCATCCGGTTAGTTGCGGTGGCAATACCTCCCAGCAGGGTGTTACCTCCATCAGACTTTTTTTGTACACGACCCCACGAGGTAATTGGTGAGCGGCACTGCCTCAACTCTGCGTTCATCAGTGCCATCGTGAACTTTGGCATATTCTTTTTGCGTGACCGATTCCATGACCCCCCAGTTCTGGCCATTCTTGTTTTTGCCGGTCAGTTTTAACGCTCCCAATATGGTGGTGTTCTGTGGCATGTCCACAAATTCACCATCTTCGGTATCAGGATAGTAAGACGGCGATCTGCCGATTCGCCTGCTGTAGAAAAGGTTATCTACATTGTACCGCCCGCCGGCAATAGCTTCAGTGAGCGGGAAATTATAAATATTACTACCTTCAATGAAAAAGGGCCTTCTTTCCCTGAAGAACAATTCAAAGGCAGAAAGATTGACCTGAGAAGGGTCGGCCTCTACCTGTCCGAAATCCGGATTAATGGTAAAGTCAAGTGTAATGTCACTGGTAATACCGACTTTACCGTCTACCCCAAACGATAAAGACTCGTCCGAACCACTGGCATACGGATTGTCTTTCTCACCCGGATATCGCTCAGCCTTAGCTACTACGTAAGGCATTATTTCCAGTTGTTTTTGTGGTTTAATACCTTTCAAGCCTCGTAATTCACCAAAGCGCTGGACCCAGCCGGGCGCGCTTTGTGGTTTGTATTGCCATGACGACCTTTCCTGTTCCCTGAAGTTTCTTCTCAGCACCTGCAAGCCCCAGACATGTTCCGGTTTATTGGCAAACCTGAGCTGGCTGAGAGGAATACGCATTTCGGCAATCCAACCGTACTCATCGATGCTGCTTTTGCCATACCAGATCGGGTCCCATGAGCTGTCCCAATCGGACCCATCATTTGAGACAAATTCATCACCTTTTACTCCGCTGGCACTAAGGTTAAATGAAAAAGCGGTGCGTTTATCGTGGTAGCTGTCGATATTCACCTCCACCCAGTCACCCGGAAAATTATCCCTCCTGGATAACCTTTTATCTATTTTGTGGGGTTCTTTATCATGAGCCCTTACGAGCAGATAGAGGTTTTTGTCATCGTATAAAACTTTGAATTCTGTATCCATTGCCGGTTTGGCGCCATCTTCCGGGTCGAATTGGCGAAAACCGCCGGCCCATTCCACCAGGTTCCACGCTTTATCGCTTGCCAGGCCGTCATTGGTGATCTCATCTCCGTTGGTATGTTGCGTAAAATAGTGTTTTTTAGGTATGAGAATAGCGCTGTCCTTTTTGCCTTTGGCAAACACATAACAGGGCACAAATTAAAAGATCACCAGAAAGGTGAAAAATACAGGCTTAGGAAAAAAGTTCATTGGTTCAGGCTTGGTATATTGAAAAGACGCATAAATATGCATCGCGTTGCAAGCCCACCGAACATAAAATTATAGTTTTTAATTAAACGGCCGACTACAATTATCAACGGCCGTTTAAATGTATTCTTTTAACCTGGATCCCAATGCATGATTCAGGTTTAATATTCAAGGTCAGACGATAAGCTGACGTGACCATCTTTAATTACGGTTTCCTTTAAATTATTGATATCCACTAAAATTGGCTCAAGTAAAATTGATGGTACCTGCTTGTATCTATTATCGATTTCTGCATTCACATCATCTATCTTTTTACCATTTACCAGTTTTATGGCGGCTTCTGCGGCCTGTTCTGCCAGAGGCTTTATGGGCTTATACACCGTCATGGTCTGATAACCCAATGCAATATTTCGGCATGCCTGGTTTTCAGCGTCCTGACCGATCACTTTTATTTTTCCTTTTAAATCATGATTGTCAATGGCCGATATTACGGCTGAGGCAAAGGCATCATTGGCCGCGATGATCACATCGGGAATCTCATCGTTTGAATTCAAAAACAGTTCAATTTCAAGCAGGGCTTCCAATTCGTTCCATTGCGACATGACTTTATCGTCGAGCAGTTCAATTTTACCTTTGGATATAAATGGTTTCAGCACCTCTAATTGTCCCTGTCGGAAAAGGATGGCATTATTGTCTGTTTCAGGGCCGTTTAGCAACAGATATTTCCCATTGGGCACGTGTTCCAGGGCATAGTTAGCCTGTAGTTTGCCCACTTTTTTATTGTCATATGAAATGTAAAGGTCTACATCGGAGTAATTGATCAGCCGGTCATAGGCCAGTACCGGAACGTCTTTACTTTTGGCCAATTTCACAATATCTGCTGCTTTTGCAGCATCGGTAGGTACGATGACCAGCACATCAATGCCTTCATCCAGCATTTGCTGTGCCAACTGGTATTGTGCATCGGTATCTCCAAAGGCCAGTTCAACAATAGGAATACCTCCGTGTTTTCTCACTTCATCACAGAACAGTTTTTCATCGAGCAACCATCTGTCAGAAGAGTAATTGTCCATCAAAAATCCCACTTTTGTCTGCGCCAATAATGTGAAGGAAAGTCCAAATAATATCAACGATAGAAGAAAGGTTATTAGTCTTTTCATATTTTTGGGGTTTTAGGTGATTTCACATTTAAGATACAATTTGCAATGTTGAAATTCAAGTAAAAAAATCAGCACTATATTGTATTTTACGAATATGTATTAGATAAAGGTTTGCCGTGAACAGAATATTACTTATTTGTTTGATTATTCTCAGTAACATGCTTTATCTGCTTACGGAAATACATGCCCAGGAAGCAGGGTATGTGCCTGTAACTATTGAAGGTAAAAAAGCCCTTATCGTGGCCGATAGTGCCTTGATTTTTAAAAATGATACTACGATTTATCTGCTGGAAGGCACCCCCTATGTTATCAAAGACCTGTCGGAATACCGTTCGGGGAAATTTTACCAATTGCTGGAGGAGAAGGCGGAAAAAAACGGTATTTCCTCGAAATTGTACGACCTGTTGATTGTAAAAGATGTAGAAGAAAAGGAAGAGGACTATGGTTTTTCTGATATTGATGATATTTATGAAGAATTCCAGGGCAGGGAAATTGTAAAAATAAGGATCAAACATGTACCGCTCTACTCCGGGAATGTAAATGACACTGCACAACATAAAAAAAGCGGCTTATCCGGATTCTTAAACAATACACATGTCAATACCCGGGAGAGCCTGATCAGAAGTGGGTTGCAATTTAAAGAAGGAGAGCAGTTGCAATCGGTGCAAATTGCGGAATCGGAGCGGCTTATCAGGGCAGAGCGATATATTCAGGATGTGCAAATTTATGTAAAAGAAAGAGCAGGGGGTAAGGTTGAAGTAGTGGTGGTTGTACAGGACCGGTATTCGCTTGGTGTTGAACTGGATTACAACAGCCTTGAAAAGTGGGGTGTTTATGGTGTGGAAAACAATTTTCTGGGTTCGGCTACCTCTTTAAAATTAGGCGTATTATATGACGCTTATTATCAGAATGCCTGGGGGAGTGATATACAAATTCGAAATTCAAATATCAATGGTAAATTTTTGCAGGGGGAGTTAGAGGTACTGGAAAGCCCGGAGCAGGGCTTGGTCAAAGTGGGTTTATTTAAGAACTTTATCACACCGGAGGCGCGTTATGCAGGTGGGTTCGAGTATCGCTATTCGAGGGACTTACGAGATCAATTGGTTGAAGACAGTATTTGGCTAATGCCGTACAAAGGGTATTTCATCGATGGTTGGTTCGGGCGCTCATTTTTACTTGGAGAATTGGAAGATAGGAAGAACCTTATTATTTCCGGTCGTTTGGTCAAGCGTTTTTTCAACGAGGTGCCCGAACAGTTCGAACCGGGCCTGTACCCGTACTTTAATAACTCTGACATCTTATTGGGAAGTGTAATTCTGAGAAGTATTAAATACTATTCTACCAAAAACCTATTGAGTTTCGGGATCACGGAAAACCTGCCTTATGGCTTTTACACCAATTTTACACTGGGTTATGAAGAGAGTGATTATGTAAGCAGGCCCTATTTAGGCAATGATTTTGTTTTAGCAAAGGATGTAGGTGGTCTTGGGTACTTCTCAGGTTCTTTCAGGTGGGGGGGCTTTTTAAATACTGAAGGTTTAAGCGATGCCCGATTTGATTTTAATGTGAATTATTTCGCCAACATAGTCAACATAAAAAATACGCGTTGGCGAAATCTGTTTTGGTTGAGCTACAGTTGGTTGCGTCAGGGTGAATTAAACGGTTACCTCACTCTGGAAAGATATATCAGGGACCTTTTCGCGCCTACCTGGGCGGGACAGTCCAGAGCAGTTGTTAAGTGGGAGACTGTTTTCTTTCTCCCTGCCAATTTCTATGGGTTCAGGTTTGCCGCATATGGTTTTGCTGATCTTGGTTGGCTATCGCCTGCACAAAATGCTTTTCAATCGGGAAGATTAGTTTCCGAGGTCGGATTGGGGGTAAGGATGAGAAATGAAAGCTTGAGTTTCAATACCATATCGTTGCACATCGGATACCTAAGTGATGTGCCACGTAATGGCAACCCATTTAAAACTTATTTTTCCTCATCGCCGAGAAATACCCTGGATATACCCTTTAACGAACGGCCGGAAATGCTTTTGCCGAGATATTGATCCGGGCGGCACGCCGTATAATTAAAAGTATGGGGATTAATACGTTTTGATTGAAGGATCTACCTCTGAGGCCCATCTGTTTATACCACCAATCAAATTCAAAGTGTTTTTAAATCCTTTATCATGAAGGATTTGCTGTGCATTGGCACTACGCTTCCCACTTCTGCAATACAATACCAGAGTGTTTTCTTTAGGTAATTCTGACAACCTTTTTTCCAACTGATCTAAAGGTATCTTAATGCCCCCAATATCAGAAATATCATGCTCAAATGGTTCCCGGACATCTACCAAAGCATATTTCGGCCGGTCCGATCCAGGAATGTCGTTAAAAGCCTTCGGAGTGATGTGGGGCAGTTCCGGTTTATTGGAAGCTGAATTGCAAAACTGTTCATAGTCAATCAGTTGGTGGATTTTATAATCGTTACGGGCCTTGAATTTCAAAGTGCGGGTTTCAAAAGTAGCTGTGTCAATGATGAACATACGACCAGTTAGCGGTTCACCAATACCCGTGAGTACCTTTATGGCTTCATTGGCCTGCATGCTGCCAATTATTCCTGGCAAAACACCCAACACTCCGCCTTCCGCACAACTGGGTACCATGCCCGGAGGTGGTGGTGAAGGATAAAGATCACGGTAATTCGGGCCTCTTTTCCCATCATCGGTAAGGGCATTGAAAACCGATACCTGTCCCTCAAAACGAAAAATGGCGCCATAGATCAAAGGCTTGTCCAGCAATACACAGGCATCATTAACCAGGTAACGGGTCGGGAAATTATCGCTGCCATCAATCACAATATCATATGGCCTGATGATCTCAAGGGCGTTATTGCTGTTGAGAAAAGTGTCGTGCCAGGTGGTTTTTATCGCTGGGTTGAGCGCTTCGAGTTTCTGGGCTGCCAGCGCTCCTTTGGGCTGGCCTGTTTCTTTATCATTATAAAGTATTTGTCGTTGCAGGTTGGTTGCATCAACGAGGTCGTATTCCACTATTCCGATATGCCCAACTCCGGCGGCTGCCAGATAAAGTAATACAGGGCTGCCTAAACCGCCGGCGCCAACTACCAATACGCTGGAAGATTTTAATTTTTTCTGCCCCTTTAAGCCAAACCCGGGAAGAATAAGGTGCCTGCTGTATCGTTGTAGCTCTGCAAGATTGAGGTTTTCCATACATCAAATCTACTATTAGAAAAGGAGCGGGCAAATATATAGGTAAAACAAATGCCGGATGAATATATCAGGCATTTGCGAAATTTTAATCTATTCAATGTCCATTTTTTGGGCCGAAGGCTCCAGGATATTACCATCGGCATCTATAATGACGATCTCGCCAAAACCGAGGGCTTTGATCTTTTCCTCTATTTGTTCGCGGTCGCCAACAACGAACTAGTTGATATCTTCAGGGTGGACCATTTGATCTGCTGCTTCCCGAATATCCTCAACGGTTAATCCGCGCACTTTACCGGCATAGGTTTGATAATAATCCGTTGACAAGCCGTATCTCACCACATCTGTCAAAGAACCTCTTACACTCGAAAGCGTTTCCCATTGACCCGGTAAACTTAACACTTCGTTTTCTTTGGCAAATTCTTCCTGTGTGGCCGGACTGTCCCCTACATAACCCGATAGCTCTTTTTTCAATTCTACCATCGATTCACTTGTTTTATCCGATTGTACAGGTGCATATGCCAGGTAAGGTCGTTGTCCTTTGGCGCCGATCATTATGGTTCTTGCGCCATATGCCCAGCCTTTATCCTCACGAAGGTTCATATTTACTCTCGAAGTAAATTCCCCGCCTAATATATTGTTCATCATACTGACAGCCGGCTCGTTTACTTCGCCATAGGGCTGTGTAACATGACCTGCAATAATTACAGACTGAATTGAGCCGGGTTTGTCGACCAGATAGATCTTCGATGCCTTACGATCTACCATGGCAAGATTTTTACTGGGAACGTCACCCTTTTTCCACTTTTTAAAGTAGTTGTTGAGCTGTTCCTTCAGCTCATCCATGGTGATATCACCAACCACAACCATCGTGGCATTATTGGGTTTGAACCAGTCGCCATAGAATTTTTTCAGGTCATCGGTGGTGATTTCGGCCACTGTATTTTCATACCCTGAACCGGTAAGCGGCAGGCTGTAGGCATGGCCTTCACCGTAAATGAATTTAGGCATAACACGAATTGCCATTTGTACCGGGTTAGCTTTTTCCTGCTGTATTTGAACAATTTGCTGTTTTTTCAGGCGTGTAAATTCATTTTCAGGAAAAGCAGGGTTGAGAATGATATCGCTGTAAAGCGCAAGGCTTTCATCCAGATTCGTTTTCAGGGCATTCAGGGTAACGAATGAATTATCCAGGTTTGATCCCGAAGATATGTTGGCGCCTAATTTATCCGCTTCTTCACTGATCTCCAGTGCTGAACGTTCTTTAGTGCCCTCATCGAGCATGGTCATGGCAAGCTGAGCTGTGCCGGGCTTACCAAACTGGTCAGCCGCATAACCGGCATCGAGTTGCAGGCTGAACTGGACCAAAGGAACGGTAGTCCTGCGGGCCAGCAATACTTTCATGCCATTCGATAAGGTAGCCTCTTCCACATCGGGGAACTTAACCTCGGCAGCGGGGCCAAGCTCAGGAAGGCCTTTGCTTCGGTCTACTTCGGTGGCCACCGTACTGTAATCAGGGAATGGATTGATTTCCAGGAGGTATTTGCCATCGCTGAGCCAGTAGTTGGCTGCTTTTTTTACAGAAGCAATATCGGCTTGCTTATATCCTTTCAGTCGCTCCTTAAAATACCCGGGATCATCCATGAACACTTCATTTTGTGCCAGGATATCCGACTTACCACCAAAACCGCCAATACGTTCTATACCGCGAACAAACCCGGCAAAATAATTCGTTTTTACGCGCTTCAATTCTTCGGCTGTAGGCCCTTCGGCTAACAGTTTGTTTAATTCCTCATTAATAGCCTTTTCCACCACGTGGTTTTCCACGCCCGGCTTTACATCGGCCTGGATCACGAAAAGTCCGGCCAACTCATTTTCCCAGTTAAAAGCATTAACGCTGGTGGCAATTTGCTCATCATAAACGAGTCTTTTGTATAAGCGTGAGGTTTTGCCCGAAGAAAGAACGGAAGAAACCATATCCAGCTCGAAAGCATCGGGATGGCCCCAGGGCGCTACGTTCCAGATCATGTAAATACGTGATTGAGGCACACGGTCCTGCATAACTTCCCTGATTTCACCGGACCTTTTGGCTATATTCTTTTTGGGAGTTGTTACCGGTGGGCCTGAAGGGATGTCGCCGAAATATTCCACAACTTTTTCATATGCTTCCTCTGTATCCACATCGCCGGCGATGACCAAAACGGCATTTGCAGCGCCATAGTAGTTTTTGAACCACTCTTTTACATCTTCTAATGAAGCCGCATTAAGATCTTCCATGGAGCCAATAACCGTATGGTTGTAGGGGTGACCTTCGGGAAAACAGTTTTCAGTTACCCGGTTAAAAAAGCGACCATAGGGTTGGTTTTCGCCCTGGCGCTTTTCATTTTGAACCACACCTCTTTGTTCATCAAGCCGCTCCTGTGAAATCGCGCCGGCAAAATGACCCATACGATCTGATTCCATGAAAAGGGCAATGTCAAAGGCTGATTTAGGTACGTTCTGAAAGTAGTTGGTACGGTCAAAGTTGGTTGTACCATTAAGATCGGTAGCGCCAATACGCTCCATGGCCATGAAATAGTCCTGATTGAAATTTTCACTGCCATTGAACATCAGGTGCTCAAATAGGTGGGCAAATCCGGTTTTACCGTCTTTTTCATTCTTTGAGCCCACATGATACCACACATTTACGGCAACGATTGGCGCCTTGTGGTCTTCATGGATAATAACTGTCAGGCCGTTATCCAGTGTGTATTTTGTGAATGGAATGTCGACCGCATCGATATCGAAGCCACTGTCGTCCTGCGCTCTGATACCAGCGGTGAGCAATAATGACAGTGTTAAAAGAGAAATAATTTTTTTCATACCTATTTCTGTTTAGTTAGAGTTGGATGTTTTTGATTGTTAGATGATTTTTTTTACATACTCAAAAGTGGTTGAAACTTCTGGTATCCCTGTTACAGATAAACGAAGTCAAGATAAATATACAGTTTTATAAGGGGAAGCATATCTTTTTTCCGTAAATGGATAAATGCTTTTTTAACTGGTAGCGGCTTGTTGGTATCAAAATCGTAATTTGGGGAATTGTTATGGGTGCATAAAATGAAGAACTTTTATCCAATATATTGTTAACCTTAATGATCAATAAAAACCAATAGATAAATGAGAATAGTTGTTTTATTATTATCCCTGCTGGTCGGATTTAGCAGTCTGGCACAGGAAAATGTAACTTATCAAAAGCCTTCGGAGGAGATTTTGGAATTAGTCGACGTGCCTCTCGCTCCCTATGTTTTGTTGGACGATGATAAGGAACACATGGTGTTCTTATATCGCGACGCCTATAAGAGTATTGCTGAACTTTCAGAAAAGGAAATGCGTCTGGGAGGTCTGAGAATCAATCCTACGACCAATATTGGTAGCAGGGTTACTTATTTCAATAATGTTAAAATAAAAGCGCCCAACCTGGATGCTGAATTGAAACAGGTAAGCGGTTTGCCCGAAAGCCCACGCCTGACCAACTTTTCATGGTCACCCGACCAGTCGATGATTGCCATGACCCATACGACCGGAGAAGGTGTGGAAGTATGGGTGCTGGATGTTGAAAAGGCAGCAGCACGAAAACTTACGGATGCATCAGTGAATGCCAATATGCGCGATGTGATCAATTGGTTTTCCGATGGTGAGTCGCTGCTGGTCAAAATGTTGCCGGAAGACAGGAAGCCCTTGATAGATACTGAAAATGTAGTTCCTGAAGGCCCCACAGTTTCCGTGAGTGAAGGAAAGAAAGCGCAAAACCGAACATACCAGGATTTATTGAAAAATAAGAATGATGAATTCAATTTTGAGCAACTGGCATTGTCGGAGCTTCATAAAGTTTCATTAGACGGTAGTATCGAAAAATGGGCTGAAAGCGCCATGTACAACAATATCAATTTTTCACCCAATGGTGAATATGTACTGATCAGCACAGTGGAAAAGCCCTTTTCATACCTGGTGCCCTATTACCGGTTTGCTTCAAAAACTGATGTGTATTCCACCGATGGCGACCTTGTTAACACCATTGTTGAAGTACCTTTGATCGAAGATTTGCCGAAGGGCTTCATGGCCACCAGGACAGGAAGAAGGGACATAGGCTGGAGAAATGATAAACCTGCCACCCTGTACTTTGTTGAAGCCCTGGATGGTGGTGATCCGGAAAATGAAGTGGAGTTCAGAGATGCTTTATTTAGTCTTGAAGCGCCGTTTGATGGTGAGCCCACAGAGTTATTAAAAACGGCCAACAGGTTCAACAATATTGATTGGGGTACCGATGAAATGGCCATAGCCTATGATTACTGGTTTGACACCCGAAATACCAAAACCTATCTGTTTAACCCATCACAACCTGATCAGGAGACAGTGGTACTTTACGACCGCAATTACCAGGACCGGTACAACGATCCGGGTAGTTTCGTGACCAAAAGAAACGAATTTGGCAAAGAGATCCTCGCAATTGATGGCAGCAGCGCTTTTCTCATCGGTGACGGGTATACTGAAGAGGGGCAGTTCCCGTTTTTAGACGAATACAATCTTAAGAGCCGGACAACCAATAGGTTGTACCAATCAGAATATACTGATAAGCTGGAAGATATCAGGGACTACGATGCCGGTAACAGGCAGCTATTGGTGCGCATTGAGTCAAAAAGCGAATATCCCAATTATTACTTCCGAAACCTGAAAAAGAATAAACTGGAGCAATTAACGGATTTCGAAAATCCTTTCAAAGCCATACAAAACGTACACAAGGAGGTGATCACCTACAAGCGTGATGACGGGCTTGAACTGTCGGGAACCCTGTACCTGCCGGTTGGATTCGATAAGGATGAAAATAAAAAATACCCCATGATCCTGTGGGCGTATCCAAGGGAATACAAAGATAAAGCCAGCGCTTCGCAGAACACCCAGAACCCGAATGAATTTACCTATCCCTACTGGGGCTCGCCAATTTACTGGGTCAATAAAGGCTATGTAGTGCTTGATGATGCGGCATTTCCTGTAATTGGCGAAGGTGATGAAGAACCGAATGACACCTTCCGTCCGCAACTGGTGGCCAATGCAAAAGCTGCCATTGATGCCGTAGATGCAATGGGCTATATTGACCAGGATAAAGTTGCGGTAGGCGGACATAGCTACGGCGCATTCATGGTGGCCAATCTGCTGTCGCATTCCGATCTGTTTGCAGCCGGTGTCGCGCGTAGTGGCGCATATAACAGAACGCTTACACCATTTGGTTTCCAGGCCGAGCAACGCTCATATTGGGAAGCGCCGGAGGTTTATTATACCATGTCGCCATTTATGCATGCCGACAAAATGAAAACGCCATTATTGTTAATCCACGGCGAGGCAGATAATAATTCTGGTACCTATCCGCTGCAAAGTGAGCGATACTTTAATGCCTTGAAAGGCCTGGGTGCGAGGGTCCGGCTTGTGATGCTGCCCAAAGAAAGTCACGGATATCGTGCGAAAGAGAGCATATTGCATATGCTTTGGGAACAGGATCAATGGCTGGATAAGTATGTGAAAAACAGGGATGAACGGAAAGAAGAGGAATCGGAATCGGAAAGTAAGTAGTCGTAGCTACCATAAATTCACCCCATTCCGGTTACCGGGATGGGGTTTTTTATGCTCCAATCACTTCCCTATAATATTCTTCCGGTAGGGCATCATAATGATATTCCTCCAGTGCTTCCGGCGTGTCGCCTGCGGCTTCCCTTCCCAGTTTTTTGTTAGACCGGATAGGAGGCACGCTGTAAGTAGTCAACAATTCATCATCATACGGCTGAATAAGCTCCCTCAGGGCATCCTTATCAGCGGGCGATTCCAACTCACTTAACCAATCCCTGCGCATTTCGTGCGGAAGGATAAGTGGCATGCGTTTTTTATCATTATGAATGCGGCCCAGCAATGGAGAGGCCTCAACCGTAACCAGGCTGACCGTTTGTATATGGCCGTTATCGTCCCACAATCCGGCTACCCACATCGGGTCATCATTTTTATGCCGGATGAAAAAAGGATAGCTTACACCTTTGTAATGATGTGGCTCGTAAAAGCCATCCAGACAGATCAGGCACCTTCTTTTCTCGGCTGGATTTTTATACGATTTGGTCTCAAACATCTTTTCGCCCACACAATTCAGCGTGTTCCACTTCAATTCCTTAGGGTGTGCTACATCGCGCATAAAAAAGGGCACCATGCCCCAGGTCAGCATTTGAAAATCATCGGGACGTTTATTGGTAACTACGAGAAGGTTAGGGTAGATAAAACCACTTGCATTGTAATGTTTCTCAGTGATGGCCTCCAGTTGTTTTCCCAGCCGTTCTACATCCGCATCCGTTTCACCGTGATGTTCAGCATATTTTTGTTTTCTTTTGGTCAGGTAGGCTACATTATAACACATAATTATCAGGCAAGTGGTTGTAATACAAGTTTACACAATATTTTCCTTTCAAAAAGAATATCCGTGCTTCAAACTAATCGAACGAGAAATTAATAAGCAAGGATCGTTGTTTTATTGTTAGGTAACAAAACATCACCACGGCCAAATGCGAACAAAATTCGCCATATGGGTAATATTTGTTTGGTTAACCTCCTTTGGTCATTACCATATCCATGCCCAGGTCATACGGTTTCAAAGGCTGGGCAAAGAGGCAGGATACTCCCAAAATACCATCAATTGTATTTATCAGGATCACAACGGCCTGCTTTGGATGGGGACACAAGACGGGCTCAATAAATACGATGGGTATCAATTTGAAATATTCAGGCATCACAAAGAAGATTCAACATCACTGTCGCATAGCTGGATATGGGATATAGCCGAAGATCGCTATCAACAATTATGGGTAGCTACCTGGCAGGGACTGAATAAAATGGATACAATAAGTGGGAAGTTTATCCGTTTTCTGCCTCAAAGTAAAAATCTGTCTGGAAAAATTGGAAGCAGGCCAACCTCGCTAGCCAATGATGAAAGAGGTTTCCTCTGGATTTCTTTTTGGGGCGCAGGCCTTTGTCGATATGATCATGAAAAAAATCATTTTCAGGATTTTAGGGCCAACAATACTTCTGAAGGGTTGCCCTCTGATTTTGTAAGGAAGCTATATATTGACCGCAATAATCAATTATGGATCTGTACCTGGGACGGCCTGGCCCGGTTGGAATATAGAAACAATGAACCGCAAATTGCCAAAGTGGCATTACGTAAGGATGACACGGACTTAAATAATATTAAAATAACATGTGCGGCTGATTATGGAAATTCGAATTTATGGTTGGGGACCTTAGAAAATGGTATAATCAGTTTAAATACCGAGACAGGTGAAACAGAACAGTTTCTACACGATGCCACAAAGCCGAAGAGTTTAAAAAGTAATGACATTTCTGCGCTATATCTTGATAGCAGAAACAAAATGTGGGTGGGTACTACCGCAGATGGCCTACATATTTATAATGAACAAATAAAAGGTTTTGATGGATTTGAACACAATGAAGGGGATGAACAAACCATCAGTGGAAATTACGTGGCATCAATATTTGAAGATAATTCAGGAATCATCTGGATAGGAGCAAATGGAATCAACAAATACAATCCGCGACAACTCCGGTTTAGTCATTTCAAGCATCATCCACGCGATAGGCATAGCCTAAGTAATAACCGGGTCACCGCTTTTTGTGAAGATCATAAGGGGAACATATGGATTGGCACTGATGGAAGTCTGGACTATTTCAATCCGGCGAATAAAACATTTAAAAACATATTTCAAGACAATGAGCGTTCCATTTCTTTAAGTGATAATAATCTTACAAGTATTATTCTCGACAAAAATGACAGGTTGCTGATAGGAACCGGTGGAGGAGGGTTAAACGTATTGACTTAGGCATTTACTG
>DNTA01000181.1 GCA_003500135.1 Cytophagales bacterium | reverse complement strand
ATCCAAATCCGGCAGAAAACAGGGCTTCAGGAAGAAGTGCTTAAATCCGGGGTGGTCTGCGTCGGGACGAATTCCACCGAGACTTTCATGAAATGATGCCGCAAATCCACTGTGCATGGGATGGTTAAACGAGTTTCTAAAATAGCGCTTACCCTCCGGCCAGTTGCTCGGGTTTTCCGGCCAGGTTGTTAGGCCATGTTTTTCAGTCATAAAACCAAGACTTGGATAATCAGAAATTTTCCACAAATGGCGTGTCACATCAGCATGTCCATAGTCGTTAAGTGCCGTATAAAGAGGTCGGTGGCCAAAAATACCACTGTTATAATGCCCTTCGTGGTCGCTCATAATAATTTCAGCCAATTTATCAGCTACAGCTTGTTCTTTCTCCTCAGGCACAAGCTGCGAGAATAAAGCAAATGCATTTCCCGTTTGCGAACCGTAGGAGTTATGTGCAGCATCAAAAAACTCCGTATTAAAAGCTTTTTTTACGGCCTCTGCTTTATCAATGTAGTCTGATGAAGCATCATTTTTACCTAAAGCCTGTGCCATTTTATCCATAGCCAACAGCGATTGATAATACAGTGCTGTTGATGTGAGTGCTGGTGGAGTATCCATCTCCGAATTACCTCCTGGAGGACACCAGTCACCATATCCTCCGTTGATAATGCCTTCATGTTGAACCTTTTCGTCAATATAGGCCATCCAGCCCACCATCATCGTCCAGGCATTTTTCACGATCTCCTCATCACCATAATAGATATATGAATACCAGGGCACCATTACGGTCGCAGCTCCCCAGTCCGGGCGTGCCTGTAGGCATAAACGTTTTCCTACTGCAATATTTGAAGGGGTGCGCGGGTCATATGGGAAATCATCTTTGAAATGGGCTGGTGATGTCCCAAGTACAGTTTCCATATCAGCTGACATCTTTTGCCAAAAGCGAACTAGGTCGAAGTTATAGGTTGCCGCCTCGGCCACAGCATAAGCATCTCCCAGCCAGGCGCAACGCTCCCTGTGTGGGCAGTCGCTCAATAGCCCCTGAAGATTATCTTCAATTGACCATATGGAAACATCGTAGAATTTATTGATTAAGGCGTCTGAACATTCAAAAGTACCGATTCGTGCGACATCGGTACGTACCAACCAACCGATGAAATTTTTCAAGTCAGGTTTTTCACTTAATCCTTCAATTTGCACGTAGCGAAAACCATGGTAAGTGAATCTCGGCTCCCACACTTCCCGCATATCTCCTTTACAAATGTAGATATCGGTTTGTGTGTCACCTGTAACATGTATGCCTGTTGAGGCAGGATCAATGTTCTTTGCATCTGGCATTAGCAATTCAGCAAATCGCATTTTAATGGCAGTTCCTGCGGCTTCCCTCACCTTAATTTGCAACCATCCGGTCATGTTTTGCCCCATGTCAATAATCCAACCTTTTTCGGCCGTTAACACAGCTATTGGATTTACTTCCCGGATTTTGCGCATTGGTTCCATCTCTTGTTCGAGCAGATGTTCTGTCGGGGCCTCCATCTTTTCTACTGAATCCCAGCGAGAATCGTCAAAGCCCGGATTACTCCAACCCTCAACTTCGCGTTGGGCATCATATGTTTCTCCATGATAGATGTTGTCAAAAAGAACTGGGCCGCCAGATGCTTTCCAGGTATCATCTGAACAAACTGTCTCTGTTGAACCATCTTTGTAAGTGACATTCAAACTTAAAATGGCTCGTGGCGCGCCATATTCCAGCGTATGACTAAAGGCAATATTTTGCCCATAAAATCCATTGCCAAGCATTAATCCAAGTGCATTTTCACCGTCTTGAAGTAGATTTGAAACATCATGAATAACATAAAAGGCCCGTTTGTCATAAGTCGTTTGTGCCGGGTCAAGCACCCTGTCACCCACTTTTTTTCCGTTCAGATAAAGCGCATAAAGTCCCAGTCCGCAAACCACTATTTGTGCTGATTCGATTGACTTTGATACTCCGAAGCTTTTGCGCAACAAGGGTGATGGGTATGATTTTTTAAAACTTTTTTTCAGTTCTTCTGCCGTAGGTTCCCATGTGTTTATGTCCGATGGCGGCTGATTATAAATCATATCTCGTCCGGCCCATTCCTGTGGTCGATTATCTTTGGTATAGCCAATCCAGACTGCCTGGCCCCAATCCATACTTTCCTGTTTCTGAGTATTGGTAGAAGATAACAAATTTGAATTGACACCACCGGTCTCTTTTTGTGATTGTGCTGAACTATTACTGAGTGCTACTGAAAAAAAAATGTTGAAAAGAAAAATTATTATTTTCATATGATTCTATCTCGGAAATTCAATTATTGAATGTGAATCTAGTACTTCTTACTTCTCATTTTCTCTTTGAAATATGGATTAAAATTATAGTTGATATAGCTCGATGTAGCTGCCCATTTTTCGGGAATGTAGCTTTTCATCTCGGTTATTTTGTCCTGCACTTTTTCTTCTTTTGCCAGGTTATTCCATTCATTCGGGTCATTTTCCATATCATAAAACTCTATGGAACCATCCTCATATTGTGTCAAGCGATAACGTTCATCTCGTACTGCAACATTTCCCTTACCATAAAAAGAAAGTGCAGGACGGCTTGAAGCTGCATCCGGATTTTGCAGAAATGGAGTTAGTGACTTCCCTTCAGCTAAATTATAAGTTGGCAACCCACACAAATCTGTTAAAGTGGGATACATATCAATCAACTGCACCGGTGCTTTGCAGATTTGATTCTTTGTGCCAGCAGTTTCTTTAATTATTAATACAGTTCTCGTATCACGCTCCCATAATGCTTGCTTGGCCACCCGGTTCTTTTCTCCAAGATGATAACCATGATCCGACCAAAGCACCACCACTGTATTTTCAGCGTATCCTGAATTCTCAAGAGCATCAATTACTTTACCCACCTGCGCATCTACAAAAGAGATGCAGGCCAAATAGGCTTGAATCATTTTCTTCCATTCGTTTTGTGCAATCAATTCTTCGGTAGTTGGCATCATCGGTGCTTCAGAAACGAGGTAGCCCATTAAAGGTATATCGTCAAAATCATTGGGTTTATAGGGCGGTGTTTGTATTTCATCTAAGGGGTACATATCGAACCATTTTTGAGGTGCGTACCAAGGTACATGAGGACTCACAAAGCCCACTGCCAGAAAAAACGGATCATTGTGCTTTTGTTGCAATTTATTAATCGCCCAGCCCGCACTTTTGTAATCGGTCATTAAACTATCGTTGGCAGGGAAAGCTCCCCAGTCGGTATTGGTGTATCCTACCTTTCCTTCAATTTTTCTTGGGTCATATTTAAAACTTTCCTTCGGTTTGGGGCCAAATCCATCGAACATACTGCCATATTCGTCAAAGGTTTTTGCCCTATCTCCTTGATGATAGATTTTACCCACAGCCATGGTTTTGTATCCATTTTGCTCAAAATAATCGGGCATAAAAATGGCTTGCGCAGTGAGTTTATTTGACTGTTTAATGTCCGTATCGTTCAATTGCAGATAGTTTCCACTGTTTACAGGATATAAACCGGTCATAATACTTGCTCGCGAAGGGCCACAAATGGGAGCCTGACAATGTGCATTGAAAAAAAGCGTACCCGCTTTTGCAAGCTTGTCGATATTTGGTGTTTTGGCATGGATTGCGCCATCCATGCAATTGACAAAATCATTCAAATCATCAATGGCAATGAATAAAACATTTGGTTTATCCTGAGCTTTTAAGCCAGATAAAACAATAGACATAACTACAGTCAAAATTACTTTCATGGTCTATTTTTAGGAATAATATTATTCAACTACAACATCTGCTTCAACCTTCGACCGTTTAATCGCGCCTTTGTCTCCAAAGAGGTACATTTCAGTATAATCGCTCCCTTTGATTTTTTTAGCAGCAATAAAAAGAGCATCGGGATGGGTATTTCTAATGGTATGTGAAAGCAAAAAATTGGTCTCTTTTTCAGCAATAAAAACTCCTCCTTTTGTAAAGATATTGCCACCATCCCCGCTATTCCACGAGGCAATCTCACCCAGTTTATCTTCTTCGTATCCCAACAAAAAGCTCACCTCTTTCAAATCATCGACCCGCAAAATCCCTTTAGCCCCAATGGGTAAACCTGTATTTCGACCAAGCCACTCTGTGCCTGTC
>DNTA01000271.1 GCA_003500135.1 Cytophagales bacterium | reverse complement strand
TATACATTCAGGAGCTCCAAAAGCTTCACCGGTAACGGTAGAAACATGGGCTGTATTTAATATATACATGGCCAAATCGCTCGCGTTTTTCACCGTATGTTCACCATCTGATTTTCCAAAATAGAAGCTCACATCGGGAAAAACGTAGAACGCTCCTTCGGGCTGGTTGGATTTCACTCCCGGAATTTGTTCCAATAGGTCCAACACCAACTGACGTCGTTTCTGGTATGTTTCTGCCATTTGATGGGTAGGGGTCATATCTCCCGTAACTGCCGCCAAAGCTGCTCTTTGAGCAATGGAGCAAACCCCACTGGTAAATTGCCCCTGCATTTTATTGCATGCCTTCGCCATCCACTCCGGTGCACAGATGTACCCCAGTCGCCACCCGGTCATGGCGTAGCCTTTTGAGAATCCGTTTACTGTTACGGTCCTTTCTGCCATGCCATCAATAGTAGCGAAGCTGATGTGTCCTTCAGAAGTGAAATTAATGTACTCGTATATTTCATCGGCCACTACCATGATATTTTTATGAGGTCGCAACACATCGGCAATCGCTTCGAACTCCTTTTTACTAAAAACTGCGCCGGTAGGATTGCATGGTGAAGAAAATATAACTGCCTTTGTTTTATCGGTAATAGCCGCTTTAACCTGCTCAGCGCTAACTTTAAAATCATGGTCAATATCGGCGCCGACAATTACAGGTACACCCTCAGCCAATTTGATGATTTCGATATAACTAACCCAATAGGGTGCAAAAACGATCACCTCATCGCCAGGGTTCAGCAGGCACATCATCACATTGGCAATGGAGTGTTTACCGCCATTCGACACCACGATGTTATTCTCAGTACAATCTATACCATTGTCTTTCTTTATTTTTTCAGCAATGCCTTTTCGCAACTCAGGGTAACCAGGCACAGGAGGGTAAGAAAAATACTTCCCCTCATCTATGGCTGTTTTAGTTGCATCCTGAATATGTTTAGGGGTCTTGAAATCGGGCTCTCCCAAACTTAAACTGATTACATCTACTCCTTTGGCTTTTAACTCGCGGGCATTCTGTGCCATTGCGATAGTAGCCGATTCCTCGAGGGCATTTATTCTATCTGATAGTAGGTTTTGCATTTATATAGATTTAAATGATTTGCCTGATGATAACGTTCTTCACCGAAATTGCGGCAAAAATAAAAAAATACTTGATAAGTATATCAATGGTCCAATATTTTGTATGTATTCTGTTTTGTTTGAAACAAATTTGGCAAAAAAGCACTAATGGCAACAATAAAAACGGTAATAAAATCGTATGAAGTAAAGATAAGATATACCTAAATATGGTGGTATCTCCCATTAAATCGGTTTTAACATGCCTCTTACTTTTGGTTGTTGGCCATTAGGCCCATGCCAGAACAGATACAGTGCGCGTTGAAACGCCGGTGGACACGGATATCCTGGTTCAAAGCGACTCTATGAACATGGCCGGGGCAATTGACCATGCCCGCATAGCTTTTCACTATGAAGATTACCCTCTTGCCATAGCCCAGGCTACTGATGCCTACAGCAATGCATTGGAAACTCCTTTATCGAGTTACAAAATGAAGCCCTATGGATAATGGCCAGAGGCTATCACAAACAAGATCAAAAGGCACACACTTTAAAATATTACCGCAAACTTGTTCAAAACCTTGAAACAAAAGTATCTAAAGCGGAGCTGGTTCGTGCCTACATTGAACTGGCGTCCATTTATAAAGAATGGAATTTGCCCAAGAAAGCTTTGGAAAATTACCTGATGGCCAACAATATCCTGGAGCCCGATGAAGAACCGGAATTGAAAATAAAAGCGCTGAAAAATGCCGCACAGTTGTACCGACAGATTGAAAGTTATCAAAATGCACTTACCCTCTACGGCGAACTTGCCGATATTTATAAATCAAGAGGAGAAGAACTGGCCTTCACCAACACCTTAAAACCAATAACTTCTGTTCAGAAAGAAACCGGTGAACCACAGGATGCGATCCATACCCCTTTTCTCTTGTTAAGCACTTATCAAAAAAGGCAGGACAGCCTGGGTGTTCTGTGGTCATACAGTCAGATCGGGCAATTAAATTTTGACAATAACAACTATACGAGAAGTATCGAGTATTACCTCAAATATTTCCAGTTGGCCAATTTACATATACCCGATTTGAAAACGGACTCTGAACATCCGATATACATCCGCAATTTGCTCAATACCGGTATGATGTACGAACAGTTGTCGGATCAGGATTATCTGGAAAACTACAAATTTTCTTATCAGTACTATGATGAAGCCATTCAGTTGGTCAACAGGTCGCAATATCCCGATTTAGTGGCTGAAGCATTTATACGTATTTCGGATTTGCAGCTAAAACTTCAGGATTATAAAAAAGCCATTGCCCACGCCAACATTGCACTTTAACATGCCAAAAGGGCAAAAGGCCTCAAAATAAAAATTGAAATACATCGTATTTTATCAGATGCTTTTATGGCATTGAATAAAGCCGATAAGGCGATTGTCCACTACCAGGCCCTTATTGCCTTAAAAGATTCGCTGAACAATAAGTCTATTGAAAACATAGAGGACAGGTACAACAATCAATTCAGTCTTAAAATGAACAGCCTTATCATCGAGCGTACGGAAGAGATGTTGATTGAAGAGGACATGAAAGAAATGAAGCTGAGGCAGTTGCAACTGGAAGCGGACAGAAATGAAAAGAACCTCGCTTTGCTCGAACGCGAAAAAGAACTTCAGACTGCTCAACTGAACAATGAAAAATTGATGAAGGATAAGGCAATCCAGGAAAAGCAGATTGTACAACAACAGATGGAAGCTCAAAACAATGAACAACGTATTAAACTGCTGGAAAAAGAGCAATACATCAATCAAATGGAGCTTGAGCAACAGGCGCTGCGCGAACAGGAAAAAATCAGGCCATCGAACTACTTGAAAAGGAAAATGCCCTTAACGAATTGGAAATCACATGTTCAAAAGGTACCCGACTGTTCTATCAATGGGTATCTGTGCTAAGCGCCATAATTTTCGTATTGTTATTAGTGGGTTATTTGCAAATCCGCCGTACCAACCGACGGTTGCATTTTCAAAAGCGACAGATCGAATCGCAGGCTGAAGATTTGCGCAATATAAACGAAAGCCTCCAAAAGGCGAACATCAAGATCAAGCAGAAAAATGCACTGATAGAAGAGAAGAACGAAGACCTGACCCGACTTAATAATGAAAAAAACCATATCATTGGTATTTTGGCCCACGACCTCCGCAACCCGCTGGCCACGGCCATATCAATGAATGAGCCCATCCAAAGCCAGCATAATGAACTGTCTGAAGAGCAATACGAAGCTGGTAGTATAATTACACGTGCGCTTCGTAGAATGAATGAAATGATCAATAAAATACTTGACATCAGGGCTATTGAAACTAAAAAGCTCAACCTTGATATTCAGCGCACCAATATGTTTTTTGTCATACAGCAGGTCTGCGAACTTTTCAGGGACCGTTTTGCCAAAAAGAAGATCAAGTGTCAGTTCGATATACGCACAGAAGAAGCCTATGCCCATATCGATTTTGCCTATATGGTTCAGGTACTTGAAAACCTCGTCTCCAATGCCATTAAATTTTCATTTCCCGGCAGTTCTATTACCATAGGCCTTTTTGAGAAGGAAAATACCATTGTGCTTTTTGTAAAAGACAGCGGCCCCGGCATAAAACCGGAGGAAATGGAAAAACTTTTTGGAAAATTTCAAAAACTCTCTGCCAAACCTACTTCCGGTGAAACGTCCACCGGCCTGGGTCTTTCGATCGTTAAGAAATACGTGGAAGAAATGCATGGTTCAGTATGGTGTGAAAGTACCTATCGCAAAGGGGCCACCTTCTTCGTAAGTTTTGCCAAGGCCAACGAAGTGCTGGCCTAGACAATTTTATTTTTAGAAACTCCACCTCATTCGCCAGAAGTATAAATTAGAAAAGCCGCCGTACTGGGATCTATCACCACCGGAAAATATCTGTGCAATCAGGTAAAGCTCCAGGTTATCCATCATGCTCACGCTAAGTGACGGCGCCATAAAAAACGACGCATCAAATGGGTTATAGATCATCGAAGCGCTGCCGTAAAACAAAGGCGAAATCTGATAGGCCATCTGATAGAACAATTCCATTCTGCTGGGCGTCAATGTTTTGGCAGATAATGACAGCTGCTGCCCCAGGTAGTTGAACTGGATATTTTCAGTATCCCCTTTGCTATTGTATATGGCAGAAGCGTGTAAATACAAACTATTTTTAAAAGTATAATCACCTGATATCGATGCGACAACCTGCTCGTCACGACTTTCTCCTTCTTCATTGGCCGGAATGCTGAAATAGGTGGCTTCACCACGAAATCCTGCTCCCCCTATGTGACCCGACCAACCCAACCCGGCTACAATGTCATCCAGTGCATATCCGCCCAGTAGCTGTATGTCGTATTCCCACTTGTTAAAGCGATACAATCCCATAAAAGACGATTCTTCCAGGGTTTCCCCCAGTTGATATACAAATTCGGCTTTTGAGGTAAAAGAGGGATAATACTGAATGCGCACGGCATCTGTGCCCGGTCGCTCCTCGTAGTCAAAATCAAAATAAGAAAAGGCATTGAATACATCATTAGGGTTCCATACCAGGTTTTGGCCCCAGTTAACACGTTGGCGGCCCACCTTTACCTGCCACTTACCCGTGGTGTAGTCGACGTACAACCGATCGAAAGTGGTGTTGAGAAAATATGCATCTCCTTCGAACCAGTTGAATGTAAGATCAAAGTAACCCATATCTTCGGCTATAAGGTCGGCATATCCCGGTAAAATTTTCACAAAATCCCCGTAAAAAAGCCTGTTCCGCATGCCGGCATGTACTTTCCAGTTTTTACCCGGATACCAATTGAAGTTCAGGCGATTATGCACCAGGTTATCGATGTAGAGCTCACTGCTGTCAGGAGACAGGCTGGTAACGGTTTGCAGGTACTTCACATAGCCGCCAATCTCCCAACTCCTGTCGTTCTGGGCCTTAGACTGTGTAAATGCGAGCAATAAAATTAAAACCCCTAAAAAACTAGTGTGCCACTTCAGCTTCTTTGCGTTCATCGCTCAGTATTTTTCCGTCTTCAATCGTCACAATTCTTCTTGCCTTTTTCATTACCCTTGGGTCGTGTGTAGAAAAAATAAAGGTTATTTCTTCTTCCATATTCAGACGCTCCATGATATCGAGCAGGTTTTCAGTGGAATGTGAATCGAGATTAGCTGTTGGTTCATCTGCCAATATAAATTTAGGCTTCGATGCCAGTGCCCTGGCTACTGCCACTCGCTGTTGCTGACCTCCGGACAACTTGCCGGGCCTGCTGGATAGCCGGTCGCCCAACCCCACTTCATCCATAAGTTTTTTGGTGCGTTCAAAACGTTTTTTAGCATCCCAGCCCTGCATTTGCATGATAAATTCCACATTTTCTTTGGCTGTAAAAACAGGTATCAGGTTATACGACTGAAACACGAAGCCTATATTGCGCAACCGGAAATCGATGAGCTTCCGGGACGACAACTCCCAGATATTTACACCATCAACGAACACCTCGCCTGATGTAGGCCGGTCCAGACCACCGACCATATTTAAAAAAGTGGTTTTCCCCGAGCCCGAAGGCCCTACTACAGCCGTGAACTCACCTTTGGAAATACTGAGATCAATACCATTGACCGCTTTAACAGCCACCTGAGAGGTATTGTAGGTTTTATGAAGATTTTTGATTTCTATGACATTCATGTGTTTAGGTTTTATTCAATTCTTAATGCATCAGCAGGATCATTGCTCAGCGCCTTAATAGCAGGATATATAGAAGCAATTATACCAGCGCCTATTACCATAAGCGTAACATTCACCAGGAGCATCCAGTCAAGGCTGGTGTAAACAAAAGGATCGTAACCCAGGTTGGCATAGACCTCCCCCCAAAGGGATAAGTCGATGCTGTGGGTTTCAAAATACTTGGAAATAAAAGCTCCCAATGCAACGCCAAATACACCACCGGTCAAGGCAAGCATGATTGTCTCGACCATGATCATACTAAATACCCGCCCTTTATTCATTCCTACGGCCATCAGCATGCCTATTTCTTTTGTTCGCTCGAGCACTGCCATGAGCATGGTATTGATGATTCCAAAAAGCAGGGCGATCAAAATGATGACTATGAAAATGTACATGTAAAGGTCCATTGCCTCGTTGAGGTAATTCATTTCAGGGCTTATCTCCTGCCAGTTTCTTACCGTCAGACCTTCGAATTGCCCGGCCAAAGATTTTTGCAAATCCTCCACGTCGTCAATTTCTTTGGCCAAAATGGCAATCTCGTGTCCCGAATGCTTAGGCAAGTTGGTCAGTCGAATCAGGTCTTTTCGGAGTACAAACACATTGCTTTCATCGTACATGGTGTTTACCGTATTGAACAGCCCGACGATGCGAAAAGCCCCGGAAGTGATATTATTTCCTACATCCTGCAAGGTAATTACAACCTTTGACCCCAGCCTCACCTTGAGTTTTTCAGCTAACTTCTGCCCTATTACAATTTGGTTCCTGCGATCCGCGCCGAAATACTGACCTTCCACTACCTTTTCATGCAGTGTGGTTGTGGCACTTTCATTTTGAGGGTCAATCCCCACAATTCTCACCCCGGCGCCCGTTTCAGCCGATGCCACCATCGAGTTGATCACAATTCGATTGCTTACTCCGGCTACATGTTCCATATCATTGATTTCAGCCCTTGTGGCTTCCGCATCGGGGATGTAGGCCGAGATTTCATTGGAACGAAGAAATTCCGGTTTATGTAATTGAATATGCGATATTTCTGTATTGATGGCCTTGTCAATTCTTTGATCGGCCATGCCCATGTAAAAGGCAGTGGAAAAAATGCCGGCACAAATACCAAGGGCCATTGCCGTGATCATAACGCCACTGCGCAATTTGTTCCTCCAGACATTTCTCCATGAAAGTATAAATATCATGTTTGTTGTTTTTGAAATTTAAAGATCAGGCATGCAATGCCATGTGTACCTTAAGGCGCAATGCGGAAATAATAGGATACAATGCAATGATAGCCGTGATGACAAAAATCGTGATCACCTGGTTGTAAAAAACGCTTGGCATCCACGAAAAATACATGTATGGCTCAATGCCCATTTCTTCCATCGTGGCAGCGGCATCGCCGGTTAGTTTGATAGGGTTATTGAAATAATAGGCAATTACCGGCACACTTCCTGCGAATCCGGCCAGTACCCCCATGAAACCAATCAGTATCGTTTCAATAAATAACAGCATAGCCAAAGTAGTCTTTTGCATACCGACAGCCACCATAACGCCCATTTCCCTGATGCGTTCGGCCACCATCATAAGGATGGTGCCAAAAATACCAAACCCGATCAGTATGTATAAAATGGCTTTCATAACGACGGCCCCCGCGCGGTCGGCCTCTACCATTTGAAGCAATTCAGGATGCATTTCCTCCCAGGTCATCGCTACATAGGGCCTGCCAACCTTTTGCCTTAATCCTTCAATCGCCTTTTCCAGGTCATACTGGTCTTCCACCATAAGCGCTAAAGAAGTAAGCCGGTTCGGAGCGCCATATAACTGTTGTGCCGTTCTGATCGGTATGTAAACCGATTGCTTATTCATTTCAGGGTTCGGAAAACGGAGCAAACCGCTAATGGCGTATTTTCCGGCAGCGCTGACCCCGTGGTACCCCTGACTCAGCAGCACGAGGGTATCTCCTACCCCGAGCTCCAAATATTTGGCCAGTTCACTTCCTACCAATACGTGGTCTACATCAGCACGGAGATACTCGCCTTCCACTACCCATTTACCTAAACCTGTGATTTCATTTTCCTTTTCGGGATCAATACCAATTACTGCAGAGCCACGGGTAAGCGCCTCTGAAGATGCCAGGGCAAATGATTCAAGCCTTGGGGCATAATTGGTGATCAATTCGTTGGATTCGACGGTTTCGAATATACTGTCTACCGGCTCGAAAGTGTTATTAATGGTTTTGTTGTCCCAGTAGTCCTCATGCTGAATCTGGATGTAGCCTGAATAAAACTTCACTATGTTCTGGATCATGGACGTATAGGAACCCTCCTGCATCGATGACATCACCGTGGCGATGAGCACGCCAAAGAATATCGAAGCCAGCGTGATGAGTGTCCTTTTTTTATTGCGCCAAAGGTTGCGCCATGCCAATTTGAAATTTGTTTGCATTGCTGACATACCTATCGCAGCCTTTTCAGGTTTTGTTGTGAGAAAAAGGACTCTTCAATATCAACGGTAAAATCAGCAGATATTAATTGCAAAACGGTCTTTTTACCTTCTTCATCTGCAGGGATCATCTCCCAGTGGGTAGGGAGTTTTCGTCCACCCATTTCACGGATATCACTCAGTTGCATGGTATTGACCAGGTACCCGTCTTCATCGTAAAACTCCGCCTTGAGCTCGAGCAGGTCTTCCTTGCCGACCCAAATTAATATTTTACCCCAAACAACGGCTGCATCGGGCTTTGGATCGAGTCTGATCCGGTAAGCTTCATGCCCGCGAATGGTTTCCTCGCCTTCGAGGTGATGAGTGAAGTCTTTTACTATGGATGACTCTCTAACGAGATCGTCGTTGGTAAAGTCAGAACCCATCCATGACTGCATCATCATAGATGGTGGGATCTTGATCATCCTGTCAATTGAGGGGAGCCAGTTCCACATTTCCTTGTCGCGTTTCAAAAAGGCCTGCCCCCGTTCTTTTGCCGGTTCAGTGATCAGGATCATCGAATAGTCCTGCCCTTTGCTCCAACTCTTCATGGCAATCGTCCGATCCCATGTGGGCCTCACAATAGTCATCTCCATTTCCTGAATGCTTTCTTCCCCACGCATATTCAGGTCCATCTGACGGATGATCTCTTCCGCATCCTGTGCATAAGCAAGTGACCACGATGATAGTACTATTATCGCGGTCGCTAAAAACGATCCTTTCTTCATTCGGTTTGATTTTACTTTACAATTCATATTAATTTTCTATCAATGCTAAGTATTGATCCAATATTTCGGTCATAAAATCCGTAATAGGCCGGTCTTCTTCCTGAAAAGGATAGAAAAGGTTAGCGCCCTCGATCAGGATCATTAGTTGTAAGGCAATGGATTTGGGCTGTAAGTCCTGTCTTATTTGGCCATTGAATTGGGCAACCTGGACGAACTCCATCAACTTCACCTCTATTCTTTTCATAAACTGGTGCATCTTTTTGTTCAATACCGGGTTTTGCATGGACTGGCGCACCAGGTCAATGTAACTATTGAATTGCTTATGCCTTGACGCTTTGTCCACCTCCTCATCGTCGTACATGGCCTGAAAGGAATGCAGCATGAATTCCAGGTTTTTTCGAAATGATTTTTCCTGATCAAATGCGTTGACCATGGTTTCGTACATATAATCAATATACGATTCAACGGCTTTTTGATAAAGTTCTTCCTTACTTGAAAAATAGTGGTAAAACGCGCCTTTCGACAAGCCGCTTGCCTCCACGAGCTCTTTTAGTGTAACTTCCTTATAGCTCTTTTCGAGAAATTTTTGGAGAGAGGTTTCAAGAATATGCTTTTGAGTATCTTTCATAAACCGACCGTTCGGTATGTTATACGGTCCATCGTCTGGCGAGGTTGGGTAATTTCATAAAAATATTTCACAAACGATGATGTTTGACTTGTATATTCCTCTCACTGCAGTCCTACATCAAGCCTATTATCTGTTATCCATTTTACCTTGGCAGTCCTCACCTGTACTTATTTAACTCAGTTAAAGATATTCCATGCACTATCATGGGAACTCTTTTCCACTGGTTAACGTCGTATTATTGGAGTATATCCAATGATTCAGCCATGGCAAAGCCAGATGTTATCCGTAATTCTTTTCTTATACTATTTATCATTCATGGCTTTTTTACTTCCAGTCAGGGACAGGTCAATCAAATCAGGTTTGAACACATAACCATTCATGATGGATTGTCATTGAGTTCTGTCTATTGCATACATCAGGATAAAAAAGGGTTTATGTGGTTTGGAACTGAGGATGGTCTTAATAAATATGACGGAAAAGAATTTATCATTTACAGGCCGGTATTAAATGACACCAGCAGTATTGTAAGCAAGTGGATAGAGCAGATTTACGAGGACGAAGAAGGGAACCTATGGTTTGGCTCAAAAGAAGGATTAACCCGGTTCGATCCGCGAAAAGAGCGCTTCAGGCAATTTGCCACTACCCATGATAACCTAATCGGTGATACCATAACGTACATGGCTGAAACAGAAGATTTTATTTGGATGGGCGCCCAATCTGGACTTGCCACATTTTCGAAAATGCACGATTCAATATCTCAATCCTTTTTAACCGGACAATCCATACGGTCGATAGTTCACCGAACGAATAACCAGGCTATTGCTATTGCCTCTAATGGAATGTACTTGATTAATGCGACTAAACAAGAAATGAAAATGCTGCAATCGGGTAACTCAATTGAGATGGCCAGTGAATCCAAAGGTAAAAACAGCCATTGGATATCTGTAAATGAACATGTTTACCGATTATATGCCAACGATTCAATTTCTGATTGTTATCTCTGTACCAACCATCAGCATGGTGATATCGGGTATATTGAAAAGTTGTTATATCACAATAATTCCGTTTTCTGTAGCGCTTCTAACGGCCTGTTTCAATACTCTATTGAAAGCGATCAATTAAATCGTTTGATATACGCAGAGGATATTTCTCATAGCCTATCAGTCAATACTGCCAAGCCACTTATAGCAGATGATGAGGGAGCTGTATGGTATGGTACTTTCGGCAATGGAATATTTCAAATAAAACCCGATGGCACGGTTTATCACTATCGCCATCAAAATGGCGATAAGACGAGTTTATCTGAAGATGCGATCAATTGTATTTTTAAAGATCGCAGTGGTAAGGTATGGTTCGGCACTTTTGGCGCCGGTATTAATATTTACAATCCGGCTGCTCATAAATTCCGTCTTATGACGCACAATCCGATGATTCCGAATAGCTTGTCCAGTGATTTTATATGGACTATTTGGGAAGATAGGAATAAGAAGCTCTGGATCGGTACCAACGATGCAGGATTGAATTATTTCGACCCACAAACAAATGATATTACGGTTTTTTTACCTGGCCCTTCACAACCCGGCTCCATAGGGCATTCTTCTATTCGTAAAGTAATGGAAGATCAAAAAGGCCGTATTTGGGTAGGTACCGACGGAGCAGGGCTAAATTTATATGACCGACAATCAAACACTTTCATTCATTTTGACCACCAACCTAATGATCCCGGATCAATTTCTTCAAACTCCGTTCGTGCAATCTATGAAGATTCTAATGGTTATATTTGGGTTGGTACACGACAGGGCCTGAATAAGCTGGATGTAGAAAGTGGGGTTTTCCAACGTTTTTTATTCGATAAAGACAACCCACAAAGCCTGTCTAACAATTTTGTGTATTCCGCTATATTGGAAGATCATGAAGGATACCTTTGGGTGGGCGCCTATGGCGGAGGCCTCAACCGGTTGGATCCCAACGATCAGACTTTTACAAGTTATCAATATAACCCAAACGACGTAAACAGTATCTCCAACAATATAATCTTCGCGATAATTGAGAAGGAGAAAGGAATACTTTGGGTAGGGACTAACCATGGCCTCAACCGTTTCGATACCAAAACGAAGAAGTTTACGCGATTCACCGAAAAAGATGGATTACCCAATGCGGTCATCTATGGCATAATGCCTGACCAACAGGGTAATTTATGGCTAACAACCAATAATGGATTAGCTAAATTCAACATGGAAACGCACCATGTTCAAAATTTTAAGGCTAGCGACGGCTTACAAAGCAATGAATTTAATGGTGGCGCTTTTCATAGCGGACAATCCGGTTTAATGTATGCAGGAGGGGTTTACGGTTTAAATATTATTGACCCTACCAGATCTTATTCAAGTAAAAATACAACTGAAATGGTCATTACAGGCTTTGAATTGCTGGGGAAAAAGGTGCAGCCGGAGACAAAATCGGATATAGGTTTATCTGAGAAAGTAGTAGAAAGAAACGGGAAATACTACATCCCCAATTCAATAGCTTATACAGATAATATCCGGTTAAGCTACCAGCAACGATATTTTACCATTGGTTTTGCCACCCTGAACCAAACTGATCCAACAAATGAAACGAACTATTACAGGATGACTGGCCTCGATGACAATTGGCGCCCTGCTGGCAGTCGTACTTATGTCACCTACGCGAACATGCCTCCGGGCAAATATTGCTTTGAATTGAAAACGGTAAATATGGAAGGACTGGAATCGCTTCACAATGATCAACTTAAAATTACCATTCCACTTCCTTATTGGAGACAATGGTGGTTCTTTGCATTAGAGCTGGCTGTGACCATTCTGATTGTTGGATTTATTTACCGTTATCAGCTAAACAGGCGAACCAATAAAATATTGGCTGAACAAAATGCAATTATCAGCAGAGCCAATGAAAAACTGCAAAAATCGGAAAAAGACCTCAAAGCGCTGGTTTCCACCAAAGATAAATTCTTCTCCATCATCTCTCATGACCTTAAAAACCCGTTTACCAGTCTTTTATCAATAAGCGAACTGATGGCACAGGATTACGAAAGCCTCGATGAAGAAGACAAGGAAATGGGCGTGAAGCGGGTGAATATAGCGGCCAAAAGAATTTATCAGTTATTAGAAAACCTCCTTACCTGGTCAAGGGCCCAATCGGGACGAATAAAATTCGACCCACTCTGCTTCCACATGAATAACCTCATAGAAGAAAACGTTCTTTTACACCAGGAGCAGGCAAAGAAAAAAGGAGTGAAACTTCAAATGTCAGAACTCCCCGAAGCTAGGGTTTTTGGCGATCGTGATATGATCAATACCGTTATTCGTAACCTGATCAGCAATGCAATCAAATTTACCCCAACGAATAAAAAAGTAGAGGTGTCTATGGAAGATGACGGGTCGCATTGGAGCATTCATGTAACGGATGAAGGAATTGGTATGAACGAAGAAGAAACCTCCAGGCTTTTTAAGGTGGGGGAAAAATTTAAAAAGGAAGGAACAGAGGGTGAAAAAGGTACCGGATTGGGTTTAATTATTTGCAAGGAGTTTGTCGAGAAAAATAATGGCCAAATATTCATTTTTAGTTCAGAAAATGAAGGCTCAACCTTTACCTTTACGGTACCAAAAGCAGGGGATGACGAATTCGACACCGATGGGGATTGAGGGTATCGGGTACTTATATTGCAAAAAATAAATTGCTGTTCCTCCTAAAGAAGATGGGCCCCGCAAATCGAGTAATTTTCAGTTACGCCCAGTTGAAGTTGTCCTATGGACCATTTTTTTGATGTCTATCTGTAGCTTTAAATAAGGATTTCTAGTTAATTTTAAGGGGCAATACTTTTATAACTTAAATAAGATCGGTAAACCCAATATTTTAGTTTGCGAAAGTTCATTTTTGAAAAAAGAAAGTACGGATTCGAATTGTTGATGGATTTACATAGGTTTGAAAATAATCCAAATGTTTTTTTCGATCCCGCACCCCACATAGCCAACTTTTTCGAGATCATGATTTTTGAAAAAGCAAATGGGCCAATAGAATTGAATGGGCATCAGCTGAGAGTTGCCGAAAACAGTTTTTTTCATCTGCCCCTTCCAAAAGAAAAGTTGTGAAATTTCTCTTTCTGGAATCAGAGGCTTTCACCTTGTTTTTCAGAATGATTTCCTATCCAATTTTTT
The DNA here is from genome assembly GCA_003500135.1 of Cytophagales bacterium. Lineage (GTDB taxonomy): Bacteria > Bacteroidota > Bacteroidia > Cytophagales > Cyclobacteriaceae > UBA10427. The sequence goes on along the minus strand of DNTA01000271.1, from coordinate 2,674 downwards.
TGATGATAAATTGTTCGCCTACCGATTGCAATACTTTTATAATTACCAATACCCCCAATATTTGAGGTTGGATCGTGAAAATTACAACATAATACGATTCGCATTAAACGAAATCATTACTGAAGTAAACTGTTATCAAAATGATAGTCCTCACATAATACGCTCACTTTTATATTTCTCATTATCCAAGTTAAATCGACTGTATTCAAATTGCTTTAATATTTCGCCTGAAATACATTCTAATTCAGTAATTTACAAGTTTAAGGAACTTCTCGAGCTGAATATCCGCACCTTGCATTTTGTAGAGGGGTATTGCAATTTATTACCAATAACCCGCCGTCAAATGAATGAAATGGTGAAAGAGCATACTGGAAATACAGCAAAGGAGATAATTAACAAAAGACTTCTTCAAGAGGTAAAAACAGAACTGCGATACACCAATAAGACAATAGCTGAAATAGCACATGCATTAAATTTCAGCGAACCCAACAATTTGACAAGGTTTTTTCATGAAATGGAAGGATACAGCCCCTCTAGCTTTAGAGATAACTACCAAAATGATAGGAATTATTGATAAATTGATACAACTGTTCAAGGAGGATAAGCGGACATTTGTAAATAAAAAATCATGGGAAAATTTATTTGTTTCATTATCGCCTTATTTAGTCACTCTAAGAAAACAATAAAAAGAGGGCCTACATAGCTCATCTGGATGGTAAACAACCTTTTTTTAAACAAAGTCGAAAAGGCAATCGGCCATCTGGATAAGATGATCCGGGTGGCCGATGGGGCCCGGTGGATATGGAACTGGCTGGATGATGTCTACCCTGATCACCATCAGGTACTGGATTTTTATTATGCCAGTGAAAAGTTACATGGATTTGCCAGGGAGGCTTTTAAAGATCCACAGGAAAGAACTAAATGGGTGGATCATCAGTCGGGGCTACTGCTTGATGATGGGATAGAGGTTGTGATAGTGAGTATTGAATCGGTTCGTTGCAGGGGAAGCGCCCGCGAAAAACAAGCCTCCCTGCCGACTTATTATGAAAATATTATAAAACGTATGCAGTACAAAGCGTATAAAGCGAATGGATGGTTAATTGGTCGCGGGCCCATGGGATCGGCGCACCGTACGGTCATCCGGCAACGCATGAAACCCTCCGGTCAAAGGTGGAAACTTCATGGGGCTCAACAAATAGTCAATCTTAGGGTAGCTGAAAAAAGTGGGCAATGGAATAAGGTCAAAGACCTAATTTGTAACCCAATCAATAATGCAAAACTGTCGTACACCCTGTAATCATTTGATTATATAAAAACTGGATTTGATATGAATTTATTTCTTTCATAAAATGTTACAATAAAATAAAGTGATCTTAAGCAATAAATTTAAAAATAGAGAAACAGAGAAACAAGTGAATATAAAACGTTATGAGATGCTTTCATACTTGGGATAGGTTATCTTAGTGATCAGAATAAAACCTGGTAAAAAAACAGAACTCAATGAAGTTGTTATGTGAAGATTTAAAATAACTCATATTGATATGACCATATCTAACATGTTGGTTAAAATGCATGCAATTCGCATTTTACCCTTAATATTATCAAATATGTAAAATAGACCCTATGGATACAATTTAGAAAGCCCTAAAATAATTCTCAATCAAAAAAGAGTAGATTAAGAATTGCGTATGTAAGTGGGAAAAAATAGGCCCCGGCCCACGAACATCCGAAAAGTTTCAAAATTGGGAATTTAAAAGAATATTTAATCACGGATGTTGGAAATTTAGCGAAGGAAGTTTTGGTAAGTGAAAGTGATAACTAAATTTATTAACTATGAGAAAAATACTATTAGTGTCTTTTTTTACTTTTTGCCCTTTCATTTTGTTATCACAAGAAAAAGGGCAAAAAATAAAACTAAGCATAGAAATTGGGTATTCAGTTCTGTTTAATAACCTGAATTCTGATAATTATGCCGATTTCAAATCATCCCTTGCCAGTTGGGACAACACTGTATTGAATGGTATGGATATTAAGTTTGTTGCAAACTCAAAGCATTCATTCATTGATTATTTTGTTGGCACAACATTTATGGTTGGAGCTGACCAATTGGGAAGCTCGAGTTGGGCGCCTGGGAATACAAACTCATCTGACTATGTCATTAATGGAGGGGGTGTATATGCCGGAATTAGTCCAAAACTTAAAAGAAAGCATTTTGGATTAACATCTGAATTTGCAATTGGGGTGTTTTCATTTAAAGAATATTAGGCAATTTTTAATAATATAACAACTCCATTTGTTGATATTTATGATAAGAAAACATCATCAGGGCTTGGAGCAATGAGTTCTGTAGGATTCTATATTAAAATAGGTAAGATTGGGATTAGCCCTGCGGTAACTGCAATATTTTCAGGAAGTTCAAGCGCTAGTTTCATGTTTTATGGATTTAATTTTCCATTAACTTATCAATTCTAAACTCTTAGAAATAGTCAGTTGTATTTAACTGGCTATTTCTTTTTTTACTAATAGACTATCAGGTATAAAAATTAAAGGTTTAATAGCCTCAATTCAAGCAGGCGACCTTCGAACAAAAATCAGTTAGACGATTTGAAAAAAAGGATAACCCGCTCGTAAACTGCACCTACCAAATATCGTAGAAATCTGCTAATCTTGCTGG
>DNTA01000065.1 GCA_003500135.1 Cytophagales bacterium | reverse complement strand
CAGATCCGTAGTTTCTATGGGGGATTCGTTAACTACGCAAACGGTTAAATCAGGCTTTTTAGCCCTAATTAGTTTCTAACAGGCCATAGCAATGGATTGAAATCTGCGAAGCTAAACTTAAACCCTGGTAGAGACTTATAAAAATTGGGTAGAAAAAAATTTACGGTGCATCTGCTAAATAGAATATTGATATGGAAAATGTTAAACTTCGAAAAGCAACACTTGAAGACAAGGCAATCGTGGTTGACTATGATTACAGACTTGACAAAGACGAACACATCAAACTGAACAGAGAAGAAAAGATTACAAAAGCAATATCAAATGACAAATGCTTCCTCATTTTAGCAGATAAGCAGGCAATTGGATTTGTAATTTTCGATTACCGGTTTTTTGACCAGGGGTGGATAGAGCTAATTGTGATAGACGAGGAATACAGGGGAAAAGGGATAGGTGGAAAAGTATTTGACCTGATATGTGAGCAATGTAAAACGGATAAGATATTCACTTCTACAAATAGCTCAAATACCCGTATGCAAAGGGCACTCGCTAAATCTGATTTTTCTTTCGCAGGTGAACTAAACGGATTAGATGATGGAGACCCTGAACGCTTTTACTTTAAAAGGATAAAAAGTATATGAAAACAATAAACAGATTGATAATGAGTATTTCCATGGTTAATAAAATATTTCTACAAGTAAACTTAAAATTGGTATTCGTAAATAAGCAGAGCTGCTCAAGCACAGTTGGTGGCTAAAGCAGGTATCCACGTCAGGTCCTGAAGGGCCTATTATGAACCGGATACCTTAGCAGAATACCCCGGAATTACTCTTCATCAACCGTTTCGGGCTCCAGGTCATAGTTCAGGTAGGGAATTCCCGCCGCCCAGTACAGCGTTGCTTTTAGCTTTTGGAAGTTGGCCTGCATCTTCAGCAGCTTCGACTGTGACTCTATGAGCTTATCTTGTTGGAAGTTGATCTTGAACAGATCACTTTCCCCGCTTTCAAGGTTAAAAAGCTCAGCTTCGAGCAATCGTTCGTAGTTATTTACGGCCTGTAGCTGCTGCTGCACAATGGTAAATGTATTGGTGATTTCGGTATATACGGCCAGTATTTCGTTCTGTATTTCCCGCCGACGCATCATGAGGGAATATTCAGTGTCCTGGATTTTGATTTCGGTCTTCGCAACTTTGGCCCTTTCTTTTCGCAAAAAGAGTGGAAAACTAAAATCAAGGCCAAACTTGTAATTGTCTGTCCAGAGAAACTGCGCATCTTCACCATTGGGGCTTATGGGCGCATTGATCAGGTTATAGTTCAGATCGAGCCGTGGCTTTAAATTCTCGCGGTTTAAGCGGTTTTCAATTTCCAGTTGGCCGCGCTTGAGCTCCAGCTTTCTAAGTTCCGGGTGATTATTTTCAGCCTGTTCACGCAAAATATCCAGCGTTTCCCTGTCGGGCACCAATTGGAAATTTTCCGACTGAATGGGTACCATATTATCACTTAACACAACCGGCTGCAATTCTTCGTTCCAGAGATGATTGGATAATCGCAGCCCGGTTTGAATGAAACGGATCTGTACCTGTTGCATATCGATCATCCTGTTCTGCAGGGTGATATTGGCCTGCACCGTGTCGATCACTGCTGCTTCCCCAAACTGATAGTCCATTCGTACCCGGTCGAATATTTCCTGTGCAATTTCCACACTTTGCGCCAGCAGTTTGTAATCGTAGTAGGCAAAATACCACTCCCAGTAATCCTTCGCGGAAGTAAGCAGAATTTTGTTGATCATTTTTACCCTTTCTGCATCGGCCATGTCAACAAAAAGCTCAGCCTGCTTCATGGTGGCCCTGCGCTGATCAATAAAAAGGCCGCGACCCACTGGGAGTGAAACCCCGGCAGAAAATTGCTGGAAGTCGGTCTGGTCGGATATGAAGCGTTCGGGATTCAGGTATTCTCCACGATTTTGATCAAATGATAGCTTAGGATCGATAGGAAACCATACCGGTACTTTTAACTGGCTATTTAAAATATTGTAATACTCCGTTTCTTTAAATTGCTTCACATTCCAGTTCGCCTCAATTTTGGGATCAAATGCCCCACGTGCCAGCCTGATTTCCTGTCTTGCATTTTCCTGCAACAGATCGGCCTGCTTTACTATAGGATGATTGGCAAAGATCAATGCAAAGAAATCTTCAAGCGGCAAAGGCTGGGCGCTATCGGGAAGTACATATATCGAATCGATCCGATATATTTGCATCGTTTCCAATTGTGCCATTACATGAATGGGAGTTGCCGACAAAAAGAAACAGATCAGACTAAAAATGATCGTTCTTCGCATCATGATTTCTCTTCAGATTTAGGCGATTCAAAGGTTTTCTCGTCAGGCTGTTCATATAAACTCGGCGGGAACCCGTTGAGCTGTCGCCAGATCTCGTACCACACCGGTACTGTATCCAGCATGACCCACCCTTTCGTTCCGGAACCGATTCTCAGTTGATCCGGCCATTCTTCATCGCTGGGGTCAGGTACTACAAGTATACGGAATTCGCCGGGCTGTGTATTTACGTAGTCAATCACTTTTACCGTACCACCGAATGTACCAACCGCTACGTTGGGCCAGCCGGAAAACTGAAGCGCCGGCCATCCGTCAAACTCGATCCGCACATGTCGTCCTTTCGAAATCAACGGAACATCCATGGCCTGCACGTACATTTCTACAGCCAGGTCGGGCCTGTCGGGCATGATGGTCACTAAAGCTTCACCTTCCTTGATCGTCTCACCGATACCTGCTTTGAGTGCTTTCACTATATAGCCGCTTTGCGGTGCGACCAACTGATATTGTTGGTTCCGTATTTCCATATTGGCGTATTCGTTACGCATTTTGGCCAGGCCGCCTTCAGTATCGAATAGAGAAGCAAGCGTTCCATTGAGTTCCGATTCTGCTTTGTTGATCTTTTCCTGATATTCCGCTTCAATACCCGAAAGGTCAGCTATTGTATTTTCCAGTTCGGCCTTCGATTGTAAATATTTATTCTCTGCCGATATACGTTTCATTTTGCTTTCCTGAAACTTCGACTCGATCTCCTGGTACTTGGTCAAGGCGATATTACCGGCTTCATAGCGCATTTTATTTCGGTCAAACTGATTTTCAAAGTTTCTAAAACGAACCTTTTCAGCCTCATAATCCACGCTGTCACTGGTAAGTTTAAATCTTGCCTGCAACAGTTTGTTTTGTGCCTGTTGAAGCTTAATTTTCCTGGCCTTTTTTAGCGCAGTTATCCTTTGACGTAGTGCAACTACTTTGCCTTCCTTCGATTCGATAGTTCCCTCTTTGGCCACAATTTGCTCGCGCAGCCGCTGAAGAAGTTGCGGATCGAAGTACTTATCTTTGATTTCGCTCAAGGTTAGCAGCGTGTCTCCTTTAGTAACAAAATCGCCCTCTCGTATTTTCCAGCTCGCAATACGTCCGGCTATTGCCGATTCTACAGTTTGTGGTCTATTTTGCGGTGTGAAAGCTGTTACTTTCCCTTGACCCCGGATATTTTGTTGCCAGGGCAAGAAAAGAAACGCAAGGAAAACCAAACCCACACCTATCAACCAGCGGGCTAATATCCTGCTGGGATTTGGAGTATTGAGGGTACGCAATACATAAAAGCGCTCGCTCTCTAATTTCTTTTGTGTTTTGTTGGTGGATATATTCAACATTTTACTATCCCATTTAAAAATCGAACTCCTTTAAAAAGTTGTTCTTCAATAATTTTTCGTACGGGCCTTCTGCCAGAATGCTTCCATCATCCATCAAAACTACCCGATCACAAGATGACATAACAAGCGGATCATTGGACACCACTAACAATGTCCACGTACTGTTTCTCTTATCTACCAGCATATTCATCACATCCAACTTGTCTTTTTTGGAGAAGTTGTTGAAGAAATCGTTCAGGATTAATAATCTTGGCCTTTTTGCAAGACATCTGGCAAGTATTAATCTATTGATGAATGATGATGAATAACCCTTGCCGCCACTAAGTATCGGAGTGCTGTATCCTTGTGGCAAAGCATTTATTGCATCACTCATGTTTACTTTTTCAATACCATACATGGCATCTTCCAGATAAACCGCTGGCTTGCCCACCATTATATTTTCTATCACGGTGCCCTCAAATATATCTTCCTGAGAAACGTTCTTACCAATTTTATCACGAAGGTTAGCAAGGTCGAGATCTCTTATTGAAAGATCATTGATGGTAATAATACCGTCAAACCCCTCGTTGAGACCGGAAATTGTATTGGTAAGCGTGGTTTTACCCGCTTCGCTTGCACCACAAAGGCATACCATTTCACCACTTTTAATTTCCATATTGACATTCTTGATGGCAGGCTTCTTTTTTCCCGGATAAGTAAACGACAAATCCTTTACCTTGATGTGAAAAGGCTTATC
>DNTA01000186.1 GCA_003500135.1 Cytophagales bacterium | reverse complement strand
GTTCATGGGTTCATGGGTTCAAAAGCTCAACTCCCTGCGGGAGTTTAGAAGCTGAAAGCAAGTAGCTCGAAGGTCGAAGCCCGAGGCTGGAAGGGAAGGGTAGTTTCAAGGTTAAAGTTTAATGTTTAAAGGTTTGAAAGCTCGAGGCTCGAAGCTCGAAGCTGGAAGTTTTTGGCTCATGGCTCATGGTTTATGGATTTAGCTAAAAACTTAACCATTCGGAGTCAGGAGGCTGAATTAGCTTTTTTGCTCGAGGCTCGAAGCTCGAGGCTGGAAGGGAAGGATAGTTTCAGGGTTAGGGTTCATAAGCTCACAGCTCAGCTCGAGGCGCAACTCCCTGCGGGAGTCAGCAGGCTGCTCGAAGGTCGAAGCTCGAGGCTGGAAGGGGTTGGTTCATGGTTTATGGTTGATGTGCTCTTTTGGGTTTCACAAACCACTATGCACTTCTCTGTGATCTTTGCGGTTTATTGATCAAGATAGAGCGGGTAATGGTTAGAGGTTGTGGCTCCCCCCACCGTATTCAAAAGGTTTCGATTAATTTCCTGCATCAAAGATGAATGCCTTATAAAAAGTTTTCGAATTTAAGTACAATACAGCAAAAACATGCATCCGCATTTCCATTTGATGCGTAATTGTACTTATATTTTGTTTTTCTAAACCACCGTTACATGACAAAACCAAAAGACCCTTCAAACAACCCTGCCCTTGATTTTCTGGAAGCCGGCAAAGCACGTGAACTTCCAATAGATCAGTGCTGGATCACCAAAGGTTGGCGGCAAAAAGGACATATATTTGTCGTAGTGGCCCGCCGGCACCCCGAAGATTTTTTCACCATAGGTTTTTACGATGTCGACCTTTTTTGCACCGGAGTTAGAAAAACATGGTACCTCTATCATATAGCCGAAGAAGATTATGAGGTCCTGGAGGAAATGTATGCCGAAGGTTTTGAAGGACACGAATTCGAAAATTGCGGCTATGGCCTGGCACATAAGGTGGTACATGCCAGCCTGGATTATGCCACCTCCATGGGCATTGAGCCGCATGAGGATTTTGTATACACCAAAAATATTCTGGAAGATGCCTATGACAATATCCCCCATACCGATGTGCCCCTCGGATTTATGGGACAGCCCTTCCTGATCACGGCCTTTGATGATCCACGGGCAGGCTATTACCTGAAAAAGCTACATGAAAACGTGGGAGAAGGCAATTTCAAACACTCCGAAATGATTGGCGACAAGGCCATGAAAACAGAGTATATTGAAGATGACTGGGAGGACAGTAATGACGATTTTTACGATTATACCTTATGGTCGGAAATGGACTGGGAGATCTTTCTGATGGGCGATGTGTGGGATGAGCTCAATGATGATCCCGACCTGGCCGATTATATCTTTAGTTGTTGCCTGTATAGAATTCCTGAGGAATTGGGCTCAGATGACCGGGATGAACTGGAAGTCATTATCGAAGGCGTACAGATCGAAGAGGATGAAGAAGCACATCCGGATTTAAGTCAGAAAGAGCTGGATACGGCCATCAAAATGTTTAAAAAGGTGGATGGCATCATGGGCAATGATCCCAAACTGGAAAAACTAAAAAAGGAAATCGAAGCGCTGATAGAGAAACAACCGAAGAATTACATGCTCTATGTTTGTCTGACCGATTGCTTCGAAATGCTGGATGACCGTAAGGGTTGGCTGGAACAGGCCAAGGTGACCCATCGTGAATTTCCACAATACGTGACCGGTCAGCTCAACCTGGCCAAAGCATTTCTATACAACAACATGCCTAAGGTCATGCTCGAGGTGTTTGGCTATCACCATAAAATCGGTGAAATGTTCCCCTGGAAAAAAGTATTCCACCCCACCGAACTCTACCAGTTTTGTGAGGTATGGCAGCACTACTACCTCTCTCAAGACGATGCAGTACGCTCGTATTTCTTCAACAATGCCCGTATGGATGTAGAAGAAAACTACGACCTCCCCTTTGATTATGATGACTTCCTGTTGGGTATTACCGACGAAGTGATCTTAAACAAGACGGGACAGTTCATCAACAGCATTCAGGACAAACCTAAGGAAATAAAACGAACAGCGAGGATTTTGTATAGTAGTATTTTGAGATAGAAGAATGTAGTGATTTGCTGATTTTGGGATTTGGGGATTTTTTGATTGGAATGACTCTATTTACTCCAAGTTTGAATATGGAGGCTGGAAGGACATTTGTCCAGGGTTCAGGGATGGACTCCCTTCGAAAACTTCAGTAGGTTGGGTATTTAGGGATTACCTCTCTTCACAAAATCCGGATGGTATTGCATCAGATATCAGGGGAATATTGTTTCAATTATAACTCCTTATAGAAATCATTTGGTTTAAGGGCTAAAGAGATAATACCCATTGTAGACAAAAAACCCCATTTCACTTTGGCAGAAATATAAGTTTCTCCATATCTTCACTTTGAATAATTTAAATAAATTCCACCCACACAATTATGCCTAAGAAGAACAAGAAAAAATCCGGACAGCCTACTTTGACTCCAAGATCATATTTACAGCAAAAAAGAGCCAGGAGACTACCCATAAAAACCTGTTGGATAACCAAAAACTGGAAGGGGGCCGGTAAAGCGAATGTGGCCGTGGTCCGGGAGCATAAAGGTGAACACTTTACTATCGGATTTTACCTGGTTGACTTATACTGTACCGGAGTTAAGGACACTTGGTACTTATTTAATATTTCCAAATTTGAGTATGAAGATATAGTCAGGCAATTTAATGATACCTATGAGGGACATGAGATAGAAGAATGCAGTTATGAATTAGCGCATAATGTAATTTTTGCCGGACTGGAATATGCGGAAGAACTGGGCATAGAACCCGCCAATGATTTTCATTTAACAAAGTTTATTCTTGAGGAAGATGATGAATCGATCCCATTGATTGAAATTGAGGTAGGGTTTGAGGGGAAACCCTATTTAGTCAGCTTATTGGATGACCCAAATACAGGATACTACCTTAAAATTCTTCGTGAGAATGTAGGTGAAGGGAATTTTCTTTTTACCGAGTCTCCTTTAAACTATTTCGGACCGGAATTTGATAATGAAGAAGATGTGGAAAATTTCCTAGCGGTAGAAGACGATGATTTTGAGGGGCATGAGGATTTTTATGACAATGAATTCTATGAATGGAGCCCAAAGGAGTGGGTGGAATTTCTAAAAGATAGTTATCGTTTTGAAGAAGAATGGAGCCCTGCATTACAAAATTTCATATTGTACTCGTGTCTGTATCAGTCGCCGGTAGATATGAATCTAAAAAACAAAGATGAGTTGGACTATATCGTTGATGGTTCCGCTATTAATGAAGATGCAAAAATAAATGAAAGCCTAAATCAGGCGGACTATGAAAAAGCAGTACAGTGGTTACTGGATATTCAAGAATTTATTGACGACCGAAAAGAAATTCGTAAACTGATAAAAGGATTACAAAAAGAAATTAAGGAAAATCCGCATAATTATATACTTCGCAATTACCTGGCCACCTGCTATCAGTCGATAGATGAAAAACGAAAATGGCTGGAAGTTGCAAAAGAAACATATGAATTATTTCCAAATTATGTTGTAGGTATTTTAAATCTGGCCCTGGTTCATTTGTATAATGATGACCCAAAGGCCATGTTGGATTTACTCGGCATGGACATTAAGATTTCCAAAACGTTTCCATTTCGCAGTGAATTTTATCCCTCTGAGATAATACAATTCTGTGAAATATGGCAAATATATTATCTTCAAGCTAATAACCTGCAGCTTTCTACTTTCTTTAATCAAGCCCGAAATCAACTTGCAATGTCCTACGAAATTATGTTTGATAACAATCAATTCCTTCAGTCATCCCTGGATGATTTAGTATATGTTGAAATTGTTGATTTTATTGAATCACTAAAAGATAAACCCGGGGAACAAAAAAAAATGGCTAAGAAACTGAGTGACAATTTAGAAATGTTTAATGGAGACTGAGTTCAGGAATCATGATTGAGGCAAAAGATTGATTCGGTGATTTGATGATTTGGGGAATGGAAGGACTCTAATCTGGATGATGAATGTTTTTTTATACTATTAGAATCCACTTGGTACGGGGTTAAGATTTATGTGACCGGATGCAGTTTTCGATCCGTTGCCAATGGGCTTCAATGCCCTTGTTGGTTTTGTTGCCAACAAGCGCTGCACTATACGAGCTCCCCATTATCCCTGGTTTATGTCCCCAAAAAACAGCAAATATTAGGCTTTTACTCCTCCTCATTATCATCCGGGAAGATAATTTAACCCATAAATTGCCCTTGTTGGTGTTATTACCTACAAGCGCTGTACTAATCGTCAAAACTCCTCGGCGATACTTCGGAAGAAGGTATCAATCCCTAAATACAGTTGCCTTTTTTATGGATTCTGTCCTTGAAAGGGAGGCATGGGGTCGGTAGCGGATTTATTCCTGCCCTTGCCGGAAAACATTAAAAGCAAGGTTAGCCAAATAATTCGCAAATCCAGCAAAAAAGATTGATTCAACACATAAAATTCATCGTATTCAAACCGGGAGGCCCAGCCTACGGCATTGCGCCCTTTGATTTGTGCCCAACCGGTGATCCCGGGTTTTACCTGGAACCTTTTCCTTTGCTCTCGGGAGTAAAGAGGCAAATACTCCATCAACCAGGGCCTTGGCCCTACAAAACTCATATCACCAACCAGAACATTCCACAATTGCGGCAGTTCGTCTAACCCAGTTTTTCTCAACCACTTACCCACTGTCGTAACTCGCTTGCTGTCATCCAACAGCTTGCCCTCCTCATCTTTAGCATCATCCATAGTTCTGAATTTGATAAACCGAAATGGTTTTTCATTCAAACCCGGACGAAGTTGTATAAAAAAAACCTGACCACGCTGACTGATGCTCAATACCAATACAATGCACAGGAACAACGGACTCAATACTACCATCAAAACTATGGCAAATAACATATCAAACCACCGCTTGACAAATAATGGGTAAAACCCTGAAGCGCTTTTGGTCATATGTTTATCAGGAACATTGATTTATTGTAAAAGTTCTGACGCTGAAATGCCTGATGCCGCTTGAAGCTGCGTATTTTGGTATAGTTTTTCGTTGGTTTACAACCAACGGATTTTTAATACCCTGAATTTTATATAGGCATATATTACGGACAAAACCAGTAACATCGTAAGCGCCAAAATCCATTGTATCGAAGGGGAGGGAATGTAAAACACCATACAAATCAGCAACAGGTTGACCACCGACTGAACGATCATAAATGCAGTGGCCATTTGGAGCTGTGTCCATCCGCCTTTGTAAATACCTGCCTGAAAAAGGTGGAGACGGTGGGCCTCGAAAATATTCTCTCTACGGAAAATACGTTGTATGATCGTCGCTACCGTATCAATCCCGTATAGTGAAAGCAGTAAAATCCACACAGGATTTCCACTTTTTTTGATCAATAATAAAAGCAGGTAAACAACCACATAAGCCATGGTGATGCTACCGATATCCCCGGCAAAGCACCTCGCTTTTTTACGGAAATTAAAAAAGTTAAAGACAATCAAGCCTGCAATAATAGACCAAAGAAAATAAGGATCTACAAAGCTAATCCAAAATTGATTGATCGTATAAGCGGTTAGCATAAATACCATGCTATAGCCACCCGTAATGCCATTGATCCCATCCATGAAATTATAGGCATTCAGCGCTCCGGTAAAAACAATTACCATCAACACCGCACCCGGAACAGACCAGTCAAAAAAGCCCGTAGACCCCACTAATGCCGTGACTGCGCCTACTTGTACGAGAGAGCGCAAAAAAGATGGTAAATGATGTAGATCGTCGATAAAGCTGATGAAGGCCAATACTGAAGTGCCGGCCATAAAATAGACGGACAAGCCGCCCTGCCAAAAGGCATAAAGCAAAATTGAAATGTAAAAAACAATGCCTCCTCCCCTGATCGTTTCGCCCTGATGCATGGTGCGGTGATTAGGACGATCAACAATACCATAGTAAGAGGCTATCTTGAAATACACTACCTCGAAGGCAAAAAGCGCTGCCAGAAAAACAATCCAGATAGCACTATCCATGAAACGACTGTATGGTTTTGATCAGGGTCGACTTTGTCTTCATTTCGGGCAAATCTATCATGTTTTGTCTTAACTTTTGATTGGAAACTACATAATTTTCTGTAAGTTTATTCAGACGAGCCTCATTAAACGGCAATCCCACTTTTCCACCAAAAGCGGCGAACCTTTGAATCCATTGTGGCGATAATGACCACATCCTGACACTTTTACCAATGGCCTCTCCTATCCACTCCACCAACACATTGGTGGATACCGCATCGTCATTGGCAACATGATAGATCCCGGGAGTTATCTGTTGAGTGGCAAAGTGATGGATGACCATATTGAGGTTTTCGACGGATAAAAAGGAGCGCTTATTATCAAATCCAGCTAAGGGCCAGGGTAAACCCTTTTTGACAAATTGATAAAGCAGGTTGAGATTACCCTTGTTTCCCGGACCGTAAATCATGCAAGGTCGCAAGATATATACCTGCATCTCCTTTGCGGCAGCCAGCAAAATAGATTCCGCTTCCTGTTTGGACTTCCCATATGGTGTTTTAGGGTCGGGCGGCATTTCTTCCATTAAGACTTTTTCACTATGGTCAGTCAGCGCCTTAATAGAACTGAGATAAATGAATTTACCATGCGGATTGACTTCCTGAAATTTTCTAAAAAGCTTAACGGTATCATCTCGGTTTACCCTGTAGTAATCTTGCTCTTGATATCTGCCGGAAAGATCATGGGCAATGCCGGCCAGATGAATAATTACATTGATTTCGTTAGCCTTCAACCATTCTTTATCCAGCTTTATCGGCGCTACGGTTACTTGTGGATACATCTCTTTTATGGCCTCCGGGTTTCTGGAATGTCCGTAAAGCCTATACCTGCCTGTTTCAATCAAGTAGGGCGCCAGATTTTGTCCGACAAAGCCGGTAATGCCGGTGACAAGAATATTGATAGTGCTCATGGATTCATTGATGATGCTGGAAGGGAATTGAGTTCAGGGTTTGGGGTTCAGAGTTCAGGGTTCAGGGTTTGGGGTTTAGAGTTCGGGGTAATGTAGTTTAAAGTTTCAGGTTTAAAGTTTAAAGGTTGTCCCTGTCCTTTCCTGAATTGTTTTGACCGGTTTTTTCAAACTCTTTGTATTGCTCTGTTTACTCTTTGTATTATGGTTTATTAGCTCGTAGCTTTTTAGTTCAGGGTTCAACGTTCAAGGTTCAGTGAGTAGTTTAAAGTTTCCGTTTTAAAGTTTAAAGGCTGTCCATGCCCTTTCCTG
>DNTA01000129.1 GCA_003500135.1 Cytophagales bacterium | reverse complement strand
GTACTTTACGAGGTGGTTACAAATAAATCAAATCATTATGAATATTAGATTACTGGCACTTTTTAGCGTTTTACTTATTTGGGGTTGTTCAGAGGATGGCAATGAAGCCCCACCGCCTGAAGTAAATTTCACAACCCAGCAAGCGGCCATATCGGCTGATAATGAGTCGACTGAATTGCGTTTAGTTTTTTCAAGAGCGGTTAGTTCAGGTGGACAGGTCGTCGTCAACTGGCAATCGGACGGACTTGTATATGGCGAGGAAAACGATTTCTATACAGTTCCTGCTTCTGACGCTACCAATGCTGTAGCGCTGGAATATGCCGCAGGTGAAGAGGCTGTTTCTTTTGAAGTGAGAAAAGGAAACGGGCTCAATATTCAGGAAGACCTTGAAGTTACCTTTTCCATTTCAGATCCTGAAGGGTTCATAGCTGGTACGCAGAATAGCGTGGAGGTAATATTTGGTGAAAACTTTATTGCTGAAAGCGGACTTATTGCCTTTGATGCCGGTGGAGCAGATTTTGACTTCATTAATTATGTAGACCTCAGCAAAAATCAATTGACCAGTGTAGACAAAAAAACCTGGGACCTTGGGTTTTATAATGGGGATGGATATAACGTAATACTAAACAGCGCTGCATATGTAATGGCACGCCCACTTGATAAAACTGACCTTACCTCTGTAAGCGCTGCCGATACAGCAGGTTTTGGTTTTCAAATGGTGATCCCCCAGTTTGACCCAACCTTAGGCGCTTCAGCATGGGTTGATTCACCCGACGGTGATCTGAGCAAAACTGCTATTGGCGACATTTCCGCCACAAGCGACGATAGTCCGGTATTTATTATCAAGCGCGATGGGGAAAACAGGAACTGGAAGAAAGTAAAAGTTTTTCAATCCGGAGATGCTTATGAAATTCAATTTGCCGATATCGACAGTGAGGATATTTCAAGTACCACAATCGATAAATCAACCGCCCATAATTTCGTGCATTTCGATCTGGATAATGGTGTGGTGTCATCTGAACCGGAAAAAGAGTTTTGGGACATACAATATGGATCTTTTACGGAACTGTTCCCATTCGGTGGTCCCGGCGTAACAATTCCATATGGATTTAAGGATTTTATAACAATCAACCGGTACAATACCGAAGCCGCACTGGTTATGGAAGAAGACCTGGCATATGAAAATATAAACCTGTCTGATATGGAGACGATAACTTTTGATTCAGTAATAGACGTGATCGGAGAAAACTGGAGACAGGGCGGAGGTCCGAATGCACAACCATCACTTCTTGATGACCGGTACTTTATTCTTAAAGACAGTGAAGGCAATTATTACAAGCTTCGGTTCACTCAACTAACCAGCAGTACCGGCGAAAGAGGAAAGGCAGAATTTCAGTATAAATTAATTCAATAGTAAAATGTCAAAAACAAAAGCGCTTAAAATTACGGTCATCGCCATTCGCATTGCTTTGGGGGTACTGTTTATCTACGCAGGGTATCAGAAATTCATACCCAAAGAGCGTCCGGCGGTTTCAGAAGTACAGGAACTGCCAGACCATGTGGTTAAGATCAAAGCATTTATAGGAGGTATGAAACAGACCGGGTATTTCTGGCCATTTCTGGGTATCGCTGAAATTGTGGCGGGGGCGGTGTTGTTGAGCCAGGTATTGTCGTTACTGGGGGCTTTTATATTATTTCCAGTTACCTTGAATATTTTTCTATTCCACTTGTTTCTGGAGCCCCATGAGCCTTTTGAATTGTTTTTAACAGGTCTTTACCTTGTTGGTAACCTATTCATTATACTTTACGAATATCCAAAATTAAAACCAGTATTTATCACAAAATCACTATAGTCATGAAGAAATTATTAATTGTATCATTGACCCTGATATCGGTTGTTTCTTTTGGGCAATCCAAAAAAAAGCAGGATATCGAGGCAATTAAATCTATGTGTGGGTGCTATGAAATCACCTTCAATTTTGCGGAAACATTTGCTCCTGACCCCGATTATGAATTTCATGAGAATTACAAGTCGGGAGGTATTGAATACGTGTTTCCCGTGGAGGAGACTAAAGACAAAATTGCATTGCAGCATCTTCTGGTCATTGGAGATACAATGATCATCAAGCATTGGCGTCAGGACTGGATATATGAAAATACCGACCTGTATGCCTACGACCAGGATCTGAGCTGGGATTTTGTTCAACATTCTGCCAATGAGGTTAAAGGCCAATGGACCCAGAAAGTTTATCAGGTAGATGATAGCCCAAGATATGAAGGTACCGGCACCTGGGTGCATGTAGATGGCCGACAATACTGGGTAAGTGTAGCAGATGCTCCGCTTCCGCGACGTGAATTCAGCAAGAGAAGTGATTACAATGTAATGAAGCGTAGAAATAATCACGAGATCACCTCTTACGGTTGGTTGCATGAGCAGGACAATGACAAGATTATCCGTACGGCAGAAGGAGATCAATTGCTGGCCAGTGAAAAAGGGTATAACACATACGAAAAAATTGATGATAGTAAATGCGCATTGGCCAAAGAGTGGTGGATAGAAAACCAAAGCTACTGGAATGATGTAAGAGCAGTATGGGATGAGCTTTTTGCGAAGGAAAGCCGCCTTACGCTTCAGAAAAAAGTAGACAATAAATTATTGTTCCAAAGGCTTTTTGCTTTGCAGGATGAATTGCTGGAAGGAGATAATTACAATAGCGAAACTGCTAAGGTTAAAATTAGGGAAACCATCCAGCCTTATGTCCAAAGCGGACAAAAACTTGTATCGATGAAATAATCATATCCCCATAATGCAAATAAAGCCTGTGTTGGTTTTATCCACGCAGGCTTTTCTTTTGCTACCTGTTACTTTAACAGGATCAACCATTTAAATTTTATATTAAGAAATAATCATTTGATATGATACATGGCCGTGGCCCATCATCCTTTGAATTAGCTTGTCAAAAGCAGCTTCTTTAAATAAGTGCCGGTTAAACCTAAAACAATACTCGTCTAAATAGCCTTGTAAATGCTTCTCACCGACATGATGATGTATCCCTCTCAACCATCTTTTAAGCTGCTGGATAAACCTGTGCATGAATGTGGAATTTTCTTTTTGAGGGCTTTTCTTTGGTTCCAACTGCCATTTTTCCTGCATGGGTGGATACCCGGTCCACTTGTCTGCTGCAATACTGGCGCTTGTATCGATCGGTCTATCGGGTATTTTTTCAAGCCCCTTACTTGGGAAATCCTTTATTTGCATGCCATACGCCCGCTTTATCCCTTTCCCTTCGATTTCAATGACTATAGATGCTTTCATCTTTCCAGAAGCCCTCCCTGCCTCGCTTTCCCTCTTTTTTACCACCGATAACACATTCATCCACCTCGCATTTTCCTTTAAGGGGATATAATTGGCTGCTTTTCATCGCAATGCGTACCTTTTTGGTAAATAGCATTGCTGTTTTTCGATTGATCCCATATCTTTTTGCCAATAATTCAGCCGGCATTCCTTGGGTAGTTGAACTTAATTCAAAAATAATGTAAAACGCCTTTCGAATGCCAAATTCCACCTTATGAAACAACGTGTTCGATGTAACTGCTTCAATATGTCGGCAACATTTACAAACCCTATGGTAAGGGGAGGCCTTCTTTGGCCAAAAGTGCGTGTGGCCACATTTACTACACCTAAAGCCATCTTTCCATTTGTAGTGGGCAAGATAATCTTTACAATCTT
>DNTA01000012.1 GCA_003500135.1 Cytophagales bacterium | reverse complement strand
AGTAGTTTATTTTTATATATTTTTTATATTTGCATGAAATATTTTTTAAAAATCACAATAGGACTTAAGGAGATGAACAAGAATTATGATATTGATAATGTAGATCTTAAAATCCTCGCCCTTCTCACCGAAGATGCAAAAATGCCATACACCGAAGTGGCTAAAAAAGTATTTGTCTCGGGCGGTACCGTGCATGTAAGGATGCGCAAAATGGAAGAAATGGGAATAGTTGAAGGCACCACATTGAAAATGGACTATGCCAAAATGGGTTTCGATATCACCGCTTTTCTGGGCATATATCTTGAGAAGAGCTCTTTATATGACCAGGTGATCAAAAAGCTATACGACATTTCAGAAATCGTTAAAATCCACTACACCACTGGTAATTACAATATTTTTGTAAAAATGCACTGCCGGGATACCAAACATTTGAAAGATGTACTCCATGATAAAATTCAGAAGGTGGAAGGAATTGAAAGAACAGAAACAATTATTTCTCTTGAAGAAAGCCTGAACCGGCACATTCAATTTGTCGATAAATAGAAGAAATACCCAGATTATTTGAATAAATGGCGCCTCTTGAGATGTGCCATTTTTTTTGCCTCACCGAAACTTAGAATTTATTTAAGAAAAATTAGATTTCTGAAACAATAAATTCCCATTTCTGTTTTACTTTTGCAGTTAGTTTATAATAAATCTAAATAATAATAATCCATGAGCAAAGACAATCAAATTCTGGAAGAGTTCACCTCTTCCGAATACAAATATGGCTTTGAGACAAAGATTGACACGGATACTGCTCCCAAAGGACTTAATGAAGATATTATTCGCTTCATTTCAGCCAAGAAAAACGAACCGGAGTGGATGTTAGAGTGGCGTCTTAAAGCCTATCGGCATTGGCTAACCATGGAAGAACCCACATGGCCTAATGTGACCTATCCAAAGGTAGACTACAACGATATAATATACTACGCCGCCCCAAAACAAAAAAAGCAACCTAAAAGCCTGGATGAAGTTGATCCGGAACTTTTAGATACCTTTAAAAGACTTGGGATTTCGCTTGAAGAACAAAAAAGATTAACCGGTGTGGCAGTAGATGCCGTGATGGATAGCGTATCGGTTGCCACAACCTTTAAAGATAAATTGGCAGATCTCGGAATTGTCTTCTGCTCTTTTAGCGAAGCAGTACAGGAACATCCTGAATTGGTGAAGAAATACCTGGGTTCCGTTGTTCCTTACACCGACAATTTTTTTGCTGCCCTTAATTCAGCAGTTTTCAGTGACGGTTCGTTCTGTTATATACCTAAAGGCGTTCGTTGCCCAATGGAACTGAGCACCTATTTTAGAATTAACACAGCAAATACCGGTCAATTTGAAAGAACCTTAATAGTAGCTGAAGACGCTTCATACGTGAGCTACCTAGAGGGATGCACCGCTCCCATGCGCGATGAAAACCAACTGCACGCGGCAGTGGTGGAAATATATGCCGCCGAAGATGCTGAAGTAAAATACTCAACTGTTCAAAACTGGTATCCCGGTGATCAGGAAGGCAAAGGCGGTATCTACAACTTCGTTACGAAACGAGGCATTTGTGCGGGGGATAACTCAAAAATTTCCTGGACTCAGGTGGAAACGGGATCCGCAGTAACGTGGAAATATCCATCCTGCATCCTGAAAGGAGATAATAGCATTGGAGAATTTTATTCTGTTGCTGTAACGAATAACTATCAGCAGGCTGATACCGGAACTAAAATGATCCATATAGGAAAAAACACAAAATCAAGAATAGTATCCAAAGGTGTTTCTGCAGGAAGAAGTCAAAATAGTTATCGAGGACAAGTAAAAGTATTGAAGCGTGCTGAAAATGCCAGAAACTTCTCGCAATGCGACTCTCTATTAATGGGCAACCTTTGTGGGGCGCACACATTTCCATATATAGACATTGAAAACAGTTCAGCTCAGGTAGAGCATGAGGCCACGACATCCAAAATTGGAGAGGATCAGATTTTTTATTGTAATCAACGCGGTATTGATACTGAAGATGCTGTTGCACTTATTGTAAATGGATACTGCAAAGAAGTTTTGAATCAACTTCCAATGGAATTTGCTGTAGAAGCCCAGAAACTTCTTGCATTGACCCTTGAAGGTAGCGTCGGTTAATATTTTATTACAATAAAGATAAATAAACAAGAATATAAAATGCTGAAAATAAAAAATTTACACGCCAGAATTGAAGATAAAGAGATATTGAAAGGTATCAATCTGGAAGTAAAACCTGGTGAGGTGCATGCCATCATGGGGCCTAACGGATCAGGAAAAAGTACACTTGCCAGCGTTTTAGCTGGCAGAGAAGACTACGAAGTAACTGAAGGTAGTGTTGAATATCTTGGAGAAGACCTTCTTGAAAAAGCTCCTGAAGACCGTGCAAGGTCAGGTGTATTTCTCGCATTCCAGTACCCTGTGGAAATCCCAGGTGTTAGCTCAACAAATTTTCTAAAAACGGCGGTTAACCAGGTTAGAGAGTTTAGAGGTGAAAAGCCCTTAGATGCTGTAGGATTTTTGCAGATGATCAAGGAGAAAATGAAATTGGTAGACATGGACCAGTCATTGTTGGGAAGGTCTCTTAACGAAGGGTTTTCAGGTGGTGAAAAGAAAAGGAATGAAATATTTCAAATGGCAGTTTTAGATCCTAAGCTGGCCATTTTGGACGAGACTGATTCAGGCTTGGATATTGACGCATTGAAAATTGTTGCTGATGGTGTAAACAAACTGAAAAGTCCGGACAAAGCAACGATTGTTGTGACTCACTACCAAAGACTCCTGGATTATATTGTTCCTGACTTTGTTCATGTCTTGTACCAGGGCAAGATCGTTAAGTCGGGAGACAAGAACCTTGCCTTACAACTTGAAGAAAAAGGTTACGACTGGATCAAAGAAGAATTAAAAGCAACGGTATAAGTTGCCTCTTCACTGTTTTAAGCATTTATCACAGCGAATAAAAGATTAGTTATGAGCACAAAATCTGCAAAAGCAGAACTTGAAAATATATTCAATACACATTTTGAAGATTTCGAGAAATCGTTGAATGGTTTAAGTGAGAAAAGCACCCATGAAATTCGCAAAAGTGCACTTGATTCGCTTAATCATATAGGTTTCCCGGGAAACAAACACGAGGAATACAAATATACTCCTCTCACCAGGCAGCTTCAAAAGAACTTTCGTTTTGAGAGGTTCGCTTCTACCGGTAAATTGAAATTAGAAGATCTCAAAGATGTGCCTTTTTATAATGAAAATGCGCACATTGTGGTATTGGAAAATGGTGTGGTCAATACTGAGCTCTCAAAAGTAAATGGGGCACAAGGTTTGGGGATCATGCCCTTAAAAGAAGCTTTCAAACAAAACAATGAAGCGTTAGCCAATAATTTTGGCAGGCATCTCTTTGCCGAAAAAGATGCCTTCGCGGCACTTAATACAGCATTTGCTGAAAATGGCGCCTATATTCATATTGAAAGGAATACTTCTGTTGAAAAGCCAATTGTACTATTGTATATCACAACCGGAAGTGGTGAATTAACCTATCATCCAAGAAACCTCATTGTGGCTGAAGAAAATTGCGAGGTGAATGTAATTGAAAGCTTTACTTCTTTAAACAAAGGAAATGCCTTTATTAATCAGAGTAGTGAGATAGTGGTGGAAAAAAATGCCCGTTTTAACTATTTTAAGTTACAAAACGAGTCAGAATCCACCTATCATATTGATAATACTCAAGTTGTTCAACATCGTGATAGCCTTTTCAATGCGTACACCTTTACTTTTGATGGCGCTTTGATCAGAAATAATTTAAATATTGCGCTGGAAGAGGAACATTGTGAGGCACATATGTACGGGCTTTACCTGACGCATGGTAAAACACATGTGGATAATCATACGGTGGTCGATCATAAAGAACCCAATTCATTCAGTAATGAAATCTACAAAGGTATCGTAAACGATCATTCAAAAGGTGTATTCAATGGTAAAATTTTTGTAAGGCAGCCGGCACAAAAAACCAATGCTTTTCAATCCAATAAGAACATTTTACTGTCAGATAATGCAACGGTTAATACAAAGCCTCAACTGGAGATTTGGGCTGATGACGTGAAGTGTTCGCATGGTTGTACCACAGGACAGTTGGACGAAGAATCACTTTTCTATCTGAGATCCAGAGGAATTAGTTTACAGAAGGCAAGAAATATATTACTACATGCTTTTGCCAGTGATGTGC
Organism: Cytophagales bacterium; assembly: GCA_003500135.1. Taxonomy (GTDB): domain Bacteria; phylum Bacteroidota; class Bacteroidia; order Cytophagales; family Cyclobacteriaceae; genus UBA10427. Next base: position 4,699 of record DNTA01000012.1, on the reverse strand, counting down.
TTGAGCATGTGAGTATTTCTTTTCTGAAAGAACATGTAGAATACTTGATTCACAAGGAACTGGATTAATGACATAATGCAACAATTTGCAGAAAACATAGAAACTGAGAAAAAGTTCGATATCGCCAAAATTCGTCATGATTTCCCTGTATTACATCAGGAAATCAATGGCAGGCCTTTAATTTATTTTGATAACGCTGCTACCACTCAAAAGCCGGTTCAGGTTATAAATGCTATTGATGAATATTATAAGGGCTATAACGCCAATATTCATAGAGGTGTACACGCACTGGCTGATAAGGCAACCAATGCCTTTGAAGCTTCACGTACGGCAGCTCAGTCATTTATAAAAGCACCTGAAGCCGAAGAAATGATATTCACCTATGGCACTACAGATAGTATAAACCTGGTAGCGCAATCATATGGAAGGGCATTTATTGACCAAGGTGATGAAATTATCATTTCAGCATTAGAGCACCATTCCAACATTGTGCCCTGGCAAATGATCTGCCAGGAAAAAGGCGCAAAATTAAAAGTTATCCCTGTTTTAAAGGATGGTAGTCTGGATATGGTGGCGTTTAAAAACCTTCTTTCGGATAAAACCAAACTGGTTTCCATAGTTCATATTTCGAATGCTTTAGGCACGATAAATCCCGTAGAAGAAATAACGAAACTTGCTCATGATTATGGAGCGGTAGTTATGATCGATGGCGCCCAGGCTAGTTCTCACATTGAAATTGATGTTCAAAAAATAAATTGTGACTTTTACGCATTGTCAGCTCATAAAGTATTTGGGCCTACAGGAATGGGAATTTTATATGGAAAGAGGAATATCCTTGAAAAAATGCCCCCTTATCGTGTTGGTGGTGAAATGATAAATGAAGTCACATTTGAAAAGACCACCTATAACGATATCCCATATAAATTTGAAGCGGGTACTCCAAATATTGCTGATGTCATTGGTTTCAAATTTGCCCTGGATTATGTGAATGAAATTGGAAAGGGCAATATTCAAAAACACGAAAATGAATTATTAAATGCTGCCACAGCCCTCATGGAAACCATTCCAGAAGTAAGATTGGTTGGCACCGCAGATAACAAAGCAAGTGTGGTTTCGTTTGTTGTAGATGGTATGCACCATTTCGATGTCGGGATGATGCTTGACGCCAAAGGGGTAGCAGTTCGAACCGGACACCACTGTACTCAACCCCTTATGAATGAGTTTGGTATAGAAGGTACCGTCAGAGCATCATTTTCGATCTACAATACGGTAGCTGAAATTGAATTTATGGTAGAAGCGTTAAAAGAAATTATTGCCAAATGGAAATAAAAGACCGGGCAACGAAGGATATAGAAACTATACAACAGGAGATTATCGATGAGTTCGAAGTTTTGGCAGGTGACAGGGAAAGCACCATCTTTTATATAATGGAACTTGGCCAAAAGCTTCCGGAGCTAAATGAAGATCATAAAATTGAACAGAACATAATTAAGGGGTGCCAGTCAAAAGTATGGTTAACTGCTGATCCTGACAAAGAGTATTTACATTTTTCTGCCGATAGCAATACAGAAATCACGAAGGGACTGATCAGTCTATTGATCAGGGTGTTATCCGGTCAGAAAATGGACGATATACTAAATGCAGATTTGCATTTTATTGAAGATATTGGAATGGGTAGGATCATTGGATCACAAAGGTCCAACGGGTTGGTCGCAATGATCAAACAGATGAAACTTTACGCACTGGCATTTAAAAGTAAACAAAAGTAGAATTTGGATATGAGTGACAACGGAACAAATACTGAAGTAACACTCAGAGATAAGGTAATTGCAGCAATTAAATCGGTATATGACCCAGAAATCCCGGTGGATGTTTATGAACTTGGATTGATATATGAAATTCAGGTCTACCCGATCAACAACGTTTACATCAAAATGACTTTAACCTCACCTGCATGTCCATCTGCGGAAGCCATTCCATCGGAGGTAGAACAAAAGGTTAAAATGGTTGAAGAGGTAAATGATGTGGAAGTAGAGGTGACATTTGATCCGCCATATACGCAAGAAATGATGTCGGAGGCTGCCCGGCTTGAACTTGGATTTATGTAATTTATATCTGAAAAAAAACAACAATATATATGTATCCTGAAGAATTAGTTGCGCCCATGCGCGCAGAGTTAACCCAAAAGGGTTTCGAGGAATTTAAATCTGCCGATGAGGTGGAAAAACACCTTACAGGCCATAAAGGTACTACACTACTCGTTATTAACTCCGTGTGTGGTTGTGCGGCAGGTACGGCACGACCTGGTGTACTTATGGCTTTGGAAAAAAGCAATAAACATCCAAATAATCTGGCAACCGTTTTTGCAGGTGTTGATCAGGAAGCCACACAAAAAGCAAGAGAGTTTACCATGCCATTTCCACCTTCATCCCCATCTATAGCGCTATTTAAAGATGGTGAATTAGTACATTTTGTAGAACGGCATCATATTGAAGGACGCCCTGCGGAAATGATCGCTGAACATCTATCAGGGGTCTTTGAGGAATATTGTTAATAGTATTAAGAAAAAAAGTAATAAAAAGCGGTTTTCAACAAAGCCGCCTTTTTTATTGTCAAAATACCAGTACTACAAATCCTATATTTCTGAAAAAGTAAAAACAGTTTTTACCAACTAAAGAAAAATTCAAGATTTGTTAAAAACCATCTACTCATATCAAAGACACTATTTGACATTTTTTACCTGACTATCTTTAAGGCGTACCACTTCTTTTTGGAGGTCCATTACAATACCTGCCAGTTTTTTTAAAGACAAATCATCGGCATTAGCAGGATCAGGGAAACTAAGGCCAATAAATGCCTTGGCCTCCCAGATTTCTAAAATTTCATTTGTTTCAATTTCATAACCTGAATACTGTGGATTATCGGATGATAAATACAACTTACCGTGAGATTCTATATAATTAAAAACCCTTTTATAGACTACCCCTTCCTTTTGAGTGACCAACACATAGGTCATTCCATTTTTTATATATTCCGGTTTTTCCACATATTGACCAATTATAATGGTGCCACTTTCTAGCGGTAACATAGAGTCGCCACTAATTTCAAAAGCCCGGTAAGTGGAATTTCCGGGTAAAAAAGGAAGTTTAAACCTGGGGAGATTTTGAATATATTCCGGATCGGCATAACCATTTAAATATCCTGCAGCTGCTTTATCGGGAACCAATTCAATATTTTCTTTATCCTCATTATCAACTGTAATTGCCAACACCTGAGTATGAGGCCCCACTCTTTTTTCTTTCAATCTAACAAACTCTTCATCGCTAAGAACAGTCAGGTCAGTACTAATTAAAGCATCTACGGAAACTTCAAACAATTTCGACATTCGTAAAAGGTTATTCAATCGGGGGTCTGCCCTTCCCTCTTCGTATGCCCCTAATAAGGAGCGTTTTATACCAACTTTTTCAGAGAATTGCTCTTGTGTCAACCCTCTTCTCTTTCTTAAAATCTTAATATTATCGCTTATCAGGCTCATTTTAAAAAAATTTTGATTCAATAGTTAGGCTTTAAACAAATGCATGGTTTCTTTTACACCCGAGTTCACCCTGTACTGTCCGAGGGAGAACAATGGTTTATGATAATAGGACGCGATGCTCTCTATTTCTTCCATTTCAAGCCTGATTTCATTGGCAAGTTGCTTAATGGGAATTGCTTCTTCTTGTAAGAAGTAGCCATACACTAACTCATCTTTCCACGTCCTCCAATGAAACTTGATCTGGCAATTACCAGATTTCAACTTTTTTCTTTCTATCCTCAATCGCATTCCATCATATCTATCCATATTCTGGATTTATTTAGTATTTTACTATATGGATTAGTAAATATGGGTAAATCCAATAAATTTAGCAACTATCTCACTAAATTTATTAGCTCAATTTTACCGATTTAAGTTTTATGATTTGTGGAATACTTAAAATGAACCAGGTACCTTCTCCTGCCTCCGATTCCATATTAATTGAACCATTAAGCTTATCTATGGATTCTTTTACAATATATAATCCCAACCCTGAACCTGGTTGGTTTTCTGTGGCCCTGTAAAATATGTCAAAAACGTGCTTTTGAAGCTCTTAATCAATCCCTATACCATTGTCAGCGAAAATAATTTCCAATTTTCCGTTTTTTTGGGCAGTACTTATTTTTAAATATGGAGCATCTTTGTCATGATCGGCAAAGCGAATCGCATTGGAAAAAAGATTGTAAAAAACAAAAGTTGGTCGTTTCGAGTCGGAGCGAAATTAAAATCTTCAGGCACATCATTGACTTTTTTTAATACCTTCCGACCCTTTTATATTGGAGATTTGATAAAATAGCATTGATGTCCGGTAAACCGGAATTGTTATAAAATCTTTTTTATAAGTGCCTGATATTCAGATCAGGCATCTTCAACTCACAAAAGTAAGCCCCCTGCTCTATTGATTTCAACATTTCATTACGGGCAAGCAACAATTTTTCTGTTTTTTTGTGACGACTTATACCCCTTATCGCAGTAACCCGCAGCGCCTGTCCATCTTTTTCGAATTTTCTCGTTTCAATTTCTGCCCAAAACCTTTCTCCATTTTTACGAAATGCTTCGATATTATATGGCAGTATACTTTTTTGATCGATCCTTTTTTTACCACAGGGTACTTCTAAAAACTGG
>DNTA01000167.1 GCA_003500135.1 Cytophagales bacterium | reverse complement strand
TATTTAGGTTTGGAGTTAAATTATGAATTTTCTAATACTAGAAAAGTAATATTAAAAATATAAAAATAGATAATGATTATGAGAATCATACCATTTTTGCTTGGTTTATCATTATATAACATTTCACAAGCACAATTAAATCCGGAGGATTTTATTACTCCATCTCCAAATCCTGCCGCTATATCAAAGTTTGGTGATATACCTGTTTCATATCATACGGGTGTTGCAAATATTTCTATTCCTATTTATGAAATTTCACAAGGAGAGCTCAAGGTTGCCATATCTTTAGATTATCATAGTAGTGGAATTCGTGTTGATGAAGTTGCAAGTTGGGTAGGGCTCGGTTGGAGGTTAAGCGCTGGTGGTGTTATTAGCAGAATAGTAAGAGGCGGGCCTGATGAAGGTTTTAAAGATTATGGCGATAATGTATCTGATTGCTGGGGTAATGGTTGGTGGAGCGATGGAATGCCAGATTGCTTAAATACTTGTACAGGTGATCCTAATTGTCCTTTTTCATATGATTTATCCGATCCTAGAAATGAAAATGACTGCTGGAATAGGTATACAGATGTTGCAAATGGTCTAAATGATACTGAAAGTGATATATATACGATAAATGTAGGAGGTTACTCGGCAAAATTTATTTTTGACGAGCATCGAAATTTTTTTATGGTTCCGATTTCAGATTTGAAAATCATAAGGCGTACCAGTCATTCATGGGAAGTAATTACCCCAGACGGAATAAAATACTTCTTTGGGGGCACTAATGCAACTGAACATAATTATGTTACATCTTCAGGCAACGTAAGAGATAATAAAATATCCAGCTCTGCATGGTATTTAACAAGAATCGAAACACCAAGAGGTAATGATTTTATTGAATTTAATTATACTGCTGAAGCTTATGGTTATGGAAATAGAATAGCACACATCTCTCAATTTGATGGCGCTGGAAAACTAAAAAGCCAAATAACGCCATATATTGCTTCAACAAACTTAAATACTAATTCTGTAGAAGCTGTAAGGTTATCATCGATCACTACATCATCTGGTTTGCAAACAGTTACTTTTCATGCTGAAAAAAGCGCCAATAGAACTGATTTAACTGGATTTAATTCTGTACTTAGTAGTACTGGTATTAATGCTAAAGCAATAGACAAAATAGAAATAAACTATGGAAATAGGTGCAAAATATTTGATCTTTCGTTAAGCTACTTCACTAGTACTAGCGAATCTTCATTATATAATCATGATTTTGATACGAGACGTTTAAGGCTTGATTATATAGATGAGTATGATTGCTATAATCACAATAGGAAGCATTATAGCTTTACATATAATTCAATGAGCCTTCCCAGAAGATATTCTTTGGCGCGTGACCATTGGGGATATTACAATGGACAACATAATAATGATGGATTAATTCATGGTGGAGCCAATAAACCGTGGAATCGTCAAAAATTTTCAACGGGCGATAATAGAAATCCAAATGAAACTTATTGTAAAGCTGGCATACTTGAAAGAATAGATTATCCTACGGGAGGTTTTACAACATTTGAATACGAATTACACCATGATGGTAAACAGAGTGTTGGAGGGCTCCGTGTCAAGAAGATTGTTGATAATTCAGATTCAAATTCACCTGATGTAGTGAAATACATTGAATACGAAAGTCCAAGTTTATATGCCGGAGTTCCAACATATGTTAATCCACAACTTACATTAAATAGATTAGACTTTAATTGTAATATGGGAGTTGTTAATATGAATTTTGGTTATGAAATATCTTCTGCTCAGAGCAATTATTTTCAAAGTACACATTCATATCACATTGGTTATGGCAAAGTTGCAGTTTCAACACCAGGCCGAGGTAAAACAGTTTATTTATATCGCAATAATAGTCCCAATCCTACGGATTTTCATTTGCCCACACCGCCATTAATTGCGGTCGCTCAAACTGGGCGGCTAATAAAAAAGGAGTTCTACAATAAATCGGAAGACCTTGTTGCTTATGAGCAATATGAATATGGTATGATAGATTATGGCAGGTATATTAAACAAAGAATGGTCAAAAATTATAATCAACATAATCCAGGATGGTCACGGAATACAATGCCGGTTTGGAATGACTATAACATATACACCTTTAGGTATGAGTTGAAAAAGAAAATTGTTTTTCAAGATGGTATTAAAACTGAATATATATATGATTATCCAGAGACATCCATAAATCACAACAATTATACTTCTGAAACCTATTATAATAGTGAAGGCCAGGAAATAAAAATTGAATACAGCTATATACCAGAAACGCCCTGGATTCTAGGAGATATTTGGCAAGATTATAATATTAAAAATTTTGTCGTTGAAACAAAGAAGTATATTGACGGAGTTCAAAACTATTATAATTACAAAAATATAAAATTAGAGAACAGTTTTATCAGGAGTACAAAGTTCTTGGAATACCCAACAAACGACAGCGATTTTGAAATAATACAAAATTACTACTATGATGAAACGAATAATAGAATAAAACAAATAACGTCTCAGAACGGGATAAATCACTTTTATTATTGGGATAAAAATGGTGAATTTCCTATTGCTCATGCAATTTCATCAGGGGAATTTGATTATTATGATTTTGCATTCAATAGTTTCGAAATTTACGATACAAGATTCTGGATATATAATAATCATTATCATGCCGGTCCAGGAAATTCTAAAACTGGTAATTATTCATTGAATCTAAGTAGTAGCCTCAGATCAAAATATCATTTTACAGGCAAATACAATATTAATTTCTATTATAAGGATGGAACAATTGAGGTTAATAGCGGATCGATAATTTCTGAAACTGAGAAACCCCTTAGTGATGGCTGGATATTTAAAAACATCTTATTGGATTTCAACAATGAACAGTTGGAAATTGTCGGAATAGATGCAAAAGGGGAAAGTGTTAAACTGGATGAAATTAGAGTAATGCCAGAAAATGCAAGTATCACTACTTATATATATAATGGTTTGGAATTAATGGAATCAATTAATGAAAACAATGAATTCATTAGATATCATTACGACGATTTAAGCCGTCTGGTCAAGACAACAGATATGAATAATAATATTATTCAATTATATGAATATAATTATAAACAATGAAACATAACTGCTATGGATTTTATTCGATATATACTTATTATATTGTTCATTTTTACATTTGTTTTGGACTGTTTTGCCCAAATAGATCAAAATTATATAAAAACCTACTCTCCTAAAACACAAACTTCATCTGAATCAGTGGTTATTAGCGGGGATAAAGAAATTGTTGTAGTATCAACAAATTTTTATGATGGGCTTGGAAGAATTAAACAAGCAGTTATTAAAAAAGGCTCCCCAAAAGGAAATGACATAATTACATTTCATTTATATGACGATGCTGGCCGTGAGAGCAAGAAATATCTTCCCTATGTTTCACAAGACAACGATGGTTTATATAAAAAGGACGCCTTTAATTCACAAAATTTGTTTTATACAGATGCTATGAATGTAGTAAAAACAACACATCCATATTCCGTTAGTATTTTTGAGGATTCACCACTTGATAGAGTTATAGAACAAGGCAATGCAGGAGTAGAATGGCAGCCTGGTCACAACTCTTTAAAATTTGTATATCGTGATAATTATATCGAGGAAGATATTATTAATTGGCAGAATAGCAATAATCAGATCACATTTTTAGATTATTATCAACCAAATCAATTAGTCGTAATTCAAAGTGAAGATGAAAACAATAATTCCATTATCGAATATAAAAACCGTGAAGGCGAAGTAATTTTAAAAAGAGTATTAATAAACCCTGATGAGCAGGATTATGTAGAAAAGACACGTGAGTTTGAAGATTTCAAATATAGTTTTGACAAGTCTGAACTATCTACTGCCCCAGCATCTAGTTTCCCATATTTTTCAAGTGCTATATCGATACAAGAGAATGTGAATATAAATTTCCACATTGCATTTGAGCATTACCAACTTTCGCAAGCGGCGCCATTGATAACCGGCGACATAAAAGACTTGTCTGATTATTTATCCAGCGATATAGAATATCTTGATTTAGGAGAAATACAAGCGAACTATGATAACAATCCTATTTTTGGTTATAGGGCTTTTATTGACCAAAATATATTAAAAATAGTATGTGATGTTTCTCCTGCACCAAAAATTTCTCAAATTAATTTTAAATCAGTTCGACAATACAACTATTTGTCTGATGAACTTATCTATGACCCTTCACACTGGGCTGAGACCTATTATGTTTATGATGATTATGGCAATCTGAGAACTGTATTGCCACCCAAACTAGTCAATGATATTTCATCGAGAATAGAAGCGGGTTTCGTAATCCCAGCCACAGAACTCGAAGGCCTTGCCTTCCAATACGAATACGACGGACGCAAACGCATGACCCGCAAGAAAGTGCCTGGCGCAGAATGGGTAGAGATGATCTACGATGACCGGGACCGCCTGACGCTAACCCAGGATGGGGAACAGTCGAAAGAAGGGAAGTGGATGTTCACCAAATACGACGCCCTGAACCGCCCGGTGATGACTGGAAAAGTAAGCTATAACGACCGGACAGCAGCAGAACAGGCACTGACCACGTTTTATAGCGGAGTAGAAAATACCGGATCAAAATACTACGAAAGCAGATCATCAACCGGAACAGAAGGCTATGACAACACCTCATTTCCGGAATTATCCGGTGACTTCAAAGTTCATACTGTCACCTACTATGATGACTACGACGTGCTCAATGAGAGCCACTTCAATTCCGTGGCCCCATCCGCCGATGACTTCGACTATGAGACCGGAATAACCGGGTATACCGATAACGATGCCGACCTGTGGACGAGCATGAAAGGGCAGGTAACGGCTACCAAAACCCTGCTCTACGATATAGGCGCCGGTGATCAATACATCCATACCGTTACCTACTACGACTGGAAATACAGGCCCATCCAGATTCGCAGCACCAACCAGTTTGGAGGGCTTAACGTGGTCCATAACC
>DNTA01000151.1 GCA_003500135.1 Cytophagales bacterium | reverse complement strand
GCAAGATAATCTTTACAATCTTCATCTGTTTTAAACTTCTCTATGAAGTTGACCACGCTTGCATCTTTAAATCCTTTAAACATATCATTGGTATATGCTATTAAATTTAGCGGAAACTAATTAAATTAGTAAATCTTATATAGACAACTCTATTATAAAAATAAATAATGACGGAAATGGACTAAAAGTTACTTACATTCAGTCAATTATTCCAGAGTCAACCTCTTTCGATTATATGACGTAAGGCCGGTATCATAACTATTTTGTCATTGGTCAAATATAACTGTGGGAATAGGCATTCCGAACTGCGGGAAACCCCTTAAATTTTCTGGGCTTAATTTGGTCATTTGTAAAAAATATTTTAATGAGAAGGAAAGGGAATTGATTTTTTAAATTGAGCAAATTACGTATTTTTGCCTGTGTATCAGTTTTTTAATGTCTGTCGATCATGAAGAAATTGGGTGGATTGGTTAAATTTTTGTGGTTTTGGATGTTATTTACGAACTTTTTTATAAACTGATTTCCATCAGGTCATTACCTTTCACGATACAATCCAAAGAAGCAGGTTGTAACACCACATTAAATGGCGCCTGGGATTTAGGCAATCTAAAGAAGAGCGTTGATCTGATTTTTAGGCATTCCGTTTCTATAAACCCAAATTTCAAGGTTTCAGGTAATTTAAACTTAGTGTTGATTTTCTAATCATGGATAACTTTAAATAAAAAATTATATATTAAGTGAAAATTAAGGATTATTGATGACTACTGAGAATTAAATGACTATTGTGAGCCATACTATTTGTAACAAAAAAATACAATGGTTTGTACTATTAATAATTGCATTTTTTAATATAAATGTAACTATTGGTCAAAATTGCGAGGTAAATTTTCCGGGCATCAGTGCTAAAACTTTTAGTGGAAGTTGTGGTGGAGTAGTTGACAATCTTATCTTAGGCGATAACCAATATTTGGGAATCAACGATACTTTTACCTTTGACAGCCCACTTGATATCTCTATAAACGGTAACCTGGAAATAAATGCTGAAGGAAGCGCCACCATTATCATTCCTGCAGGTGTAACAGTAACAGTAAATGGAAACATTGAGTTTAATGCCGTTAATGATGGGTGTGATTCAGGAAACCCATGCACAATAACTTTTTCTGTTAATGGTATACTCAATGGTAAGCAAAACTTTGAAAATGAAATCTCTGGTTTAGAGTGGTCAGGTACCGGTGCCGTTAATATTGATGGGAATTTTGAAAATACTTCAGATGCCTGCATGCAATGTAGTCCAACTACATGTCCTGCTTTTCCAACAGTCGGCGGAAATTGCGAAGGTTCAGGATCAGGTTGTCCAGATGGAGATTTTTGTACGAATGGAAATATTGGTAACCCTAACCCGATTGACCCGAGTAGTCCGTCGATGAACACCACTTATTATAGTAGGGACTATGGAATAGGCCCCCCTTATTCCAATGACTGGGATGATGCTAACGCCTGGACCTTAAATCCGGATGGTTCGGGACCGGCGGCCTCTATTCCGCAAAATAATGACCATGTCGTAATTTTACCAGATCATGAGATTATTATCAACTCTAACGTTGATAATGGGGGTCCCGCCAGGAGTCCTAATGAAATTGGCAGTACAAAAGGAAGTAACAATATTGGTAATAATGGCCCCCCTAATGATAATCCGGCAGGATTTAACGATGATGTATTTTACCACGAGGGAAGTATCACTGTTTTTGAAGGCGGAATCCTTACCGCAACGGTAGGAATGATGATATGGAATTCGAATTATATCTCCGGAACATTGAGTACTAGCGGCGACTTAATTAATCTGGGAGATCTGTTTTTTACAGAAACTGCTACATTCAGTACCGGTGACGATCTTATTATCTCCGGCAATAGTTTTACAAGAATTGATATTCCTGACGTTGGTAATTCATCCAGTAATGATGACATCTACATAGACCATACGGATGCCTTCATATGTGGTTTGGGTGTCCTAGGTATCAGTAATCAATTTCAACTTTCTAATAATGCTACCTTAGATCAAGTGTGTTCAATATTTAATATTACGGGTTGTAGTCCAAATCCACCAGGTACTTGTCTGTCAGGAAATGGTTCCTGGCCTTTAGAATCTCCTATCTTAAGTGGATCGGGAGGCGCCATTACCTTTGTTGAAAATTCTGTTGTCGCTATTGCTCCCACAATTAATGTAACTTATTCAGATCCCTTCCTTTCTGAGGCTACATTCATCATAACCAGTGGGTTAGCCAGCCTTGAAGATGAATTGTTGTTACCACCAACCACAGGTTTTAGCTCCAGCTATAATTCATCTCTGGGTGAACTCAAAATTAGTGGTTTTGGATCCTTTTCGGAATGGGAGTCCGTAATGCAAAGTGTGACCTATAAAAACCTAAGTGAGAATCCCACAGTAACAAACCGTACAGTCGAGTTTGAAATAAGCGACGGTTTTAATGGCAGTAATCAAATTTCAATAGACATAGCCGTCACCGCGGTGAACGACCCTCCGGTAATCTCCACCACGGCGCCGGCGACTGCCACCGAGGACGTGCTTTACACCTATGCGGCCGGGGTCACCGACCCGGATGACGCCAACAACGGGACCGATATCACCTGGACGCTGTCCAACGCCCCTGCGGGGATGACGGTAAGCGCCACGGGGGTAGTCTCCTGGACGCCGCCCGAAGGCGCTTCGACCTCGGGCACGGTGACCCTGGTCGTGGAGGACGGGGATGAAGATGCCAGCCCGCCAGATACCGAAGACTTTGTGGTCGAAGTAACTGAAGTAAATGAACCGCCGGTGATCTCTAATTGCCCTTCCGATATCGTGGTAAGTACCAGTGGGCCAGGCTGCAATGAGATAGTCAATTGGCCCTTGCCAACTGCGAGCGACAACTGCAGTGTAGATACATTTGTTAGTACCCACGATCCAGGCGATACATTTCCGGTGGGCGCCACAACTGTCACCTACACAGCCACCGATTCCGACGGTAATTCAGCAACCTGCAGCTTTCAGGTCACAGTAAATGATACTTCGCCTCCATTGTTTGCGAATTGTCCTGAGGATATTATCACTTATGGCGTCGGAGCGGTTACCTGGATATCCCCAAGCGCTACCGATGACTGCTCCGATGTTAATTTAAGCAGTAATTTTAATCCCGGGGATGTATTTCCAATCGGGACCACCCAGGTAGTCTATACCGCAGAAGATGGATCAGGAAACATCAGTACCTGTAGTTTTTTTGTAACCGTTGCAAACGATGAAGAAAACCCGGTTATTACGAATTGTCCTCCCGATGTGGTGATCTCGACAACCGACAGTACCTGTGACAACCTTGTTACCTGGATACCTCCAACCGCCAGCGACAATGATGTACTGAGCGCGTTCACCAGTACCCACGAACCCGGCGATATCTTTCCCTTGGGCGCAACGACAGTTACTTATACGGCTACCGATGACAATGGGAATCAATCTACCTGTAGTTTTAATGTTATTGTAGAAGATAGTTACCCGCCAGATTTTGACTTCTGTCCATCATCGGTCTCGGTTTCAGGCTTTAATATTGACGCCCAGCTTGTTGAAGTGAACTGGGAGGCTCCTATTGCATCAGATAATTGCACCTCATTGGATTTACAAAGCAATTATAAACCAGGTGATTTATTTGATCCCCAATCAACAACTGAAGTGGTTTATACCGCCACGGATGGATCAGGCAATGTTTCGGAGTGTGTTTTCGAGGTAGGCCCATTTGAAAACAACGCCCCATCGGTACAAAACCAATCGATAATCACCAGTCATTCTACACCTGTCAAAATCATAATTGACGCTAGTGATCCTGATGGGGATAATTTATCGTTGGCTGAAATAGTTTTTAATAATGCTATTGCGGAAGTATCGGAAGTTGATAGTATGGGAATTTCATTTATTTATAAATCATTGGACAGTAATTTGGAAAGGGATGAATTAAGTGTAGTTGTCAAGGATGACGGCATACCTTTTTCAAGTGCAATTGGAACAGTTCAAATACAATTTTTAGTAGAGATAAAAATTGAAGCAAGCCAAATATTTTCACCAGATGGCAATAATATCAATGATGATTTCTACATCCAAAATATTGAAGAATATCCCGAGAACACTGTTCAGATATACGACCGTTGGGGTGGTTTGATATTTGAGGCAAATGGTTATGATAATCAAAGTGTAGTATGGGATGGAACGGGTAATAATGGTAGAATTGTACCTAATGGCACCTATTACTTTTTAATAAACCCTGGCGATGGAGTGGACAAATTAACCGGGGCGGTAGAAGTGGTAAAATGAAAATATTTCGAACAGATCATCGGATTAGATATTGCATTAAACGCCACTCGGCTGTTTTTTTTCTTTTTCATTTGATAATTTCTGCAAATGCCCAAATTAATTCACTTTATACCCAGTATTTTTCAAGCCAGCTGGTCATCAATCCAGCGTATGCTGGGATGGATGAAGCTCTGAGTCTGACATTGATACATAAGGAACAATGGGTGGGTGTTGAAGGCGCCCCGGCTACTACGGTCTTAACCGCCCATACTTTATTTAAAAATATGAATACTGGTTTAGGGTTAAATATTGCCCATGACCAAATCAATATTCATAAGCAAACCACTATTTCCGGCATATACAGTTACAGAATTCGACTAGGGGCGGGCCGATTTGTCAATTTAGGTTTACAAAGCGGTCTGAAATTATTCAGATCGGATTATGCCTCATTGCAACCACCCGGGGCAGGCGACCCAACCATACCTGGTAATAATCTCCGATACACCCATTTCCAGGTGGGGACTGGCATTTATTATAAAAGCAAAAGGTTTGAAGCCGGGGCGTCCCTTCCGGTTTTATATAGCGCCAATATTTCAGGGGAAATAAATCTATCAGAAAGCCCCAATGATATTTCCGGCCTTTTCCTATACACAAGATATCATATACCTGTATCTTCCGGTTTTTCCCTATACCCCAGCGTTCTTTTTAGATATAACAGCCACTTGCCGGTTTCTTACGATTTGAATATTGAAGCCAGGTTAAAGGAATTTTTGATACTTGCACTTTCATATCGCAATGACCGAAGCATCAGTAATATTGTTCAATTTATGCTACTTCCGCAGTTGAAATTAGGTTATGCTTATGACTTTGCTTTTGGATCAAACAAGGGCAGGGATTTCAATTCACATGAAATTATGCTGAATTATATTTTTAAATACGATATCCAGAAGGTTAGCAATGGCAGATAGGATTCACAAAATGGTAATTTGTTCAATACTATTTTTTTCCACCTCCGGCATATCAGTCGTTGCCCAACCATCCATTTTCTCCGGGTTTCAAAATAATTATGCTGCTGCCGAAGGGTATTATCAAATTAAGGCATATGCAAAAGCAAATGATATTTACTCCGGTATATATTATCGGGACACTTCAGAACACAGGGCTGTACTGGGATTAGCGCTTACTTTTTATCATTTGCATCAAAAAGTTAAAGCGGCAGAATGGTTTATGAAATATTTACATGCAGAAAAAGAGCTGAACGGCCCGGAAATATTGTTTGCCGCCGATGCGTTGGCTGTGGCCGGGGATTACGATCAGGCTATTGAACTATATGAGCAATACCTTAGATTCGATAAGGACAATATTTTTATCCATAAAAAGATATGGCAGATTCAAAATGCAGGTTATTTATTTGAAGACTCTGCCTATTATCATGTCGTCCCACTTCCAATTAACTCCGATTATGATGAATACGGCCCCTGTTTGAAAGGTGATACACTGGTGTTTGTTTCGAATAAACCAAGAATACAAGCTATTAAACGTGTGGATGCTTCCAGCAACAAAGCCTTTGGGACCAGGTATGCCGCAAAACTTGTCAAGGACAGTATCAATGAATTTAAGTTTAACAATGAAGTTGATATTGATCCCTTTGGAAAAAGCTTTCAGTCAAAATATCAAAATGGAAGGGTATCATTCTCGACAAATACCAATATTATGGTTTATGCAAGCTCATTCGTTTTATCAGGACAAAATGAAATAACCATGGGATTGTTTTTTACCGAAAAACAGAACGGCGAATGGGCAATAAAAACCCCTTTTTCTTACAATAGCAATAGTTACAATATCAAACATCCATTTATAAATAAAGAGGGGACAGAATTATATTATTCTTCCGATATGAATGGTGGGTTTGGAGGGTATGATTTGTACAAAAGTGAGTTAGTCAACGGGAAATGGACTTCACCTGAAAACCTGGGCCCCCATATCAATACATTTGCCGATGAAGGCCATCCATTTTTAATGAGGGGCAACTTATATTTTTCATCAATGGGCCATCCCGGACTGGGAGGGATCGATATATTTCAAATCAACCTCAAAAACGCAAAAAAGGAAGTGTTCAATCCGGGTTACCCCATGAACACAAAATATGACGATTTTGGACTGGTGCTGGATAGCGTTTCAAAACAAGGCATTTTTGTTTCCAACCGAAATGAAATGGCCAAAAAACTGAATGACGACCTTTATGGCATTGTGATCAATAAAATTGATTTTCCAATTGACATCAGTGGAGTGGTGCGATATAAATATGATGATGGCAAGGATGAAAAAAGCTCATTGTATATTTTATCGAATGCCATCCTTGAATTGATAGATTCGCAATCCGGGGAAACCATCGCAACTACAAGGACAAAGGAAAACGGTACTTTTTCGATTACCATACCCATGGAGCGTCAGTACAAGCTAAAAATAAGCCATAGGGAGATAGGAGTGGCAATCGCAGCAATGGAAATACCTAAAAACCCCATTGATTTCTTGAACCATGAAGTGGTTGTGGTCAAAAAAGAGTAATTTAACGGGTCGGAAAGCTTGGATATTCGTAATTTACAACTTTAATGATCGTAGAGATGACCAGGTTTGTTTTTTTATTGTCCATTTTTTTCGGAATCCATACACAACAAATTGTTGCGCAGGATAGTGTCAATGTACAGGTTAAAGTATATGATATCGAGCTCAACACACTGCCAGAGGTACGTATGGAAGTCGAAAATTCCATCGAATTCACAACAAATTCTTCAGGTTTAGCCTTTATTAAATTGGCTTCGGATATGTTACCTCCAAAACATATTGAATCGTTAAGCAATGCATTTGAAGTAGAAGCATGGAATTACTCAAAAGGTATTTTAGAGGTCACACTCAGGCAAAGGGTTACCAAATACATAATGGTCAGGCTAATTGATCAAAAGGAAAATGTTTTGGTGGGTATTACCACCAGGATACCTAAATACGATATTGCGGAAGTCTCTAATTCGAATGGCGAATTATTGATAGGTATTCCTGTTATGGCCAGTTTATTAGTTTCGGATTTTAATATACAAGGTTATGACGTTTTAAAATTGACCGGTAGGGGCAATGAAATTGAGGTTACGCTCGATAAGGTATTGGATAAACCTCAAATGCAGGAAGCGGATGAAAATATTTCAAATATACCCCAGGATGTTGACATGGAAGACGTCAGTATCAATAAACTTGATTCAGTCAATTCCCTCACGGTATTATACAGTATTATCAAATCAGTGGATTACAAACAATTAAATCCGGATGAAAAATTTGCTTTAGACAAGAAATTCAATGATCTCGTTCAAAGTCGTGCTGGTAATATTGAGGGGAATATTTTGGTCGATCCATATATTGTAACTGATAATAGTGTATTGCAGGCAGACATCCTATCGCTTTTCGAAAGGGTAGAACAGGAAACCAACTTATTGGATTTAAATAAGGAAAAGTTTGAAACCTATACAAAGCTAATAGCCGAAAAAATTGAAAATGGCGGTCAGGAATTGACATTAGATCAAAGAAAGCAATTGATTAACCTGATTTTAAAACTTCGCAGGATTTTGGAAGAAAATGAGGAAAAATTTTATCGCAATAATCAGTTGTACAAGTCCCGTGTGGATGAATTGCTCAATAATCTCGCTAATATTTATGAGCTGGAAGACATGCTTATTGAGAGCGAAGAAGAAAAGCAACAATTACTACATCAATTTCTGATCGTTATGCTATGGGCTGCTTTGATCAGTTCAATTGCAGTTCTTTTATTGTATTTAATTAGTGTGTTAAGAAAACAAAAAAAACAGCTTGCCAAGGCCAATAAGAAAGTGCGCGACATCAATGAGAACCTGGAAGATCTTGTTGAAGAAAAGACAGTATCCCTCAAAATGTTAAATAAGGAGCTCGATACATTTTTATATCGTTCCTCCCACAACCTGAAACGTCCGTTAACTTCCATCAGGGGCATTGCGAATATTGCATCCATGACGCTAAATACAGAGGCTAATGATCTATTCGATAAGATATTGTCCACCACAACTGATATGGAAAAAATGATTGAGAAGCTGACTATGATTAATCATATTCATCAACCGGTGGATTACCAACAACTTGATCTTTTTGTTATAATAAACCGTGTACTCGATAAATTTGAAAATGAAATAAAAGAGTTTGATATTGATTGTTCAATCAAAATTCAGGAGGGACTTGTCTTCAAAAGCTATCCTTATGTAGTAGAACTGCTTTTTCTTAATCTTATTGAAAACGCCATTTTTTTCTCCAGATATACCACAGAGGAGCGGCCAAAATTGAAGATCAAAATCACCTCATTTTCTCATAACCAAATCAAAATAACTATTGAAGATAATGGTAGTGGAATACAAGAAGATGTGTTGGACAAGGTTTGGGATATGTTTTTTATAGGGAATGAACTTTCTAAAGGTAACGGGTTAGGTTTGTTTATAGCCGGCAAAGCCCTTGAAACGTTAGAAGGTAAGGTTGAGATAGAAACAAAATATGGATATTTCTGTCGTTTTGTTATTGAATTACCTGAAATTAAACCGGGAGCAACCAAACTTAGTCTGGAAAATGAGGTAGTTGAATCTAGGTGATTTGATAAAAAGCCCGGCTGTACCGGGTTTTTTTGTGGGCCCACCAGGGCTCGAACCTGGGACCCCCTGATTATGAGTCAGGTGCTCTAACCAACTGAGCTATGGGCCCGATTTTGTTTTTTGATCAGGAATCGTAACCTGATTACCATTGCTCTAATGCGTCAGCATCCTGACAAGCCTTGCTTCGTCAGGGCCAACTGAGCTATGGGCCCTCATTTCTTAGGGAAGCGATTGCTTGAATACCTCCTTGGAAATGGGAGTGCAATATTAGATATTTGCGCACTAAATCACAAACAAAAACACAAAATTGAAAAATAATTCAATCAAGCACCTGATATTCGACCTGGGAGGAGTGATCGTCAACCTCGATGTAACAAAGACACTCATTGAAATGAGCGGACTCTTTGGCGTAAACCAGCAGCAACTCACAGCTCAATATCTACAGGCTCCTTTCTTTAAGCAATATGAAAGAGGGGAGATCGGCTCTGAGGCGTTTCGTTCAGAGCTTTGCCGGCTTGCAAACAAAGACGTTGAAGATCGCCACATTGACAAGGCCTGGAATGCTATGATAGGCAATACACCCATGTTTCGCATCGACTGGCTAAAAGAGTTAAGTAAAGCCTATAAAATTCATATGCTTAGCAATACCAACCATTTGCATATTGTAGATTTTCATGAAAAGTTCCGGAAGGATACCGGTATTGAACAACCACACGATATCTTCGACAGCGTATTTTATTCCTATGAAATAGGTCATCGAAAACCGGAAATGAGCTGCTATGAATACGTGCTTGAAACAATAGGCGCCAAACCGGAAGAAGCGATGTTTTTCGATGACAACCAGGAAAACATCAAGGCTGCACAGGCCCTTGGTATCAATAGTGTACTGGTACCTGTTAATAAGTTGAGCAAAGAATTACTCCCTGATGTTGAAGTCTAAATCGTTACGAATACAAATATTGCTTTTTATTGTTACCTTCATCACCACCACTATTTCAGGCGCCGAGTGGACGCATGGTAAATTCCTGTTTTTTGGAGAACAACCACTGACCTGGTCTGAATTGATGACAGGTCTTTATTTCAGTGTGCCTTTCCTGGGTATCCTTACCGTCCACGAAATGGGACACTATCTGACGGCGCGTTGGTACAATATTAAAGTCACTTTGCCTTTTTATATTCCCATGTGGCTGGGAAGTATTATGCCAACTATAGGCACTATGGGGGCTTTTATTCGTATCAAAGAGCGCATTAACAGTCGCAAACAGGTATTTGATGTAGGAGTAGCCGGTCCCATAGCCGGATTTGTAGTAGCTATAGCCCTGATCCATTATGGGTTTACCAACCTACCTGATCAATCTTATCTGATGGATATTCATCCAGAATACATGGAGTATGGAGAGCGCTACATTGATTCAGCACGTGCTAACAATGAAATGAGTATTGCGCTCGGCCATAACCTGATATTCTCTTTTTATGAAACGTATGTGGTGGAGGACAAATCGAGAATACCAAGCCACTACGAGATGTATCATTATCCGTTTCTATTTGCTGGCTTTCTTGCATTGTTCTTCACGGCGCTCAATTTAATCCCCATTGGCCAATTGGATGGGGGGCATGTGCTGTATGGCTTGCTGGGCTATGAAAAAAGCAAGGTCGTGTTCAAAATATTGTTTCTAACTTTCGTATTCTTTGCTGGCCTGGGAGTAGTGAATCCGGAAGCTCCACTGGAAGACACATTAATAAGTGCAATATTATATCTGGGTTTCCTATTTTTCACGTTTATGAGGCTTGAGCCCGATATTACCAAACGAATTTTACTGGCCATTTGGATATTTATCCTTCAATATGGTATAGCCTCCTGGCTGTCATTGGACGGGCAATATGGCTTTTATTTGGTATTTGCTTTTGTTATTGGTCGTATACTAGGGGTTTACCATCCGCCTTCTCTGGAGGAGCAACCTTTGGATATGAATAGAAAGATCATTGGTTGGCTGGCGTTGATCATTTTCATTCTTTCTTTTTCTCCACAACCCTTTATTGTCGAAATACATTTTTTAAAGGAATGAAGATTTGTGAGACAATTAAAAAGGCCGCAATCAGGCGGCCCTTATTGTCTAATTACTCAAAATCGTTTCTCGGCGGATGATAACGTTTTTTCAGGTCATTCTTTATTTTGGCTCGGGTATCATCGTGGTCTTCCCAGTATACACAAATGCTATTGACCTGATCTTTTTCCAACTCATCGGCTTTAGGGTGACTGGCAAATTCTTTTGCCAGATCATTCGTCTCCCCCACATAACTTAAAATATGTTCTACATGAGAATCAGCTTTAACAAGGCGCCGCGTTACAATATAAACGGCCTCCTTATTTGATAAGTGGCCGTTCTTGAAAGGGTATACATTAAATGTGTATATGTGACCGGATATGCCGGTGAAATCTAATGTGCCTATTTTTGACATGTCAGTATAATTTTAGTTAGTCCATAGGTTTATGCATTTCGCACATGACTAGGTCGTCATGATGAATTATTTTTAATTTATAAGTTTTTATAAAAAATGCATATGACATTCGTCAAAAAATGCGAGGAAACCCCAATATTTTTTATCCTTCAAAAATTTTCTAACATATCTGTAATTGATTCGTTCTAATTGTCAATATGTATTAACAAAGAATTCAAACAACTATGGCAACTATTACATTAAAAGGAAATGAAATTCACACTGCTGGCGATTTGCCGGCTAAAGGTACAAAAGCGCCAGACTTTACCTTGACCAAATCTGATTTGTCAGATATGAGTTTAAGCGATTTTGCTGGTAAAAAAGTCGTTTTAAACATTTTCCCAAGCATTGACACCGGCATTTGTGCCGCTTCGGTTCGTCATTTCAACCAGGATGCGGTAAAAATGGAGAATACGGTTGTGCTTTGTATTTCCAAAGATTTACCTTTTGCCCACAAAAGATTTTGTGAGGCCGAGGGTATTGAAAACGTGATCACAGCTTCAGAAATGCGAGATGATTCCTTCACCTCGAAATATGACGTTGAGATCACAGATGGCCCTATGAAGGGGTTGATGTCTAGGGCTGTTATTGTCCTCAATGAGGATGGAGAGGTGATTTACACGGAACAAGTGCCTGAAATTGCGCAGGAACCGGATTATGATAAAGCGCTGGAAGCATTGAAATAGACTGTAGCCTTAATATATTGTATAAAGTCCGTGGATAATGGTCGCGGGCTTTATGATTTTTGAAAAATCATTTAGTTCTTGACAGAACGAATGTTTTTTTCTTTACTTTGCGGCACCTCGGGATGTTAGCTCAGTTGGTTTAGAGCGCCACGTTGACAGCGTGGAGGTCACAGGTTCGAATCTTGTACATCCCACATTTTAATCAACTGCAATAGTTTAAGTTTTGAGCAGTATTACGAGTTGATCGTTGCCCACTCATCTTAATCAAGGATTGTAACTCTCTCCAATAATTTTTTGTAATGAGCATCGTTTCTTAATGTCGGTGCATTACCGATTAAAATCAGTTTTCTTTTTGCCCTGGTCAGAGCCACATTTAATCGCCTGTAGTCGGTGAGGAAACCGAGTTGCCCCGATTCATTGGCACGCACAAAGCTAATAACGATCACTTCTTTCTCCCTTCCCTGGAAACCGTCTACTGTTTTGATGTCAATCCCGGTATCTCCCAGTTTCTCCTTCAATTGATTGACCTGTTGTTCATAGGGTGAGATGATCCCAATATCTTCCGGAAAGAGACGGCAACCCATAAGCGCTTTCACCGCTTCTAATACGGCTTCCTGTTCACTGATATTGGAATAAGAAAAAGAATCTTTGATCTGGCGATCCTGGCCCTCAATATTCCAAAAAACAACCGGTTTATCCGGATCTGTTAGGGCATTGGTCATATTATCCGTCTGTTCCAGGCGAATAAAGCCGCTCAGTTGGGTCAAGTCATGCCTTTTGACGGAAGGCGCTGACAACAAGCGACCTTTATAGAATTGTTCATTGCTAAAACGCATGATATCGTCATGCATACGGTACTGGATATTGAGCAATTGCGAAATTTTATCTTCATACTTTTCCATCCAGCGCTCAAAAAGTGTGTGTAATAAAGCTTGCGCTTCGCGGCTTAAAACGGTTGGTGGTAATTGTTTATGGTCGCCAGCCAAAATCCATTTTTTGGCCCGGACCATGGGAATAAGGCAGGAGGGTTCAATGGATTGGGTAGCTTCATCAATGAAGGCAATATCAAAACGATAATCGGCCAACACATCGCTACCGGCAGAGACGTTGGTGGCACAGACCACTTCAGCATTTTGGATCAGCTTTCTAATGGTCCTGCGCTCAATTATACCAATTTCTTCCTGCAGTTTATTGATTTTATGTTGGGCATGGAGCCATTGCGCCATCTTTTGAATTTTTGTGGCGTGAACTCCGCGATGCATTCCACCGCGCTTTGCATACTTAATGATATCCTGATCGCTCATGCCGCGCCTGTTGGGCCCGCTGGGTATGATGTATTCATGCTGCTTGTCACGTAGTCCGGCAATTTGCTCCCTAAAGGCGATAGCCTGCTGGTAATCGATGTCTTCCTGCAACTGGTGGTCAAGCGACGTTGAAGCCAGTTTTGGATTCAATCTGGCAGGGTTGCCAATACGTAATACGCGAACATTGTATTGAAGTAGTTTTTCCACCATATTGTCTACCGCCGTATTGCTGTCACCTGTTGCCAGTAGTTTTAGTGGTATGTTCCGGTGCTGGCAAATGGACTCGATCAGCGTGGTCGTTTTGCCGGTGCCAGGTGGGCCGTGGATCAGGAAAATGTCTTTGGCTTCCAATGATTTTTTTACTGCCTGCTGCTGGCTTGGATTGAGATTGCGGTTATGCCATTTCACAGAAAATTGTTCTACCTCTTTTCCTTCTTCCTGTTCATCGGCCATTCTGGGTGTACGATCAAGCAGTAATAGGTCGCTGATGATTTGATGCGGTTTTAACATAAATAATGCATCGAGCATGCGCTGAAAGCTGACATCATTCGCAAACAGGTCGATGCGCACGCCTTTTCTGTACACATAGGGCGGAGGTGTGACATTGTAAGCTACAACGAGGTGAAAAGGACTTTTTTCTGTGACAAAAGCCTGGGGTTCTTCGCCATTGGGCTGGCCTGAGCTAAGAATGACCAGGTCGCCGATCCCGATCTCAGTCTCGGGCAGCTCTTTGATGCCTGTCAGGCGCACAAGTTGTACGCCACCAATGCCACTGCCGTTATTTTTGCCGGTAAGGTAAAGTATGGCCCGACCCTTTTTTTGTCGCTGCTTGCCAGGCATTGACAGGATTTCATTGAGATGGAAATCCATTTCTTCCCTGCGCTCCAGCTCGATGAGCTTTTTAAAGTAGCGCTGATATCGCTTAACAGTGTCGACGTGTTCGGGTAGTGCCATGTTGTGCAAAAGTAGTCAGATCGATTGGCATTGCCAGTGATCAATGGGATTAAAAAAAGAGACTGTTGGCTTAAGCCGACAGCCTCTTTTATGCCTTAATATTTGACAATCTATTTTTTCGGAGGTGTTGTTGGACGCACTTCTATTTTACTAGGCAAAGTACGTGGGTGCATGTTGAGCAGGTCAATTACCATTTGCCCAAGGTCCTCGGGTTGGATTTTCCATGCATCGTCAGGGTTAGGGGTGTGATCGTTAAAGTGGCTGGTCACCGAACCCGGCATGATGGTGGTTACTTTGATGCCGTATTGTCTCAAATCGAGCATGATGGCCTGCGAAAATCCCACCAGGCCGAATTTACTGGCATTGTAGGCCGATCCTCCTGCAAAAAAATTGGTACCGGCTAAGCTGGCGATTGTGATCAGGTAACCTTTCGATTCTTTCAAAGCATTTAAGGTGGCTTTAGTGGTATAGAAAACACCCGTAAGGTTTGTTTCTATTGTTTGGTTCCATTGATCAGGGGCCAGGTCTTCAATCGAACCGAATTTGCCTAATCCGGCATTGGCAATAACGATATCCAGTTTTTGCCATTTATCCAGAATAGCGGCAACCACTTTCTCTTGTGATTCCATCGATCGCACATCGGACTCAAGTGCAAGCACCTCTCCACCATCAATCCCTGCAAGTGTTTTTGCCGCATCATCGGCTGCCTGTTGCGATCTGCTCGTGATCGCTACTTTCATGCCTTGTTGGAGCATCGATTCCGCAATGCCATATCCAATACCTTTGCTCCCACCCGTGATCAGGGCCACTTTACCTTTTAAATCATTCATGTTCCTCAGATTGTTTTGAATTGGTATAAATAGTTTTAACAGGTAATGGTGAGTAAAGTTTCAACTTTTTGGCATAATACCGGAACTATGGTCATCTTATAGGAATCGATGTCTTATCTTGTATGGCATGCGTTCCTTTCTCATATGAGCGCTGATTATTTTACTATCTCAATGGAAGCCTTTCATAATTAAGAAATGCTAAAAGATAAAATCTAAGTTGAATGTGCATGTTTTACCCCATAAAACTTCTCCATGACCAGACTGTGCGGAATCGTGATACAGGAAAGCATGATTAGCAAAGCAAAAGGGATGAGTTCACTGTAATTGAAAAATACCAATGCGCCGATAATTACTACCATGCCTGCCAGTGACGCCAGGGTAAGCGGAAGGAAAAGTTTTATGAACTTCATAATTGAATTCATATGAAAAGCCCGCTTACAGTATTCATATTCCTGAGAAATAACTTTTAATGAATGCAGCAGAACAAAATACAATGAAAAGGCGACAAGGGTAGGAAGTACTGAAAATGAGAGCGCCATTAAAGCGAGAATATACAATTCACGAACAAGCTCGTGCGTGGTTAGAAATGACTTGCTAAATGCGAATACTAATGTTATAAGAAATATTGCAGAGGAAACAACCAAAAACGTGTAAGCGTGATCAATCAAAATTGAAAAGCTGGCCATTTCCGCAAAGTATTCATTGTTAAAGGGTGCAAGCTCTGCTTTGTTAAGGGCAACGCCCATAAGCAGGACTACCAACCCCCACGATAAGTATAAGCTTTTTGCTAGCCACTTAGATGGAATATTAAAGTCAACAAACTGCGATTGACCGAAATGGTAGGCCGATACTACAAAGAACAAGAGAAAAGTAATATTGGGAACCAAAAGATAGGCAACTGCGAATAATGCGATGATGGTCAAATATTTTAGAATGAACAAGGTGTTATTTCTGCCTGGTCGGGCGCCATATAAAATATTATCAATAGCTCCATGTGCTATGCCCAAAGATAGGATACCTAATATGCACACTGCGTATATAACGTGATTGAGAGCTTCCGATTCCAGCTTGATGAGATTGAATAAAATCAGGTTTAATCCTATGTAGATGAAAGTACTTATTTTCATTTTACAGCAGTTTAGTCGTTTTAACAACCATTAATCCTTCTAATTGTTGAATGTATTCTTTTAAAGGCAGCAAAAATTTTTCGGATGAAACGGGGTAATCTGTTTTTCAATCCCAATGGCAATGAGATATTTTTGAAAAGTGTAAGTTTGAAAAGACTATTTAAAGATAAAAACCACTATCCGGAAATTGATATAAATGTTCTACCTCAAAATGCCCTGATCATATTTTAAAACGTACCTGTAATTTGCCCAAAATGCTTAATGTGTCTGAATGAAGCCCCCTAATTATTACATTGAAAACACCTAATGAGTTATGAAAATACACAAATAATTGCCATTACATTTCGAAATTCCAAGGGAAAAATACTTGGTAATGATTTCAACATTAATATTCAAGTCATAATTTTTAATTACTATCATCCGATAAA
>DNTA01000270.1 GCA_003500135.1 Cytophagales bacterium | reverse complement strand
CAAAAATCCCTTTTGCTTGCGCGTATGTAATGACATAAATCCGGTAAATGACATTTAAGGATAAAGAGCAGAATACAATCTGTGGTGATCGTTTGCCCTCAAGCTCTTATGAAATCCTTTCAGGATTTATCAGAATTCTCATCCGAACCGGGCGGGCTCTTCATTTGCTCATACGCACAAGGCATGCGCTTCAAACCCTTGCGAATCTTCGATTTTTGTCAATTCGATTACTTATAAATGTTATTGATAACCTCTGAACCATTGAACCCATGAACTCTTGAACTGATTGCATTTCTTTTCTTAACGCTACACTTCCCAAATTTCTTAACGCCTTTTGATCAAGGCCAATAATGATTCTGAATGTCGAGAAAGATTCAATCAGCTAGTTATTGAAGGATTTAAATTTCAGGGTCAGAGAATTGATAAACAAGACATTCAACAAATACACGAATCAACCTACGAGAGTTGCAGGTGACAACACCTGCAACGGCGTAATATAGGTTCAGAGTTCAGCGTTCAGGGGATAGCGAATTGATAAACGAGACATTCGTCAAATCCCCCAATCAACCATCTTCCTTAATGATACTGTAAAGATTCGGAAGCGCCATGAGCCATGAGCCATAAACCATGAGCTAATACCTTCGCGCTTCCAGCTTCGAGCCTTGAGCTCTGTGCATATATAAACAAATCAACCCATCCACCAAATTCTAACTTCTGAATCACTGAACATCTGAACCACTGAACTGTTGAACCCTTGAACCCCTACCCACGATCAGAGTCTCGCCGTGCGGACTCTGATCATTATTCTCCTTGCCATTCAACAAATTGAAAAGTCCGGTCGTAATGGCGTGAAGGCTGAAATAAATATCGATATCAATGGGGCGTTGCAAACACATTCAAAATTTCCTAAGTTTTGATCTGCATTTGCAATACATATCCCCTGAACCACCCTGCCTCCCGAAGTTTACGTAGGGAGGAGAACCTTAAACTCATGAACCCTTGAACTCATGAACCCTTGAACNNTGAACCCATGAACTCTTGAACCCACACCCCTGCTTGCCTTGTTTCTTAAGTTTTACTCACTACTTCCTTACCTACCCATGGTCTGGTCGAGCAACTGTTGCAGTTCTTCTACCACCTCGGGATGGTCGTTGTACACATTCCGGCTCTGGTAAGGGTCTTCCTCCAGGTTGTAGAGCTGGGCCGGCGGGGCGTCTTCTTTGATCTTGCCGTCCTCTATATCACTATTTTGCTGGCCGGTAAAAGGAAATGCCGCCGGACCGCCAAAGGTGTGATCGCCTACATTGGGAGCCGTAAAACCGCCTCCCCCTTGTGCAGGAATGTACATCCAGTTACCTTTACGAATAGATAAATGTTGCTTGCTATTGGCGGCAATGATCAGATGGTCACGTATGGGTTTTTCCGGATCGCCGGTGATGGCCGGAAGAAAGTTATGGCTGTCAGGAGCTTTGGCCGCCAACTCCTCCTGCCCTACTACGGCAGCTACGGTAGCCAGCAGGTCTACATTGGATGATAGCTCATCGCTCACGGTGCCCGCAGGTACTTTACCGGGCCATCGTACGATAAAAGGTACGCGGTGGCCGCCTTCCCAGGCGTCAAACTTAAACCCGAGCAGCTTACCATTCTGCCGGTGTCCGGCTGCATAGGCATCCTGACCACCCTGGTTGAGCATACCGCCATTGTCGCTGGTAAAGATCACCATGGTGTTTTCGGTCAGCCCTTCTTCATCGAGCGCATTAAGAATGTCTCCCACCATCCAGTCGAGCTCGTGAATGAAATCGCCATACCGGCCGGCTTCGCTGGTACCGATAAATTGTGGCCTCGGGGTGAAGGGATGGTGAATATTTGTCGTTGCGAGGTAAAGGAAAAACGGCTCCTCTCGTGGTGTTTTGATATATTCAATGGCTTTGTCTTTGAGCGTGGTACCCACATCGCGGTCATCGAAGCGGTAGTGGGCTGCTTTGGCCCCTCCTATTTCGCTCAATCCGAACTTCTCCTGAAACCACCGCGTTTCCGATTTTTCACCGTAGACGAAAGGGTCCTCAGGGTCGTAGTCGACCACATTGTGATTTTCCACATAGACGAATGGCGGGTGGCTGTTGAGCACGGGTACGCCGAAGAAGTAGTCGAAGCCCAGCTCGAGCGGACCGGGCTTGAGGGGCTTGTTCCAGTCCACGGGTCGTTCATTGCCAAAGCCCAGGTGCCACTTGCCTATCGCGGCGGTGGCATAGCCGGCGGCTTTCATCACCCTGGCGATGGTCATTTTGGAGGTGTCTACTTTTAGCGGCTCACGCAAAAACATGGCGCCGAACAGGTCGATACGGGCGGGATATTCGCCGGTCAGAAGGGCATAGCGCGACGGCGAGCAAACGGCAGATGCCGTATGGAAGTCGGTAAACCTCCGGCCTTCACTGGCCAGCCGGTCAATATGGTTGGTTTTGACCATGGTAGCGCCATAAGCACCCACATCGCCATAGCCCAGATCATCCACATTGATGATGAGCACATTGGGACGATTGGTGTCCGGTGTAGAAGTTTTTTCAGGCTCCCGGCACTGTACAAAAAGTGCGATGATAATGATGAGTAGCGTAGCTTGGTTTCTTAGATTTTTCATGGTATAAACCTACAAAATAATTGGAAAAATACGGAAAGTCGCGTTTGACCTTTCACTGTATGGTGGTGGCTTAACCCAAAATCTTAGTAGGAATAAAAATTCAGCTTTTTGCCCCTGACACTTTGGGTCTGGAACTGATCGTGAGCATCATAAGATGAAGATTCCAAAAGCCGTATCAGATCAAAGACGATAATGTCATGATAATGGCTGTGCGCCATGTACTCTCAGGTCGTTAAAGCTCCACGCCCTTTTCGATGTTCTTTACGAGCTCCTGCACAAACCTGGCCATGGGCGCCCCATCGATCACGTCATGATCGAGCAAAATGGTCATGTTCAAAATCTCTCTTATGCAGATTTCATCGTCAACTACCCATGGCTTTTTCATAATGGAGCCGATACCGAAGGATATGGGATGAACCGAGCTGTGAATAAACCAACCATTAATCCGGCCCATCATACCCACCGAGGTAACTACCACATTGCCCATCTTCCGGTAAGCCACCTTTGGATGACCCAGCACATACTTCCAGATGAAAAGCCGGAGAAACTTTGGCAGGAGGTAGTAAAACCGTTCTCCTTTATTTGATTTTTGGTGCAATACAATGTCTTCCGTGGAGAAATTTTGCTTTTTGGCAACTTCAATTTCCATGGTGATCGCCTCCACACTTTTGGTGTTCACCTGATCGATGGTCAGGGGTATTGGTACTTTTTCACCGTTAAGTTCCTTTTCCACTACCATGGTGATGTTGATATCATCGAAAATGATGAGTTTCTTTTTGGAAGCCATGTAGGCGGCCACTTCCGGATAGTTTTGAATGGTATTGCCGATAACTTTCAGTAGCCAGGCATTGAAGGACCACTTCTTCCCTTCAGATTTCTTCTGCTTCAATTTTAGCCGGCTGTCCGTCACGTCACATTCCAGCAGTGCGCTTATATGATGTTTCGTTTTCCCCACTTCATACACATCAAAAGTGGCGATCCTTGATTTGGGTATAGCTTTATAATGGTGATCAGGCATGTGTGACAAAAGATTTATGCTATTTACACAAAATGTGTCATGATATCACCTTTGCCTGTACCGATCTTTTTCGAAGTGAAAAAATATAACTTGTTATCAAACCGAATAAAAGCATGGAAGTGGTGGTTTCAATGAAATGAATAATCAGGAATACAGCCCCAATGACAACCAGTTTGCTCATCAATGTTTTATAGTCCCATTCGATTATATTAATTCAAACTTTAATAAGGTTATCTATCCCTTTATGACGATCAAATTTTTGAAGTACCCACCATACGATGTAATTGAAAATGACCGGGCAAAAAATCTATTCAATTTGACATTCAAGTGGGCATGGTGAGAAAAATTCAGGATTTCCAAAGCGAACTTAATAATTTAGGCAATCTACCTTCGCATACAAGACCAGATCAGGGCGATTATCTTTATTGCCTTTTCTACTATTATGTTTACGAAGAATTAATCAATACGCACTACATAAAAAATCCCCATTTCAATCAAAAAGATGATGAGCTAACCAATAATACATATCAGCTAACCTGTTTACTGACAGGACCCAAAACCACGAAATGTAAGCTTCTAAATTGGATGAACAGAAATAATGCTACATAATTATTCAGAAAATAGCCAGCTGTGATATATATCATTGTACAATAATACATCCTTTCTGATATTGCAACTGTGTTGCATTTAAAAGATCAATTATTAAATGCGGACTATTGAACTCTAAATTCGACTAACTGACCTAAGAAAGATGTTTAAAAGATTTTCACTACTTACGCTCTTGCTAATGATTGTTAGCAGCGCCTATGCCCAAATACAATTAAAAGGTGTAGTGCGCAATCAGGATGGAAAACCACTTGAAGAGGTAAATGTACTTTTGTACGAGAATAAAACAGGTACATTAACCCGGGAAGATGGTGCCTACCAACTTTTTATACCTCCCAACCTAAAAGTACTAACACTGGTTTACACCTATATCGGATATAAAGCTCAATCAAGAACCATTAATTTGACAGAAGCTGCTTCTGAAGAAGATTACATAATTGATGTAATCCTGGTGGAATCACCGCTTGAGCTTCAAGAAATCACCGTTTCGGCAGGTTTTTTGAAAGAAAGAGATGAAGTATCTTATCCTATTGAAACAGTAATGAAAAAAGAGTTGGTAAGCTCAGGAGAACTTAACTTATCTCGAGTTATTTCACGTACACCCGGTATATATTTTTCTAGTTTTGGAATTGGAGGGGGACAACCGGTAATTCGCGGCTTATCGAACACTAATTTGGTAATGCTCAACAATGGCATAAAACAGGAAGTTTTTCAATTTTCAACTAATCACCCATATCTGATTGACGAGTTTACTGCTTCCCATGTAGAAATTATCAAGGGGCCGGCTTCACTACAGTACGGTTCTGATGCTGTGGGAGGCATAATAAACGTGATCAGGGAACTGCCAGCAAGACCTAATAGTATTGAAGGCGATTTTATTTCGCAATATTTTACCAACACAACCGGATACCTTAACAGCCTGAGTGTAAAGGGCAGCCATGATAAGTTCTTTATTGGCGCGAGGGGCAGCTTGAAATCACATAAAGATTTTACAGATGGCAAAGAAGATGCGGTAGGTAATACCCGTATTAATGAGAACAACTTCACCTTAAATTCCGGATTCAGGACTGGATACGGCATATTCTCTCTAAACTACAACTATACGGATGCCGAATATGGCATTCAAAATGGACCCCAAATTAACCTGTTCGCAAACCCATTGGCATCAACCTTGTTAAATGAAAAACGAAAAAATGAAGTGTGGTACCAAGACCTTGTAAATCATATGATATCGTCAAACAATACGGTTTTTTTAGGTAAAAATTCGATTAATGCCGACTTAGGGTACCAGCTTAATACCCGTGAGTTGGTTGGCGGGGGTATTAATGACCAGGATCAGTTAGTACAACCCCTGCTCGTTTCTATGCAGTTGAATACCTTTACTTACAATGCGAAACTAAATGTACCTTCAGGAAATAACAACTTTGTTTTTGGCGTAAATGGAGCCCATATTAAAAATGAAGCGGACGAGACCAAACCGAGTGTTCCCATGCCAGATGCAGAAATAAACGACGTTGGGCTATACACCATTGGAGATTTTCAATTGGCTGAACAACTTACACTTACCACCGGCTTGCGTTACGATTACAGAAATATGGCGTCTTTTCCCATGCCAACTGCCAATACAGACCGATTTAAGATTGACAATACCTATAACAATGTGAATGGTTCATTGGGTGTTACATATAACTTTTCTGTAAACCAGTTCTTAAAAGCTAATATAGCGCGTGGTTTTCGATCGCCCAATTTACCGGAGCTCACCCAAAACGGTCTCCATGCCGGCAGGTACGAAAGAGGCAACCCGGAATTGGATGCACAAAGTAATTATCAGATAGACCTTACATATCACCTGCACACCGATTGGGCGACTTTAAATGTAGCGCCCTTCTACAATATAGTAAACAATTACCTTTATATCGTAATGACCGACGAAGATGCCCCTATTGGCGATGGGATGATATTTCAATATGTCCAAAATGATGCAATCCTAACAGGTGGTGAAGTGGCTTTGGATATTCATCCTATTGATTGGCTTGGTATTCATGGCAGTTACAGCTTGGTACGTGCCAATATCACCGATGATGCAAAGGCTGTTGAACATCCTACATTTACGCCTGCTGACAGGTTTACAGGAGAAATTAAATTTGAGCAGAAAGAGATGGGATTTCTCAATTACCCCTACTTTTCGTTTGAAATCATGCACTTTTTTGAGCAAAACCGCACCGGACAAAATGAAGCCCTTACGTCAGCTTACACCTTGCTCAATGCCCGCCTCGGAACAAGCATTTCTGTTGGTGGAAAAGACTTGGAAATCTTCATAATCGGAAGTAATTTGGCAAATACTGCGTATATCGACCATCTGTCGGTAACCAAGCAATTGAATCTCAATATGATGGGCAGAAACATTATGTTTGGTTTACGCTTCCCTTTTGGTTTTTACAAAAAAAAACAACATTAAATATTAATTGATATGAAAAAAGAAATGATTTCCCTATTTACGATATATGCGGCAATGTTGCCCTAAGCCTTGAGTTCGACCGGCTGACAAAATACGCCCCGGATTATGGGTATTTTTCCCGCGAGAAAGCACGGACCAGTTTCAGCGATGTGGCCGTTACAATCATAGATTTGACG